>DAOTYQ010000180.1:0-63454 GCA_034434735.1 Chloroflexota bacterium
CGCGAGCGCTGGAAGCGGAGGATGAGGGCGTCGACGCGGGCCTCGAGCTCGCGGGCGTCGAAGCCCCGGACCACGACGTCGTCGGCCCCGGCCTCGAGGAAGCGGATCCGCTCCTCGACGTCGTCGGAATGGGCGATGCACATGACGGCGACGGCGGCGAGGGCCGGCGTCCGACGGATCTCACGGCAGAGCTCGACCGCCGCGTCGCCGTCGGGGAGGACGTCGATGACGACGAGACCGACGCCGGCGGCCGCCCGGAGGGCGTCCTCGGCCGTGGCGACCTGGGTGACCGGATGGCCGGCCCCGGCGAGGATGGCCTCGATGGCGGCTCCGCGCTCGGGATCCGCCTCGACGAGGAGGGTGGGGGTTGGTGGCACTGGGACTCCGATCAGGCTGGGCATGGCCGCGGGCGCGAACTCGGGGAGAGGATAGCGCGGCGGCCGGCGACCGGGGACGCGGTCCGTCGACCCCGGGGCTGGGGGGCGCCCGGTGACGGCGGATCGCGCGCGGCTCGGCGTCGACAGCGGCGGCTCGGCGTCGTGAGGCCGCCGTGGTACACTCGCCGCCGTCCCTTTCGGCTCTGCGGCGATCTTCCGACCAGCAGGGCAGACCCACAGGAAGGAGCAACGCCGGCCGATGCGCCGTTATGAATGCATGCTCGTCTTCCGGCCCGACGTGCCGGACGACCGCCTGAACGCGGTCATGGAGCGGCTGACCCGCCAGATCAACGAGGCCGGGGGCCAGATCGTCAAGGTCGCCCCGTGGGGTCGCCGCCGGCTCGCCTACCCGATCCAGCACTTCCGGGAAGGCTCGTACCACATCGTCCTCTTCGACGCCCCGCCGAGCTCGATCGTCGAGCTCGAGCGGAGCCTCCTCATCACCGAGGAGCTCCTGCGCCACCTCGTCACCCGCGTCGAGCGGCCCGTCCGGCCGGCCCGCAAGGCGGCCGCGGCGAGCCCGGCCGAGGAAGAGGAGGAGGCGGTCGTCCCGGCGCCGCCGCCCGAGGAGGAAGAGGAGATCGAGCTCATCGACGAGTCCGAGAGCGAAGCCGCTCCGGCCGCCATCGACTAGGGAGGCAGGGCTGTGTCGCTCAACAAGGCGATGATCATCGGCAACCTCGGGCGCGATCCTGAGATGCGCTACACGCCGAGCGGCCAGCCGGTCACCCAGTTCACCGTCGCCGTGAACCGGAACTACCGGGATCAGAACGGCGAGTGGCAGGAAGAGACCGAGTGGTTCCGGGTCGTCTGCTGGGGGCCGCTCGCCGAGCGGACGGCCGAGTACCTCCGCAAGGGGCGCAAGGTCTACGTCGAGGGGCGGCTCCAGACGCGCCAGTGGGAGGCCCAGGACGGCACGAAGCGAACGACGACCGAGCTCGTCGCCAGCACGGTGACGCCGCTCGACCCGCGGCCTCGGGACGACCTCGAGGGCCCGCCGCCGGTCCGCCCGGCCGAGCGTCCTGCTCCGCCCGCCGAGGCGATGGACGAGGCGTCGGATCTCGACGACCTGCCCTTCTAGACCAGCACCAACGACGCCCCCAAGGGGCGTCAGTGACCGAGGGAGACCCGACCAAGGATGGCTTCGAAGACGAAGAAGCGCGACGACTACTACCGCGATCGACGGCGTCGGAAGGTCTGTGCCTTCTGCGCCGACCGCTCGCCGCACATCGACTACAAGGAGGTCAACCGCCTCCGCCGCTACCTCTCCGAGCGAGCGAAGATCGAGCCGCGACGGAAGACGGGGACCTGCGCCAAGCATCAGCGGGAGCTCGCCGTCGCCCTGAAGCGGGCCCGCCACGTCGCTCTCCTCCCCTTCGCCCCCCAGCACCTCCGCGGCTGAGTGGCCGGGGCGGCGGACCTCGACGGCGGTCCTGAGGGGAGGCTCGGTCGTCGCAGCGCCGGTTCGGGGCGCGGCCGGTGATCGTCGGGTTGGCGATGGTCGCCGGCGGCGCGGCGGCCGGTCTGTTCGGGGCGCTGCTCGGTCTCGGGGGCGGCATCCTCATCGTCCCCCTCCTCACCCTCGGCTTCGGGCTGTCGGTTCGCGAGGCGGTCGGGGTTAGCCTCGTCTGCGTCATCGTCACGAGCAGCGCCGCGGCCTCGGTCTACCTCGAGCGGCACGTGGCGAACCTGCGGCTCGGGATGACCCTCGAGCTCTTCACCGCCATCGGTGCCTTCGCCGGCGGCCTCATCGCCTTCCTGGTCGAGGAGCGGGTCGTCGCCGGGCTCTTCACGGCCCTCCTCGTCTACACGGCCTGGTCGATGGCCCGGCCCCGCTCGGTCCCCGCCGACGACCCGGTCGTCGCCGGGGACGCGCTCGAGCACGGCTCGTTCCGGGCGAGCCTGAACGGCGCGGACTACGTCGTCCGACGCCTCCCGGCCGGCATCGTCGGGAGTCTCGGTGCCGGTGTCGTGGCCGCCCTCCTCGGGGTCGGCGGCGGGCTCGTCAAGGTCCCGGTCATGCACCTCTTCATGGGGGTGCCGCTCCGGGTCGCCACGGCGACGAGCAACCTCATGATCGGAATCACCGCGACGGCTGGGGCGGTCGTCTACCTCGCCCGGGGCGGGATCGATCCCTACGTCGCCGGGCCGACGGCCATCGGTGTCTGCTTGGGTGCCGCCCTCGGCTCCCGGGCCGCCCACCGGATCGACGTCCGGACCCTCCGCCTCCTCTTCGTGCTCGTCCTCGGCTACACGGCGATCCAGATGGGCCGCCGCGTCATCGGGGTCTAGGGTGGCGGGAGCTGTCGATGGGTGATCTCGAGCGCTCGGTCGGGCGGCTCCTCAGCCTCGGCACCGCCGTGAGCGTCGGGCTCCTCGCCGTCGGGGTCGGGCTCATGCTCCTCGCCGGCCAGTCGCCCCTCGATCCGAGCTACCCGCCCCTCGATCTGGCCCGTCTCCCGGCCGATCTCGTCGGCGGCCGCCCGGGCGGCTTCCTCTGGCTCGGTCTCGTGGCGGCGATGGCGACGCCGGCGGCACGGGTCGTCGCCTCCCTGATCGGGTACCTCCAGGCCCGGGAGTGGGGGATGGTGGCCATCGCCCTCGCCGTTCTCGGCGTCATCGGGGCGAGCATCGTCGTCGGGGGCGCCCTCGAGGGATGACGGACGGGCTCCTCGACCTCGTCGCCCTCGGCGTCGCCCTCGTCGTCATCCTCGTCGGCGCCGAGCTCTTCACGAACGGGATCGAGTGGTTCGGCCACAAGCTCGACCTGGCCGAAGGTGCCGTGGGCTCGGTCCTGGCGGCCGTCGGGACGGCCCTCCCGGAGACGATGATCCCGACGGTGGCGATCCTCTTCGGTGGCGGGGCCGCGGCCGAGGCCATCGGGGTCGGCGCGGTCCTGGGGGCACCGTTCATGCTCGCCACGCTGGCCATGTTCGTGACCGGGGTCGCCGTCATCGTCGCCGGCCGCAGCCGTCCGACCGGCGACCGGATGATCGTCGCCCGCGACGTCCTCGGTCACGACCTCCGGGTCTTCGCCGTCGCCTACGCCATCGCCATCGCCTCGGCCCTCCTCCCGAGCGAGCTCCTCGCCGTCCGGCTCGGGGTCGCCGCCGTCCTCCTCGCCATCTACGTCTGGTACGTGAAGGAGCACCTCGAGGCCGAGGAGCGGATCGAGGGGGCAACCCTCGCTCCGCTCCGGTTCCGGCACCTCGACCGGCGCGGTCACCGGCGGAACCCGGCGGTGCCGCGGCTCCGGGTCGTCGGCGTCCAGGTCGGCGTGGCCCTCGCCTGCATCGTCGGCGGGGCGGTCCTCTTCGTCGAGGCGGTCGAGGCGATCGCCCGCGCCGTCGCCGTCCCGGAAGCGCTCCTCGCCCTCGTCATCGCCCCCATCGCCACCGAGCTGCCCGAGTAGTTCAACAGCGTCCTCTGGATCCGGGCCGGCAAGGACACCCTCGCCCTCGGCAACATCACCGGAGCCATGGTCTTCCAGGCGACGATCCCGACGGTCATCGCCATCGTCTTCGCCTCGTCGACCTGGGTCCTGGGCGCGGGCTCGGCCCTCGCCTTCGCCTCGGCGGCGATGGCCTTCCTGTCGGCCGGGCTCATCTTCGGGCCCTTCGGCGGATCGCAGCTCCACGGCCAGCGGCTGCTCCTCGGCGGCCTCGTCTACGTCGGCTATCTCGTCCTCGTCGGGCTCGGCCTGGTCGGCGGCTGAGTGGCCCGGGCGGCCCGGCCCCAGAGCGGCTCCGCTCCAGGGTGGCCGAGCCCGGGGTGGCCGAGTAGGGGGCGCCAGGGACGAGGAAGCCGGGCCCGGGGTGCAGGCCCAGCGGTGCCGAGCCCAGGGTGCCGGGGCCGGATGAGGGCGGCCGGCGTGCCCTGCCGCGACGCCGGGCTCGGATCCAGGGTCGCCGCGCGAGCCGTTGGGGTCGGCGGGGGCGCCACGGCTGGTATCCTTGGCCCCAGCGTTCCACCCGTCTGCTAGCGCAGGAGTCGCCGAGCATGCTCACCGAGAAGCCGTCCGCGACCTCCGCCCCGGCGACCCGCCCCGCCGGCGCCCCGGCCGATCTGGACAACCTCATCTGCTACTTCGAGGGCGATTTCGTCCCCCTCCGCGATGCCCGGGTCAGCATCATGACCCACGCCTTCATGTACGGGACCGCCGTCTTCGAGGGGATCCGCGCCTACTGGAACCCGGAGCAGGAGCAGCTCTACGGGCTCTTCGTCCGGGAGCATGTCGAGCGGATCCGGCGCTCGTGCCGGATCATGCTCATGGAGCCGGTCCCCTCGGTCGACGAGCTCGTCGGCCTCGTCGTCGAGACCGTTCGCCGGAACGGCTTTCGCGAGGACGTCTACATACGGCCGTCCTTCTACAAGTCGACCCGGGCCATCGGCGTCCGCCTCCATCACCTCGAGCACGAGCTGTCCATCATTACCCTCCCCTTCGGGAACTACATCGACACCGAGCACGGCGTCCGGCTCATGACCTCGTCCTGGCGGCGGAACGCCGACGAGGCGTTGCCGGCCCGGGGCAAGATCGTCGGCGGCTACGTGAACATGGCCTTCCAGAAGTCGGAGGCGGAGCTGAACGGCTTCGACGAGGCCCTCGTCTTGACCCCCGACGGCCACGTCTCGGAGGGCTCGGCGGCGAACATCTTCGTCGTCCGTGACGGGGTCCTCCTGACCCCGCCGGTCTCGGACGACATCCTCGAGGGGATCACCCGACGGGCGATCATCGAGCTCGCCCGGGACGAGAAGATCCCGGTCGAGATCCGCTCCATCGACCGCTCCGAGCTCTACGTCGCCGACGAGGTCTTCCTCTGCGGGACCGGCGTCCAGGTCTCGCCGGTCGTCGAGATCGACCACCGCAAGGTCGGCTCGGGCGAGGTCGGCCCGATCGCGGCGGCGATCCGGAGCCGCTACTTCGACGCGGTCCGGGGCCGGTTGCCCGAGTACCGCCACTGGCTGACGCCGATCCCCCAGGGCTGAGGGCGGGCGCTGAGGGCAGGCGCCGGGATCGCCCCGGTCAGGGCGCCGGGGGTGGCGTCAGGGCGGGGGTCGTCCGGGCGGTGACGACGAGGAAGTCGACCCGGGCCGTCGGGTCCTCGGTCGGGCTGACCTCGACGCCGAGGGCCGCGGCCAGGAAAGCGGCCGTGGCCGGGAAGCGGGTCTCGGCGCCGTTGTAGGCGAGGAGGCGGGTCCGGCTCGGTCGACCCTCCGGCCGCTGGTTCGGTGCCGAGGCGGCCACGCCCCAGCTCTCGAGGTACCGGGCGAGGTCGCTCGCCTGGCCGGCGACGCCCGACCCGTTCAGGACCCAGACCGTGGCACCCTCGCCGGCGAGGGCCTCTCGGCGGGCCTCCTCGGCCGGATCGGCGGTGAAGGCCTCCCGGACGGCGGCCCGGATCCGCTTCACGTTCGGGACGATGACGTACCCGCGCGGGTCGCCGGAGAGGATCTCGCGGGCGTAGAAGGGCGGCGCGAAGACGTAGGAGCGGACGGAGCGGGGGTCGATCTGCCCGGCGAGGGAGAGGAGCTTCGGGAGCTGGTCGACCGGGACGTCCGTCCGGACCGTCGACTTCAGGGCGTCGACGAGCTCGTCGAGGCGCGGCAGGACGGCGGCGATGTCCGTCTGCTGACGGAGCGAGAGGAGGACGCGCTGCTGGCGCTGGCCGCGGTCGAAGTCGGACGAGCCGTGGCGGGAGCGGGCGTAGACGAGGGCCTCGGCGCCGGTCATGTGCTGGACGCCGGCCGGGATGTAGACCCGCCGGAGCCGTCGGTCGGGGCCGGGGTAGCGGTCGTCGACGACGGGGAGCTGGACGTTGATCGTCACCCCGCCGAGGGCGTCGACGAGCCGGGTGAAGCCGTCGAAGTTGACCTCGACATACCAGCGGATGTCGAGGCCGTAGAGCTCGCCGAGGATCGCCTTCAGGGCGTTGTAGCCGCGGGTCCGGTCGGTGCCCGGCCAGAGGTCGGCCCTGTGGCGGTTGTTGACGAACCAGGAGTTGATTTTCGATCGGTAGACGGTCCCCCAGAGGGCACGGGCCGGGCCGGCCGGAACGGGGACGTCGACGGTGTCGCGGGGGAGGCTGAAGAGGGCGACCCGGCCGGTCGGCGGATCGATGGACGCGACGATGAGGGTGTCGGTGTTGTGGCCGCCGCCCTGCTCGTCCGACCCGATGAGGAGGACGTTCAAGCGCTCCTTCCCGTCCCAGGGCGGGAGAGGCGACGGCGTGAGGACGGGCGAGGCGGCGCTGGTCGGCGACGGGGTCGCTGGGCTGCCGCTCGCAGCCGAGCCGCCGGGCGTGGGCGACGGACCGGCCTCGTCGCAGGTCGCCGTCCCGGTCTCGTCGAAGATGCAGTTGACGAGGGCCATCGCCTGGAGGTCGTAGCGGGCGACGGCGACGTGGAAGCCGGTCATGACGACGAGGACGGCAAGGAGGCCGGCCGTCGAGGCTGGTCGAAGGCGGAGCGCCGGTGGCCCATAGCGGTCGCCCGCCACGGCCGCCTCGTTCAGGTAGACGGCGACCCGCCAGGCGTCGACGGCGGCGACGGCGCGGTAGACGAGGAGGATGACGTCGAGGACGAGGATCGCGGTGAGGACGGTGGGCTGGACGAGGATCCCGAT
Source organism: Chloroflexota bacterium (assembly GCA_034434735.1). GTDB lineage: Bacteria > Chloroflexota > Limnocylindria > Limnocylindrales > CSP1-4 > BPIH01. Next base: position 7,060 of record DAOTYQ010000180.1, read on the forward strand.
CAGGGTCAGCCGATCGATGCGGAGGACGAGCCCTGCGACTAGGGCGAGGGCGAGCAGCGGTGGGGCTGCGAAGCCGAGGGCGCGGGCCGGGGCGCCGGCGTAGAGATGGCCGAGGCCGGGGAAGAGGAGCGACAGGACGGCGGCGGCGAAGGCCGACCGCGGTGCCCGCCGAGGCGACGCTGGGTCGTGCATCGCGGGTAGGATACTGGCTGTCGGCGATCGAGCCCGGCTGCCGTCTCCGGCGACCGTTCCGGACGCAGCCGCCCGCGGGGAGCACCCGCCGACGGATCGCCTCGAGCCCGCAGCGAAAGGACGCCGTGTTTCGACCCGTACCCAGCAAACCCGACCTCATCGCCCAGGAGCACGAGATGCTCGCCCTCTGGCGGGAGCGCAAGACCTTCGAGCGCCTCCGGGCCCAGAACGCCGACGGCCCGCGCTGGAGCTTCCTCGACGGGCCGATCACGGCCAACAACCCGATGGGCGTCCATCATGCCTGGGGGCGGACCTACAAGGACCTCTTCCAGCGCTTCCGGGCCATGCTCGGTCACGCCCAGCGCTGGCAGAACGGCTTCGACTGCCAGGGTCTGTGGGTCGAGGTGAACGTGGAGCGCGAGCTCGGCTTCACCTCGAAGCGTGACATCGAGGCCTTCGGGATCGCCGAGTTCGTCTCCCTCTGCAAGCAGCGGGTGCTCACCTACGCCGCCCGCCAGACCGGGCAGAGCATCCGGCTCGGCTACTGGATGGACTGGAACGACCCCGACGAGCTCCGTCGCCTGCGCGACCTTTTGGCCGAGGATCCGGCCCGGGTGATCACCGTCGAGGGCCCCCACGGCCCGGTCACCGACACCGTCGAGATGATCGTCGGTCGCCTCGGGATGCCGGAGCTCGGCGGGAGCTACTTCACCTTCAGCAACGAGAACAACGATCTCATCTGGTGGTTTCTCAAGAGCTGCCATCAGAAGGGCTGGCTCTACAAGGGCCACGACACGATGCCCTGGTGCCCGCGCTGCGGGACCGGGATCAGCCAGATGGAGATGAACGAGGGCTACCAGGATCGGGACGACCCCGGGCTCACGGTCCGCTTCCCGCTCCTCGACCGGCCGGGGGAGGCGCTCCTGGTCTGGACGACGACGCCCTGGACGCTCACCGCCAACGTCGCCGCGGCCGTCCACCCAGACCTCCCGTACGTCCTCGTCCGCGAGGGCGAGCGGCGCCTCTGGCTCGCTCGGGGCACCCTCGAGCGGGCCCTCGTCGGCGACTACGAGATCCTCGAGGAGCGACGGGGGGCCGAGCTGGTGGGCTGGCGGTACGCCGGGCCCTTCGACGACCTACCGGCCGTGGAGGCCACCTTCGCGGCGGCACCCGGCGGCCGCTACGAGCACCGGGTCGTCGCCTGGGACGAGGTCGGCGAGGACGAAGGGACCGGGATCGTCCACGTCGCCCCGGGCTGCGGCACCGAGGACTACACCCTCGGCAAGGCGCTCGGGCTGCCGATGCTCGCTCCCCTCGACGAGTTCGGCGTCTTCGTCGACGGCTACGGGTCGTTGAGCGGCCGGGACGTCCGCGAGGTGACCGAGCCGATCATCGAGCGGCTCCGGGCAACCGGCCGCTTCTACCGCCTCGAGGTCTATCGGCATCGCTACCCGCACTGCTGGCGCTGCGGGACGCCGCTCGTCTTCCGGCTCGTCGACGAGTGGTACATCAGCATGGGCCCCGTCTACGACCAGCCGCGGGAGACGCTGACCCGGGAGCAGGTCGAGGCGTCGCTCCGCTACCAGATCATGGAGGTCGTCGACCAGATCCGCTGGATCCCGGGCTTCGGCTACGAGCGCGAGCTCGACTGGCTCCGGAACATGCAGGACTGGATGATCAGCAAGAAGCGCTACTGGGGCCTCGCCCTGCCGATCTACGACTGCGCCAACTGCGGGACCTTCGAGGTCATCGGCGGCCGCGACGAGCTCCGGGCCCGGGCCGTCGAGGGCTGGGAGCGCTTCGAGGGCCACACGCCCCACCGGCCGTGGGTCGACGCCGTGAAGATCGCCTGTCGCGGCTGCGGCCAACCGGTGGGCCGCATCCCCGACGTCGGCAATCCGTGGCTCGACGCCGGGATCGTCCCCTTCTCGACCCTCCACTACCGGATCGACCCCGAGTATTGGCGCCGCTGGTACCCGGCCGATTTCATCACCGAGAGCTTCCCGGGCCAGTTCCGGAACTGGTTCTACGCCCTCTTGGCGATGGGGACCGTCCTGCGCCGCGAGCCGCCCTTCAAGACCATCTTCGGCTACGCCACCCTCCTCGGCGAGGACGGCCGACCGATGCACAAGAGCTGGGGCAACGCCATCGAGTTCGACGAGGCGGCCGAACGGATGGGCGTCGACGTCATGCGCTGGCTCTTCGTCAAGCAGCGGCCGGAGGAGAACATCCTCTTCGGCTGGCATGCCGCCGACGAGGCGCGGCGGGAGCTCCTCGTCCTCTGGAACACGTACGCCTTCTTCGTCACCTACGCCCGTCTCGCCGGCTGGACCCCGGCGAGCCCGGCGCCTTCGGTCGGCGAACGGTCGCTCCTCGACCGCTGGATCCTGTCGCGGGCGGGCTGGCTCGCGGCGACCGTCGAGGACCGCCTCCGCGACTACGACGCCATGCGCGCGGCGGCGGCCGTCGCCGAGTACATCGACGACCTCTCCACCTGGTACCTCCGCCTGAGCCGCGACCGGATGCGCCGCCGCGCCGACCCGACGGCCCAGGCGAGCGCCTTCGCGACCCTCCACGACGCCCTCGTCGTCGGAGCCCGGGTCGTGGCGCCGATGCTGCCGTTTCTGGCCGAGGCGATGTACCAGAATCTCGTCGTCGCCGTCGATCCGGCGCGCCCCGACAGCGTCCACCTCACCCGCTGGCCGACGGCCGAGGTCGCCGGGTACCGGGACGAGGCGCTCGAGGCGGCGATGGGCGTCGCCCGGAGGATCGTCGAGCTGGCCCGAACCCTCCGCGGGACGGCCGGGATCCGCGTCCGCCAGCCGCTCGCCCGCCTCTGGGTCGCCCTGCCCGATCGCGAGGTCCCCCACCTCGACGAGCTCCTCGAGCTCGTCCGCGACGAGGTGAACGTCAAGGCCGTCGAGCGGATCGCCGACGAGCACGAGCTCGTCGAGCGACGGGTCCGGCCGATCCTGCCGAAGATCGGGCCGAGGCTCGGGCCTCGGGTGCCGGAGGTCGTGGCGGCGATCAAGGCCGGCCATTTCGAGATCGAGCCCGACGGCCGGGTCCGGGTCGGCGACGTCGTCCTCGCCCCCGACGAGGTCGAGGTCGTTGCCGCGCCCCGGCCGGGCCGGGCGGTCGCCCACGCCGACGGGATCGTCGTCGCCATCGATACCGAGCTGACGCCCGAGCTCCTCGTCGAAGGCGACGCCCGGGAGTTGGCGCGGGCGATCTTCGACCTCCGGCGGACGGCCGAACTCGAGTTCGACGACCCGATCGAGCTCTGGATCCACCCCCTCCCGGATGGCCTGGGGCCGCACCTTACCGCCGTCGCCGAGGAGACCCTCGCCGTCCGCTGGGCCGGCGACCGGCCGCCGGTCGGGCTCCCCCAGCAGCAGGTGGAGCTCAGCTCGGGCGCCATCACCGTCGCTCTCCGGCGCGCGGATGACTGAGGCGTCGGCGGTGGCGGCACGGGCCGGGCGGCGCTGGTGGCTCTTCCTCGGCCTGGCCGCCCTCGTCGTCGCCGTCGATCAGACGACGAAGAGCTGGCTCGTCGCTCGGCTCGCGCCCGGCGAGTCGGTGTCCGTCGCCGGCGATTGGCTCCGCCTCGTCCACGGCCGGAATACCGGCGGCCTCTTCGGCCTCTTCGGCGGTCAGGCCGAGGTCCTCGCCCTCGTCTCCCTCGCCGTCATCGGCCTCATCGTCGTCTACCATGCTCGGGCGATGCCGAGCCCCTTCCTCAGCGTCACCCTCGGACTCTTGCTCGGCGGCGCCGTCGGCAACCTGATCGACCGGCTCCGGCTCGGCTACGTCGTCGACTTCGTCGATGCCGGGATCGGCGATCTCCGCTGGTACACCTTCAACGTCGCCGATGCGGCGATCAGCTTCGCCCTCCTCGGCCTGATCGCCATCGCCGTCTGGCCGGAGCTCGGCCGGGACCGTCGTGCGTGAGCCGGCGCCGGGCCGACGCGTCCTCGTCGTCCCCGAGGGAGGGGAGCCGCGGCGGGCCGATCGCTTCGTTGCCGACGCCACGGGGCTCTCGCGAAGCTACGTCCAGCGGCTCATCGCCGAGGGCCGCCTCACGGCCGAGGGTCGCCGGCTCCGAGCTCGCGACGTCCTCCGGCCCGGCACGATCGTCGAGCTCGACGTCCCGCCCGTCCGGCCTCCGGAGCACCTCGAGCCCGATCCCACCATCCCGCTCCGGGTCGTCTACGAGGACGACGACCTCCTCGTCGTCGACAAGCCGGCCGGGCTCGTCGTCCACCCGGCACCCGGCCACCCGGCCGGGACGCTCGTCAACGCCCTCCTCGCCCGGGGCGACCGCTACGGGGGGATCGCCGGCGTCGGGCGGCCCGGTCTCGTCCACCGGCTCGACCGGGACACCTCGGGCCTCCTCATGGTCGCCAAGCACGACGCGGCCCAGCAGAGCCTCATGGCCCAGCTCAAGGCCCGCCGGGTGAAGAAGACGTACCTCGCCCTCGTCGCCGGGGAGGTGGCCGCGGCCGTCGGCCGGATCGAGGCGCCCCTCGGTCGCGATCCGCGGGACCGGCGACGGGTCGCGGTCGTCCCCGACGGGCGGCCGGCGGTGACCGGCTACCGGGTCCGGGAGCGGTTCCCCGGTTGGACGCTCCTCGAGGTCGATCTCGTCACCGGGCGGACCCACCAGATCCGAGTCCACCTGGCCGCCATCGGCCACCCGGTCGCCGGCGACCAGGTCTACGGGACCGGGGTCGCCCGAACCGGTCCGCCGGGGCTGGGGCGGCTCTTCCTCCATGCCTGGCGGCTCGAGTTCACGAGCCCCTCGTCGGGCCGGCTCCTCCGACTGACGGCCGAGCTGCCGCCCGAGTTGGAGGCGGTCCTGGAGGGCTGTCGCCGTGCGGCCGACACCCTCGTCGGCGTGGGGGAGGGGAGGGGTGGCTGAGCTCGGGTCGAAGAGGGTCGCCGTGCCCGACGGCCGCGCCGAGGCCGCTCCGTCGGCGGCTGCGGCGGCCCCGTCGGCGCCGTCGTCGGCGTCGGGCGGCGCCCCGCCGGCGGCTTCGGCGCCGCCCGGGCTCCTGGCAGCCAGTCCGCCGGGCGCCGTCGAGGGTGCGCCCGGCGCCCTCCTCGTCATCATCTCGGGACCATCTGGGGTCGGCAAGGACACGATCATCGCCGCCCTCCGGGAGCGGCATCGCCGGCCCGACTACCACTACGTCGTGACCTGCACGACACGGGCGCCTCGGCCGGGCGAGACACCCGGCCGGAGCTACCACTTCCTGAGCCCGGACGAGTTCGCCGCCCTCCGGGCGGCCGACGGGTTGCTCGAGGCCAACGAGGTCCACGGCAACTGGTACGGGACGCCGCGGGCCGAGGTCGCCCAGGCCCTCGCCGCCGGGCGCGACGTCATCCTCAAGATCGACGTCCAGGGCGCCCAGGTCGTGAAGGAGCGGGTCCCCGACGCCCTCCTCATCTTCGTCGTGCCACCGTCCCTCGAGGAGCTCTTCCAGCGGCTCCGGAGCCGAGCGACGGAGAGCGCCGACGAGCTGGAGCTCCGCCAGCGGAACGCGGCCATCGAGCTCGCCCGAAAAGACGACTACGACTACGTCGTCGTGAACGAGACGGGCCAGGTGGATCGGACGGCGGCGGTCATCGATGCCATCGTGACCGTCGAGAAGCGCAAGCACCCGACCCGCCGGATCCGCGTCTGAGGGCCGCGCCAGTGGCCGATCGGGATGCCGAGCTCGACGGCACGGGTGCGGCGTCGGCCCTCGAGGGCGCCGGCTCGCCCGGCGGGGGCGGGGGCGTCGATGACGCGTCGGGAGCGGGGTCTGCGTCGGCGTCGAGGGGGGAGGTCGCCGGCTACGTTCGGGTCGCCGTCGACCTGCCCGGCCCGGCCGGTCTCGAACCGCTCACCTACCACGTCCCCGAGGCGCTCGGCGACCTGGCTCCCGGCGAGGCCGTCGTCGTCGAGGTCGGCCGGCGCCAGGTCGTCGGGGTCGTCGTCGATCGGACGACGAGCACGGACCGGGCGACCAAGCCGGTTCGGCGTCGGGTCCGTTCGGACGGGCCCCTCCTGCCGCCACTCACCCTCGAGCTGGCCGGCTGGGTGAGCCGGCACTATCTCGCCCCCCTGGCAACGGTCATCCGGGCCCTCCTGCCGCCCGGGCTCCTCGACCGGCTCGAGCTCGTCGCCGAGCTGACCCCGGCCGGGCGCCGTGCCCTCGAGGCGTCGGCCGCGGGATCCGCAGGGGTCGGCGGAGTCGAGGGGGCCGGAGCGCTAGCGGCGGGTGCGGCCGAGGGGGCGCCGCGGCCCGGGGTAGCCGGAGGGGCCCGGCGGGCCGACGGAGCCGACGGAGCGGCGCGGACCGGAGCCGCCGGCGTCGGGGAGGCCGAGCGGGTGCTCCTCGCTGCCCTGGCCGCCGGACCACGCCCGGTCCGGACCCTTCCGTCGGCGGGCGGTCGGGTCGATCCGGTCCGGCGGCTCCGGCGCCTGGAGCAGGCCGGCTCCGTCGCCCTCCACTGGGGGCTCGTCGGGGCGACGGCGGGACCGCGTCTCGTCCGCTGGGCTCGGCTGACGGAGGCGGGACGGCTCGCTGCGGCGGCGCTCGCCGAGCCGGCGGCGCCGGGTCCCGACGGTGGCGGCCCATCGCCGGCCGGGGTCGGGTCGGGACGACCGCTCGGCCCCCGCCAGCGGGCCCTCCTCGTCGACCTCGCCGGGGCCGGTCCCGACGGCCGCCCGGCCGCCGAACTGGCCGACCGGCACGGCGCGGGAGCCCTCGCCGGGCTCGTTCGGCGGGGCCTCGTCGAGTTGGAGACCCGGGTCGTCGAGCGCCGGCCGCTGGCCGGACGGCCGGCCTCGAAGCGGGGGTCGCGGCCGGCGGCGGCACCCCTGACGGCCGCCCAGGCAGCCGCCGTCGCGGCCATCGACCGGGCGATGGCCGAACGCGACCCGACCCCGATCCTCCTCGACGGGGTCACCGGGGCGGGCAAGACGGCCATCTACGCGGCGGCCATCGCCCGCGCGCTCGCGGCCGGGCGGCCGGCCCTCGTCCTCGTTCCGGAGATCCCCCTCGCCCTGCCCCTCGTCGATCGGCTCCGGACCGATCTGACGGCGTCGGTCGCTCTCCTCCACTCCGGCCTCAGCGAGGGCGAGCGGGCCGACGAGTGGCGGCGGATCCGGGCCGGCGGAGCCGAGGTCGTCGTCGGGACCCGGATCGCCGTCGGCGCGCCGCTCGCCGACGTCGGCCTCGTCGTCGTCGACGAGGAGCACGATCCAGCCTACAAGAGCGACCGCACGCCGCGACTCCAGGCCCGGGACGTCGCCATCGAGCTCGCCCGGTTGGCCGGGGCGGCCTGCGTCCTCGGCAGCGCGACGCCGGCCGTCGACTCGGTCGGCCACGCTCGGGCCGGGCGGTACCGTCGCTTCGTCCTACCCGAGCGGCCGGCGGGGGCGCTGCCGACCGTCGAGGTTGTCGACCTGCGGGCCGAGCTGGCGGCGGGAAACCGGGCGATGCTGAGTCGGCAACTGGCCGCCGCGCTGGCCGGTCTCGACACCCGGGCCGGCGAACGGGCGATCCTCGTCATCAATCGGCGCGGGACCGCCTCCGTCGTCCTCTGCCGGGACTGCGGCGAGGTCCTCGTCTGTCCGGAGTGCAGCCGCCCCCTCGTCTACCACCAGCCGGGGACCCTCCTCCGCTGCCACATCTGCGGGCTCGCCCGACCGACGGTCGATCGCTGCCCGGCCTGCGGCTCCCCGCGGATCCGCTACCTCGGAGGCGGGACGGAACGGGTCGAGCGGGAGGTCCGGAGCCGGTTCCCCACCCTCCGGGTCGGCCGGCTCGACCGGGACGTCGCGGAGCGGCGAAGCGCCGCCGCCGCCGTCCTCGACGCCTTCGCCGCCGGAGCCCTCGACGTCCTCGTCGGGACGAGCCTCGTCGCCAAGGGGATCGACGTCCCGGAGGTCACCCTCGTCGGGATCGTCTCGGCCGACGTCGCCCTCCACCTGCCCGACGAACGGGCGGCGGAGCGGACGTACCAGCTCCTCGTCCAGGCGATCGGTCGGGCCGGTCGGGGCGAGCGCCCGGGTCGGGCGATCATCCAGACCTACCAGCCCGAGCACCCGGCCATCGTCGCCGTCGCCGAGCAGCGCTCCGCGTCGTTCTACGACGCCGAGCTCGCGCTCCGCGAGCGGTTCCGATCGCCGCCCTTCGGCCGGCTCGTCAAGCTCGTCGTCGCCCTCCCCGATCGAGAGGCGGCCCGCGCCGAGGCCGAACGCCTGGCGGCCGAGCTTCGGAACCGGGCGGCCGACAGCGGCGGGCGCCTGACGGTCAGCGGGCCGGCGCCGGCCTTCGTTGCCCGGCGGAACGGGCGCTGGCGGTTCGTCCTCGTCCTCCGGGGCGACGACCCGGTCGCCGCCCTCGGGCAGCCCCTGGGTCCGCCCTGGTCGGTCGACGTCGATCCCGAGAGCACGCTCTGACGACCGGCCGTCGCTGCTGGACCGGCCGGGCCATGGGCTCGCTTCGGGACAGGTGGCAGATGCCGGCCGCGCGGCGATGGGAGAGAATAGGCCGAAGCGATGCTCCAGGTCCGCGGGGATCGGTCCGTGGGCACCGACCATCGCCAGCGCGAATGGAGGCTGCCATGAACGAGACGACGCAGGAACACGAGCACCCGACCCAGACGACCGAGGGTCCGACGGAAGAGTACGCCTTCACCGGCGCCGACACGGCGGCCGGGAGCGGGCCAGAGGGCGACGACGAAACGAGCCGGGCGCGGGCGAAGGAGTGGCTCGCCCAGCTCGAGCAGATGATCGAATCCCTGGCGACCCAAGCGGCGCCGGTCATCCGTCAGGTCGGCGCCAAAGCTGCCGAGCTGGCCGCCCTGGCCGCCGAGAAGGCCGGGCCGATCGCCCACCGGGCGGCCGAGTTGACCGAGGTGGCCGGGGCGAAGGTGGCCGAGCGGTCGCGGCACCTGGCCGAGGAGCTCCGCGGCGAGCGCGAGACGCCGAGCGGCGGCGCCGCGACGGCCGGCGGGTCCGAGGGCGGCGCCACGAGCGAGTCGGGCGAGGGCGGCGAGCGGTCCGCCTAATCGGCTCCCGTATACTCGGCCCATGAGCGTCCGACCCATCGTCCTCCTCGGAGACCCGCGGCTGCGGCTCAAGGGTCAACCCGTCGACAGCTTCAACGCCTACCTCCACGAACTCCTCGACGACCTGACCGATACGATGCGCCACGCGCCCGGGGTCGGCCTCGCCGCGCCCCAGATCGGCGAGCCGCTCCAGGCCTGCGTCATCGAGGTCGACGGCCGGCTCCACGAGCTCGTCAACCCGCGGATCGTCCGGGCCGTCGGCGAGGACCGCGATCTCGAGGGCTGCCTCTCCATCCCTGGCTACGTCGCCTACGTGACCCGCAAGGAACGGGTCTGGGTCGTGGCCCAGAACCGCTTCGGCCGCAAGATCAAGGTCGCCGGTTCGGGCCTCCTCGGGCGCGCCCTCCAGCACGAGCTCGACCACCTGGAGGGCAAGCTCTACATCGACTACCTCGACTCCCTCGACGAGCTCATCCCGGTCGGAACGGCCGAGGAGGACGAGTCGATCCGAGGGGCGACGGGAGCCCTCGCCTGACGGAGGCGGCGAACCAGCCCCGCAGCGGCCGAACGGCGGCCGGGCCGGAGCGACGGGTCCGGGCCGTCTTCCTCGGCAGCGGGCCCTTCGGCCTGCCGTCCCTCGAGCGGCTGGCCGCCCGCCGCGACGTCGAGCTCGTCGCCGTCGTCACCGCTCCGCCGCGACCAGCCGGCCGCCACCGACGCCCGACCCCGACCCCGATCGGGGCCTGGGCGGCGGCCCACGGGTTCGCCGTCTTGGCGCCGGCTCGGCTCCGATCCCCCGACGCCATCGCGGCGATCCTCGCCCTCGGGCCCGAGCTGGCCGTCCTCGCCGACTACGGTCAGATCGTCCCGCCGCCGCTCCTCGAGCTCCCTTTCGGTGCCCTCAACCTCCACCCCTCGCTCCTCCCTCGCCACCGCGGGGCGGCGCCGGTGGCGGCGGCGATCCTCGCCGGCGACCGCGAGACGGGGGTCACCCTCTTTCGGATGGACGCCGGCCTCGACAGCGGACCCATCGTCGCCCGTCGGGTCGTGCCGATCGCCCCCGACGACACGGCGGCGACCCTGGAAGCGCGCCTCGCCCTCGTCGCCGCCGACCTCCTCGATGACGTCCTGGCCGCCTGGCTCCGTGGCGAGATGGCGGCCGTGCCCCAGCCGTCGGCCGGGGCGACGCTGACGCGACCGCTCCGGCGCGACGACGGCCGCCTCGACCCCTTCCGCCCGGCCGCCGAGCTCGAGCGGCAGGTCCGGGCCTTCCAGCCCTGGCCGGGCGCCTTCCTGGAGACGGCGACGAGCCGGCTCATCGTCCACGCCGCCCGGGTCGAGCCGTCGGAGCCCGACGACGAGCCCGGCCGGCTCGTCGCCAGCGGCGACGGTCTCGCCCTCGCGACCCGGGCCGGTCGGCTCCGGCTCGAGCGGGTCCAGCCGGCCGGTGGACGGGTCATGAGCGGCGCCGAGTATCGGCGCGGCCGTCCGAGGCTCGTCGGAACGACGGTCCCGGCGAGCCGCCCGGAGCCGGCCGTCCGAGACGGGTCCTCGGATGGGAGGCCACCGGCCGACGGCAGCTCGGAGGGGTCGCTACGATGAGGACGATGGAGCCCGACCCGAGCCTCGAAGCCGTCGATCCGCCCGCGCCCGCGCCGGGCCCGGCCCGGCTGCCGCCCGGCTTCGATCCGTCGCGCCCGCGGGGCGGCCTCCGCCTCGATCCGCGGCCGGGGATCGCCGGTCTGACCCCCGAGGCCATCGACGCCTGGCTCGCGGCGCGCGGCGAGCCCCGCTACCGGACCCGCCAGATCCTCGATGCCGTCTGGCGGGAGTTCGCCGTGACCGCCGACGAGCTGACGACCCTGCCGAAGGGACTCCGGGCGGCACTCGACGCGGCCGTTCGCCTCGACACCATCGTCGCCGACGAGGTCCGGATCGCCGACGCCGGCCGGACCGAGAAAGTCCTCCATCGGCTCTCCGACGGGGCCGTCGTCGAGTCGGTCGTCATGCACTATCCCGCCCGCCCAGGTCGGCGGGAGCGACATACCGTCTGCATCTCGAGTCAGGCCGGCTGTGCCGTCGGCTGCCCCTTCTGCGCCACCGGCGAGCTCGGCTTCACTCGGGATCTCGAGGCCGCCGAGATCCTCGACCAGGTTCGTCACGCGGCCCGCCGCCTCGCCGCCGTCGGCCGGCGGATCACGAACGTCGTCTTCATGGGCATGGGCGAGCCCCTCCTCAACCTCGACGCCGTGCTCGGCGCCGTCGAGGCGCTCAACGACCCCCGGCGGTTCGGTCTCGGTGCCCGTCGGATCACGGTCTCGACGAGCGGCGTCGTGCCGGGAATCCGCCGCCTGACCGAGCTCGGGGTCCAGTTCACCCTCGCCATCTCCCTTCACGCCGCCCGCGACCCGCTCCGCGATGTCCTCGTCCCGCTGAACCGCCGCTGGCCCGTCGCCGAGGTCGTGGCCGCGGCCCGCGATCACGCCCGAGCCACGGGTCGGCGGGTGAGCTACGAGGTCACCCTCATCGCCGGGGTGAACGACACGCCGGCCGACGCGGCCGCCCTCGCCGACCTCCTCGCCCCCGAGCTCGCCCACGTCAACCTCATCCCGATGAACCCCGTCGCCCACACGCCCTGGACGGCGAGTCCGCCCGAGGCCGTCGCCGCCTTCGCCGCCATCCTCCGCCGGGCCGGGCTGCCGGTCACGATCCGGGCCAACCGGGGAGTCGAGATCGGGGCGGCCTGCGGCCAGCTCGCCGCGGAGCGGGCCGGGGCACCGCCACCGGCCGCCGTGCGGCGCCGGCGGGAGCGGCTCGTTCGGGCCTCGGCGGCGGCGCTCCGGGCGGCCGCCTCGTCATCGCGGTCGGATCTCGAGGTCCACCTCGCCGCGGCCGGGCGAGGGTAGGGGAGGTGGGGCTCGGCGAGCGGCCGCCGATCCGGCTGGCGGCCTCGATCCTCGACTCGAACCTGGCGAACCTCGCCCAGTCGGTGCGACGCTGCGTCCGGGCGGGTGCGGATCGGATCCACCTCGACGTCATGGACGGCCACTTCGTCCCCAATCTGACCTTCGGGCCGCGGACGGTCCGTGCCCTGCGGGCCGTGACCGACCTTCCCTTCGACGCCCACCTCATGATCGCCAACCCGTCCCGCTTCGTCGAGGAGTTCATCGCGGCGGGCTGCGACTCGATCACCATCCACGTCGAGGTCGACGAGCCCGTCGGGCCGGTCCTCGAGCGGATTCGCGGTGCCGGCCGACTCGCCGGCCTGGCCGTGAAGCCGCGGACCGCCCTCGAGGTCCTCGACCCCTACCGGCCGCTCCTCGACGTCGTCATGGTCATGACCGTCGAGCCGGGCTTCGGGGGCCAGCAGCTCATGCGGGACGTCGCTCGCCAGAAGCTCCCGCGGGCGGCCGACTACCTCGCCCCCGACTCGGCCGATCCGGCGGTCCACGTCGACGGCGGCGTGAACCGCGACACGGCCGAGCTCGTCGGCCGGCTCGGGGCCGACGTCCTCGTCGTCGGCTCGGCCCTCTTCGCCCGCGGCCGGGTCATGGCCGAGGAGATCGCCCGGATCAAGGGCCTCGCCGAGGCGGGTCGGGCGGCCGGCATCCCGGCGCGGGCGTCCGCCGGCGGCCGGGCGGCCGTCGTCGGGGCCGAGGGGTCGTGATCGATGCGAGCCCTCCTCCAGCGGGTCAGCCGAGCCGAGGTTCGGGTCGCCGGCGATCGGATCGCGGCCATCGGCCCCGGGCTCGTCGTCTTCCTCGGCGTCGGCCGCGCCGACGACGCGGCGACGGCGACGGCGCTGGCCCGGCGGATCGCCGAGCTCCGGATCTTCGAGGACGACGCCGGCCGCACGAACCGCTCGCTCCTCGACGTCGGTGGGCGTGCCCTCGTCGTCAGCCAGTTCACCCTCTACGCCGACACGAGTCGGGGTCGCCGTCCCGGTTTCACCGCGGCGGCGCCTCCGGAGGTCGCCGAGCCGCTCTGGGCGACCTTCTGCGATGGCCTGGCGGCGGTCGGCGTGGCGGTGGAGCGGGGCCGCTTCGGGGCGGCGATGGAGGTCGAGCTCGTGAACGACGGGCCGTTCACGATCTGGCTCGACACCGAGCGCTGAGGGTCTTCCCGCGCGACGGTCAGTCCCCGGTCCGGGCGGCCTTGGTGAGGGTCCGACTGCAGCGGGTGCAGACGAGGGCGCGACGGCTGCGGCCGTCGATGACGACGAGTCGCGACTGGAGGTTCGGTTCGTAGCGGCGGTGGACGCGGACCCGGTTGTTCCCGGACGACTGTGGATTGAAGCCGCCCATCGCAACCTTGCCGCAGATGGCGCAAGTCCGGGCCATGGTGTCCTTTCGTCGGTGGCAGGGTGGAGCGGCCGGGATCCGGCCGCCGTGGCGGCGTCGGGAGCTGCCACGCGGGCGCGTATGATACCAAACGCGCCGCGCCGGGCAGCGGCGGGGCTCCGACGTGCCCGCGACACCGCCCGGCGACCGGCTCGTGGACTTGGAGGTACGGTGTCGGACCCGCCCGACCGGGTGCTCGCCACTCGGCAGGCCATCATCGACGTCATCCGCTCGGCCGTCCTCGGCTCGTACGGCGTGACCGGCTTGGCGACGACCGGGGTTCGCTCGGCGATCCTGGCTCGCCTCGGTCTGGCCGAGGCCGGGATCCGTCTCTCCCGACTGCCTCGGCTCGAGGTCGACCTCGACCTCGAGGTGGCGGCCGGGCTCCCGGTCGCCGAGGTCGGGCGCCAGGTCGAGTCGGCGGTCCGCTACGCGGTCCGGCGGGCCGTCGGCCGGGACCTCGATCGGCTGACGATCCACGTCCGAGCCCTCCGGGTCGACGGCGGGCGGAGGCCGGCTCGGGGGGCGCGGCCGGCGGCCCGTCCGACCGCCCGGCCCGAGGACGACGCCGGTCGTCCGGCGGGCGGCCTCGAGTCGCGATGACGCGGCGCCGCTGCGACGGGCCGGGGCTGCTGGCCGCCTTCCGAACCGCCGTCGCCAACGTCGAGGCCCACGTCGACGAGATCAACGCCCTCAACGTCTTCCCGGTCCCGGACGGGGATACCGGGACGAACATGCTCGCCACCCTTCGGGCGGCCCTGGACGAGGCCGCCGACGCCGACGCCCGCGACGTCGGCCGGGTCATCGCGGCCCTCAGCTTCGGCTCGCTCATGGGCGCCCGCGGTAACTCGGGGGTCATCGCCAGCCAGATCATCCGGGGCGCCGCCGACGCCCTCGCCGGCAAGCGGCGCTTCAACGCCCTCGATCTCGCCCACGCCATGCGGGCCGGCGCCGAGGCTGCCTACGCCGCCGTGACGCGACCCGTCGAGGGGACGATCCTGACCGTGGCCCGGGACGCCGCCGCGGCCGCCGTCGAGGCGGCCGAGCGGACGAACGAGATCGAAGCCGTCCTCCTCGCCGCCACGGAAGCGGCCCACGCGTCCGTCCTCCGGAGCCCGACCCTCCTGCCCGTCCTCCGCGAGGCCGGCGTCGTCGACTCCGGCGGCCAGGGCCTCTATCGCCTCCTCCAGGGCTTGCTCCAGGCCGTCGTCGAGACGACGCGTCCCGAGATCGAGGTCGGTGGGCGGGCGGCGGCTCGCCCCTCGGCCCTCGTCGCCCACGCCGACGAGGGTTACGGCTACGAGACGATGTTCCTCGTCCAGGCGCCGTCGGGTCGTCCCCTCGATCTCGATGCCATGCGCGCCCACCTCGAGAGCATCGGCGAGTCCGTCCTCGTCGCCGGCGACACCCGGGCGGCAAAGGTGCACGTTCACAACGACCGACCGGATGCCGTCCTCGCCTACGGGCTCTCTCTGGGGACCCTATCGCGGATCAGCATCGAAAACCTCGACCAGCAGACCGAGGCCGTCCGGGAGCGCCGGGCCGCCGAGTTCACTGGTGCCCCTGCCCAGGCCTCGAGGCCGGGCGACGAGGGGAGCGCGCCCGCGACAACGGCCGTCGGCGCGACGGCCGGCGGCCGCGACGCGGGCTCGCCGGCGACCGCCGACCATGCCGAGACCCGTCCCCTCGGCGTCGTCGCCGTGGCGGCGGGGCCGGGGCTGGCGGCGGTCTTCGAGTCCTTCGGGGTCGACGCCATCGTCGATGCCCGAACCGGCAACCCGAGCACCGGCGAGCTGAAGGCTGCCATCGACGCCGTGCCGGCCCGCGAGGTCATCGTCCTGCCGAACGACCCCGACGTCCTCCTCGCCGCGGAACAGGTCGCCCGCCTCGTCGAGCGACCGGTCCGGATCGTCCCGACCCGGAACGCCGCCGAGGGCGTGGCCGCCCTCCTGGCCCTCGATCCGGCCGCCGACGCGGTCGCCAACGTCGAGCCGATGACGGAGGCGGCGCGGGCGATCCAGAGCTTCTCGGTGACGCAGGCCGTCCGGGACGCGAAGGTCGACGGGCGTCGGGTCCGCAGCGGCGAGTTCATCGTCCTCGGCCCGGACGACTGCCTCCTGGCCGCCGATCGCGACCTCGATCGGGCCGTTCGGGCGGCCGTCGCCGCCCTCCACCCGGGCTTCGAGCTCGTCACCCTCTACTACGGCGACGGGGCCGAGCTCGACGAGGCCGAGCGGGTCGCCCGGCTCGTCGGCGAGCTGTGGCCGGGGGTCGAGGTCGAGGTCGTCCACGGTGGCCAGCCCCACTACCGGTACGTCGTTGCCGTCGAGTAGCCGGAGCGGAGATCTCGCCGACGGGCGCGACCGAGCCGCAGCGCCCGCCGGTCCCGTTCGGCCCGGCGGGCCGTGGCGGCGGGTCTCGGTCGGCTCGGTCGGTTCGGACCCCGACGCCCCGCTGCGGCGGTCGGGCCTCCCGGGGGCGGCGATCCTGGGTCGCCTCGGGCCACGCCTGGGGCTGGAGCGGGCGCGCGATCTCCTCTTCCACCTCCCGCGCCGCTACCTCGACCTGCGCGCCCTCCTCCCGTTGGCGAACTTGGCGGACCTCGAGCCGGGCAGCCTCGTCGCCAGCCGCGCCCGGATCGCTTCGCTCCGGGTCGAGCAGACCTGGCGGCGCCGCGTCCAGGTGACGACGGCCCGGCTCGTCGACGAGACCGGGGAGGCCGACGCCGTTTGGTACGGCCGCCGCTACATCGACCGGCGGCTCGCCGTGGGCGACTGGGTCGTCGTGAGCGGGCGGCTAAAGCGAAGCGGGTTCAGCCCGCTCATCGACAACCCCGAGTTCCAGCGCGACGACGGCTCGACGCTCCTCCACGCCGGGCGGATCGTGCCCGTCTACCGCCTCACGAGCGGCCTCACCGCGGTCCGGCTCCGGGTCGCCATCCGGGCGGCCCTCGATCGCTTCGGGCGGTCGTACCCCGAGTACCTCGCCGCGGCCATCCGCCGAGCCGAAGACCTCCTCGAGATCAGTCGGGCCCTCGAAGAAGCCCACTTCCCGACGAGCTTCGAGGCCCGGGACGCCGCCATCACCCGGCTCGCCTTCGACGAGCTCCTCGCCCTCCAGCTGGGGATGGTCGGCCGGCGTCGCCAGCGAGGCCGGGCGACCGCCGGACCGATGGTCGTCGCCGACGCCGCCCTCGAGCGCCTCCGGGCCGCCGTCGTGGCCGGGCTCGCCGCTCGGATCGAAGGTCCGGTGGAGCTGACCCCTGACCAAGAGGCGGCCATCGACGCCATCCGGGCGGATCTGGCCCGCCCGGTCCCGATGCTCCGGCTCCTCCAGGGCGACGTGGGGTCGGGCAAGACGGCCGTGGCCGCCGTCGCCCTCGGCCTGGCCGCCCTGGCCGGACGCCAGGCCGCCCTCCTCGCTCCCACCGACCTCCTTGCCCGTCAGCATGCGGCGACGATCGCCCGCCTCCTCGCCGGCCTCGGTCTCGAGGTCGGGCTGCTGACCGGTTCCCTGCCAAGCCGCGCACGAGGGCAGGTGCGCGAGCGGCTCGCAGCGGGCAGCCTGTCGATCGTGGTCGGCACCCATGCCCTCCTCGAGGAGTCGGTCGTCTTCGCCCGCCTCGGCCTCGTCGTCATCGACGAGCAGCACCGCTTCGGGGTCGAGCAGCGGGGCCGGCTCGACGCCAAGGCGGCCGAGGGGTCGCCCCACGTCCTCCTCATGACGGCGACGCCGATCCCGCGGACCCTCGGTCAGGTCCTCTACGCCGACCTCGACGTCTCCACGATCCGGACGCCGCCGGCGGGCCGTCGGCGGATCAAGACGGCGATCCGCCACCCCGACGAGCTCGAGCGGGTCTGGGACTTCGTCCGGAGCGAGGCGGCGGCCGGGCGTCGGACCTTCGTCGTCGTCCCCTTCATCGATGTGCCGACGGCCGACCTGGGCCTCGGCGGCGAGAACGAGGCGGCCGACCCGAGCGTCGCCGGGCTCGGTCTCCTCGAGCCCGACGACCCGGAGGCCGTGCGGGCCTGGGCCGCGGCCGCCGAGGCGGAAGCGGAGCGGCTGCGGGCGATCCTGGCGCCGCTGCGGATCGGCCTCGTCCACGGCCGGACGGCGGCCGCCGAGCGCGACGCAACGATGGCCGAGTTCCGCGACGGCCGACTCGACGTCCTCGTCGGCACGACCGTCGTCGAGGTCGGCGTCGACGTCCCGGAGGCGTCGGTCATCGTCATCGAGGGGGCCGACCGCTTCGGCCTCGCCCAGCTCCACCAGCTCCGAGGACGGGTAGGGCGGGGGACCGCCCAGTCCTACTGCGTCCTCGTCTCCGATGCGGCACCAAGCCGGGCCGCTTGGGACGATCTGGTCGCCGGGCGTCGGGAGCCCGCATCGGCGGCCCAGGCCCGGCTCGTGGAGCTCGTCCGCTCGAGCGACGGCTTCGCCCTCGCCGAGCGCGACTTCGAGCTCCGCGGTGAGGGCGACGTCCTCGGGCTGTCCCAGAGCGGGCTGCCCCGGCTCCGGATCGCCGCTCTCGGGCGGGCCGACCACCGGGCCCTCGCCATCCGGGCCCGCCACTACGCCGAAGCGCTCCTCGACGAGGCGGGGGAGCTGCGGGCCGGGCACGAACGGCTGCGGGCGGAGCTGGAGACCGGCTGGCTCCGCTACGTCCACCAGGCCGAGCCGGCGAGTGGGGCCTGAGACGGGCGGTCGCCCCCGCGGGACTGGGTCGGCCGGGCGGGTCATCGCCGGTCGGGCGGCCGGGCGCCGGCTCGCTGGCCCCGGGGGCGGGACGCGGCCGCTCAGCGACCGGGCCAAGGAGGTCCTCTTCGGGATCCTCGCACCCGAGCTCGAGGGCGCCCGGGTCCTCGACCTCTTCGCCGGGAGCGGGGCCGCCGGGATCGAGGCCCTCAGCCGCGGGGCCAGCCGGGTCGTCTTCGTCGATGGCTCGGCGGCCGCCTGTGCGAGCATCGCCGCCAACCTGAGGGCCACGGGTCTCGGCGGCCCGGGCGTCGAGGTCCGGCGCCGGGACGTCCTCGCCTATCTTGCTACCCAGGCGGCGTCGGACGGCCCCTTCGACCTCGTCATCGTCGACCCACCGTACGCCGAGCCGGCCCTCGCCCTCGCCGCCCTCGAGCGGCTCGGGGCTGGCCGGATCGTTGCCCCCGGCGGTCGGGTCGTCGTCCGGGCCTTCTGGCGGACCGAGCTCCCGGGGGCCGTCGGGCTGCTACGATCGGACCGCGAGCGGCGGGTCGGCGAGAGCAGGCTGCGGTTCTATCGGTGCGACGCGCCGCCGGCGTCTGGCCGGTCGGCGAGCGAGGAGGGAGGATGAAGGTCGCCGTCTATCCCGGGTCCTTCGATCCGGTCACGAACGGTCACCTCGACATCGTCCGGCGGGCCGTCGGTGTCTTCGACCGGCTCGTCGTGGCCGTCCTGGAGAACCCGCGCAAGGACCCGGTCCTGAGCGTCGAGGAGCGGGTCGCCGCCATCCGGCGCGCCCTCGCCGAGACGTCCGACCTCGACGCCAAGCGGATCGAGGTCCGGAGCTTCGGCGGTCTGACCGTCGAGTTCTGCCGCCTCGTCGGTGCCCGCTTCATCGTCCGGGGCCTGCGGGCGATCAGCGACTTCGAGGTCGAACTCCAGCTCGCCCACAACAACCGGCGCCTGGCTCCCGAGGTCGACACCGTCTTCTTCATGACCGCCCTCGAGCACGCCTACGTGAGCTCGAGCCTGGTCAAGGAGATCGCCCGCTTCGGCGGCGACGTCGCCGAGATGGTCCCGCCAGCTGCCGCCGACGCCCTCGCCCGGGCCTTCCGGGGCGCCGCTCGAGAACCGTCGACGGGCGTGCGATAATCCGTCCGGGCGAGTCCGGGTCGCCAGGCGCGCACAGCTGGAGGGACGTCCGATCGACATCATCTTCCTCGTCGAACGGCTCGAGTCGCTCATCGCCAACGGCCGTCGGCTGCCGCTGACGAACAGCGTCGTCATCGATCAGGAGGCGGCCCTCGCCCTCGTCGACGAGCTCCGCGCCGCCGTCCCGGAGGAGATCCGCCAGGCGCGGCGGATCAAGGAGGAAGGCGAGCGGATCCTCGAGCGGGCCCGGAGCGAGGCAGAGGCGATCCTGGCCCGGGCCCAGGAGCAGGCCGCCTTCCTCATCGAGGAGCGGGGCCTCACTCAGGCCGCCGAAGAGGAGGGCCGCCGGATCGTGGCCCGGGCCGAGGCCGAGGCGGCCGAGATCCGCCGCGGCGCCGACGAGTACGCGGCCTCGACCCTCGTCGCCCTCGAGGGCGAGCTCGTCCGGACCCTCCAGAGCGTCCGGAAGGGGATCGCCGTCCTCGACGCCCGGGGGGCGAAGGGCAGCGGCGATGGTCCCGAACCGACGACCGACGCTCCCGGAGAGGCTCCGGAGCGCCCGGCGGCGGTTCGGCCGTGAGCGCCCGGCGGGGGGCGCGGCCGATCGACGTCCTCCTCTACCCCCTGGCCGGGCTCCTCGCCGAGGGCCCCGGCAGCCGGCGGGTCTTCGAGCTGACCGGGATCGTCATCCCCCTCGACGAGCCCCTCGAGCTGGCCGAACCCATCGAGGGCATCCTCCGGGTCGCCCGGACGAATCGGGGCGTTTTCGTCGATGCCCATCTCCGGACGAGCCTCCGCGAGGTCTGCAGCCGCTGCCTCGAGCCCATCGAGGTTCCCCTCGACCTGGAGATCAGCGAAGAGGTCTTGCCCTCGATCGACATCCTCACCGGCCTCCCCCTCGACGCACGGGCCGAGCCCGATATCGAGCGCCTGACGAGCGGCCACGAGCTCGACTTCGGCCGCCTCGTCCGGGCCGCCGTGTCGCTCGCCGAGCCGATCGCGCCTTTGTGCCGCCCCGACTGCCCGGGTCTCTGCCCGATCTGCGGGGCACTCGCCCTCGAGGGCCACCGGCACGCCGACGCGCCCCTCGACCCGAGGCTGGCGCCGCTCCTGGGCTGGCACCCGTTCGACGCCGTGGCGCCGAGCGACTACACTCCCCCTGACCGTGCCGCGCCGGCCCGCCGGCGCCGGTAAGCCGATCGTCCCCGACGCCCGTCACGGGCGACGTTCTGCAGTCCGAGGAGCGAACGAGTAGATCATGGGTGTCCCGAAGCGGAAGGTCTCGCACGCCCGCCAGGGCGACCGGCGGAGCCACCTCGCCCTCCGCCCGCCGCGGCTCGTCGAGTGCTCGCACTGCCATGCGCCGCGCCTGCCCCACCATGCCTGTCCGAGCTGCGGCTACTACCGCGGCCGACCCGCCGTCGAGATCCGACAGCGGACGAAGCCCGAGCAGCCGTCGGCCTGAGGCCGGCGACCGTCCCGAGGCGGGCGGCTGAGCGATCGATGGGCGAGCCGTTCGACCGAGCCGACGTCCGGATCGCGGTCGACGCCATGGGCGGCGACCACGGGCCGAGCGAGGTCGTGCCCGGCGCCCTCGCCTACGCCGAGAGCCGGCCCCTCGACCGGGTCATCCTCGTCGGGCGGCCGGAGGCGCTCGAGGCCGCCGCCGGGCGGCCCCTGCCGGCCAACGTTCGGGTCGCGCCGGCGAGCGAGGTCGTTCGGATGGACGAGCACCCCGCCCTCGCCCTCCGCGAGAAGAAGGACGCCTCGATCCTCGTCGCCGTCGAGCTCGTCCGGCGAGGCGAAGCCGACGCCGTCGTCACCGCCGGCCACACCGGGGCCGGGATGGCAGCGGCGGTCCTGCGCCTCGGCCGGCTGCCCGGGGTCGACCGACCGGCCCTCGCCGTCCAGATGGTGACCGAGACGGGACCCTTCGTCTTCCTCGACATCGGTGCGAATCCCGACTCGACCGCCGAGAACCTCCACCAGTACGCCCACATGGGCGCCATCTTCGCCGAGCGGGTCCTTGGTGTTCCGAACCCGCGGGTCGCTCTCCTGTCCATCGGCGAGGAAAAGGGCAAGGGCGACGCCCGGATCGTCGGGGCGACGGAGCTCCTCGATCGATCCGGCCTCAACTTCGTCGGCAACGTCGAGGGCAAGGACCTCGTCCGGCACCTGGCCGACGTCGTCGTCTGCGACGCGGTGATCGGCAACGTGACGATCAAGTTCTTCGAGGGGTTGTCGGGCTTCATCTTCGACCTCCTCCGGCGCGAGTTCCGCCGGCCGCCGCGGGGCCCACTCGCCTACTGGCTGCTCCGGCCGGGGCTGGAGCGGATCCGGGCCATCTTCGACTACGAGCGGGTCGGCGGGTCGCCGCTCCTCGGCGTGCGGGGCACGGTCATCATCACCCACGGGCGGGCCCGGCGGCGGATGATCCGCTACGCCGTCGAGGTCGGGGCGGAGACGGCCCGCAAGCGGGTCCCCGACCTCATCCGCGAGCGCCTCGAGGAGCTGAGCGGACGAGCGCGTCCCGAGGCGGTGGAGGCATGAAGCCGCTTGGCGGCGACGGGCCGGCGGCGGTCTCGTCGCCCGACGACGGCACCGGGGCCGCCACGGATGCGGGCTTCGGCCCGCCCCGAGCGCGGCTCGACGTGAGTCGGAGCGTCGTCCTCGCGACGGCCCGGCTCGCCGCGCGCGAGGTCCCGGGGGTCGTGCGGCTCGGCCGGGGCGGCCCGCCCCTCCGGCGGCTCATCGGCGGGCGCTCGTCGATCCGCCTCGTCGACGCGGGCACCGGTCTGGAGGTGCGGCTCGTGCTCGTGGCCCGAGCTGGCCAGCCCCTCGGCCCCCTCGGCCGAGCCGTGGCGAGCGCCGTGCGGGGCGCCATCGAGCGAGCCCTCGGCCTCCAGGTCGCGGCGGTCACCGTCGTCGTCGACGGGGTCGTCGGCTGATGGCTCGGCGGGGCGTCCCGGCCGTCGAGCCCGACGCGGCCGACCCCGGCGACGCGGCGGCGACGGCCCCCGCCGGCGGCCCGGCGAGCGGGTCCGGATCCGCCGCGCCGGGCCGGGCCGCCGACCGGATCCGGGCCTTGCGCCGCGGGCGCCGGCTCGCTCTGTCGGCCCTCTACGAGGCGGAGTTCGGACAGCGGACGGTGGCCTCCGTCCTCGACCGGCTCCTGGCCGGAGAGGCCGATCCCCGGACGGTGCACCTCGCCCGATCCATCGTCGATGCCGTCCACCGGCACCGGGTCGAGATCGACGCCCGGATCGAGGCCCTCGCCCCGCAGTTCCCGGTCGTCACCCTCGCGCCAATCGACCGCGCTATCTTGCGTGGCGCCGTCGGCGAGGTGCTACACTCCGGCACGACGCCGGCCCGGGTGGCGATCGCCGAGTGGGTCGAGCTGGCCCGCACCTTCAGCGGAGACCCACTGCGGCGCTTGCTGAACGGTGTGCTGGGCCGGATCGCCGACGAGGTCGTCGCCGACCCGAGCTCGCCGGCGGTGCGTCCTGACGAACCGACGAGCAATCGCCCATGAACGGCCATCCCACCACGGAGGAGGGAGACAGGTGTCGACCACGTACGAGCGTCTGAAGAAGATCGTCGTCGAGCAGCTCGGCGTCGACGAGTCCGAGGTCACGCCGGAGACCTCCTTCGTCGACGACCTCAACGCCGATTCGCTCGACCTCGTCGAGCTCATCATGAGCCTCGAAGAGGAGTTCGGGACGGAGATCTCCGACGAGGACGCCGAGAAGATCCGGACCGTCCAGGACGCCGTCGACTACATCGACGAGCACGTTCGCTCGTAGGACGGCGCGGCGGGCCGATGGCCTCGGCGGCTGCATTCGCCGCCCGTCTGGGACTGCCGGTCGAGAACCTCGACCTGCTCGAGCAGGCCCTCGTCCACGCCAGCTACCTCCACGAGCATCCTGGCGCCGCCGCCGGCCACAACGAGCGACTCGAGTTCCTCGGCGACGCCGTCGTCAACCTCGTCGTCTCGGAAGCCGTCTACGCCCGCTACCCCTCCGACGACGAAGGGCTCCTCTCGGCCCGCCGGGCGGCCATCGTCAGTACCAGCGGGCTGGCCCGGCTCGCCGGTCGCATCGGACTGGGCGAGGAACTCCGCCTCGGGGAGGGCGAGGCCCAGCGCGGTGGTCGCCGCCGCCCCTCGCTCCTCGCCTCCGCCTTCGAGGCGCTTGCCGGGGCCATCTATCTCGACCTCGGCTTCGGCCCGACCCGCGACTGGCTCCTCTCCCTCCTCGAGCCCGATCTGGCTGCCGTCGATCTGCCCGGCAGCGTCCTGAAGAGTCCGAAGAGCCGCCTCCAGGAGCACACCCAGCGCCGGAGCGGTGCCCGGCCGGTCTACCGGGTCGTGGAGGCGACGGGCCCCGATCACGAGAAGCTCTTTCGGGTCGTCGTCGAGGTCGACGGCCGGGTCGTCGGGGTCGGCACTGGCCGCTCCCGGCGGGATGCCGAGACGGTGGCCGCCGAGGCCGCCCTCGAAACGCTCCGGCGCGGCGGCGCCGAGCTCGCCGAGCGGGCCGCGGTCGACGCCGTGCCGGCGGGCGACCTCGACCTCGGCACATGACGGCCCCGCGCCTCATCGCCCTCCGGCTCCACGGCTTCAAGTCCTTCGCCGAGCCGACGGTCGTCGAGTTCGGGCCAGGGATCAGCGCCGTCGTCGGGCCGAACGGCTCGGGCAAGAGCAACCTCGCCGACGCCCTGCGGTGGGCCCTCGGCGAGCAGGGCCGCTCGCTCCGGATCCGGAAGGCCGAGGACGTGATCTTCGCCGGCTCCGAGCGCCGAGCCGCCCTCGGCATGGCCGACGTCACCATCGTCCTCGACAACGCCGACCGACTCCTGCCCGTCGACTACACCGTCGTCGAGCTCGGCCGACGCCTCTACCGCTCCGGAGAAAACGACTACCTGCTGAACCGGACTCGGGTCCGCCTGCGCGACCTCGTCGATCTCCTTGACGCCGCCCACCTCGCCGACAACGCCTTCCTCTTCATCGGGCAGGGCATGGTGGACCAGGCCCTCGCTCTCCGGCCCGAGGAGCGGCGGCCGCTCTTCGAGGAGGTCGCCGGCGTCCGCCGCCACGAACGTCGCCGGCGGCGGGCCGAGGAGCAGCTCGCCGAGGCGGAGGCGAACCTGGCACGTGTGGCGGACCTGGTCGCCGAGCTGCGACCCCACGCCCGCCGGCTAGCCGCCCAGGCCGACAAGCTCGCCGCGCAGGCGAGCGTCGTGCGGGAGCTCGTCGACGCCCTCCTCCTCGACGCTCACCGCCGCTGGGCGGAGGCGGTGAGCCGGGTCCGAGCGACGGCCGAGGCCCGAGGCGAGGCCGAGGCCGCGTTGCGACGGGCGCGCGACGAGCTGCGAGCCGTCGAGGATCGAACGGCCGCCCGGCGGGCTGCGGTCGAGACCCTCGCGGCCGCCGTCGACGAACGGGTCGCCGAGCACGAGACCGCCCGCGCCGCCCTGACGGCGCTGCAGCTCCAGGAGGCACGGCGGGCGTCCGAGGCGGAGGCCTTCGCCCGCGAGCGGCGCCAAATCGCCGAGGCCGCGACGGCGGTGGCGAGAGACCTCGAGGCGGCCGAGGCCCTCCTCGCCGAACCGTCGCCGGAACCGGACCTCGACACGGCCGCTGCCCTGGCCGCGACGGAGCGGGCCCTCGCCGACGCCCGGGCGGAGCTCGACATCCTCCGACGGACCCGAGCCGCTGAGGACGAGCGGCGGGCCGCGCTCGAACGGGCGGCGGCCGTCCGGCGGGCGGAAGCCGAGGCCGCCCGGCGGCGGCGGGACGACGTCCGCAGCCGCTACGGAGCGGCCGAGCGGGTCCTCGAGCAGCTCCGAGAGCGGCTGGCCGAGACGCGGGCTGACCTCGCCGCCGCGATCGACCGCCGCGAGGCGACGGCCGTCGCCGTCGAGGCGGCTCGGGCGGCCGAAGCCGAGGCTCGGAGGGCCGCCGCCGCGGCCGAGGCAGCCCAGGCGACGCTCGAGGCGCGGAGGCGAGAGCTCGCCGGCGCCGCGGCCGGCGCGAGGGCGCGGGCCGCCGAGCTCGAGGGGCTCCTGGCCGGACCGCGGGCGGGCCCCGGGATCGAGGGCCCGATGCGGCGCGTCCTCGACGAGCTCGCCGTCCGCCCGGAGCTCCGAGCCGCCGCGGCGAGCGCCCTCGGCGAGGTGCTCGGCGCTGTCGTCGTCGAGGCCGACCGCCTCGCCGAGCTGACGTCGACGACGGGATCCTTCCTCGTCCGCGATTGGGCGGCGTCGGGCAGCAGCGGGACGGCGTCGGAGAGCGTCGCTCGGTTCGTTCGGGCCGTCGAGGCCGCGGGCGGCGGGCCTCTGGCCGAGGCCGTCGACGACGAGGCGGGCGACCTGGCCCGTCGGCTCCTCGCCCAGGCCGTCTGGCTCCCGACGGTCGAGGCCGTCCTCGAGGTCGGCCCGCTCCTTCCCACGGGCTGGATCGCCGTGAGCCGGGACGGTCGGCTTTGCCTCGACGGGCCGCGCCTCCGGATCGGCGATCCGGACCCGAGTCTCGAGCGACGGGCGTTGCTCAGTGCTGCGACCGCCGAGGGAGAGCGGCTGGGCGCCGAGTTGGCCCAGCTCGACGCCGACGTCCGTCGGGCCGCCGCCGAGGCCGAGTCCGCCCGGGCAGCCCATCGATCGGCGGAGGCGGCGCTCCGCCAGGCCGAGACGGTCCAGCGGGCCGCTGAAGCCCGGCGGAGCGAGCTGGAGCGGGCGGTCGCCCGGCTTGAGCAGGAGGTCGGCTGGCAGACGGCGAGCCTCGATCAGTTGGCGTCCGCCCTCCGGTCCGCCGAAGCAGCCGTTGCCGCCTTCGCCGAGCCGGCCGTGGCGCCCTCGGCGAGCGCCGCGACCGAGATCGCCGCGGACGTCGGCTCGGAGCCCGAGCTCGAGGCCGAATTCCGGCGCCGGGAGGCCGCCCTGGCGGAGCTCGAGGCGCGGCGGGCCGAGCTCGCCGCCGCCGTCGCCCGACAGGAGGAGGCGCGGCGGGCGGCCGAGGCCCGGCGGGCGCGGGCCGAGGCGACCCGGGAGCTGGCCCTGGCCCGGCTCGCCGACCTGGCCCGTGCAGAAGCCGAGCTGGCCGCCCGCGAGGCCGACACCCGGGTCGCCGCGGGCGAGCTGTCGGCGACCCTCGCCGAGGCGGAAGCGGCGGAGCGGGCCGCCCGCGCGGCCGTGGAGGAGGCCCGAGCCGCCCTCGCCGCCGAGCGGGAGGCCCTGGCCGCGGCCGAGGACGAGATCGCTGCCCACCGCCAGCGCCTCCGGGCGGCCGAGGACCGGTATCGGGCCGCCGAGTCGGCCGAGATGGAGGCGCGCCTCGCCCTCGATGCCTGTCGGGAGCAGATCGTCGTCGAGTTGGCGGCCCTCGGCGAGCCGGCCGAGGCGGTCCTCGTCGCCCGCCTCGAGGACGGTCTGTCGACGGCGCCGGGGGCCCGCCCGGAGCCCGGCGGCGACGCGTCCCGGGCGGCGGGCGAGGGTGGGTCGAGCCGGCTCGAGGCGCTCGTCGCCCGTCTCGCCGAGACCTGGGCGACGACCCCGCCGCCGACGGGCGAGGGGCCGTCGCCGATCCGGATCGCCCAGCTCCGGCGCCGCGTCGCCGAGCTCGGGGCGGTGAACCCCTTCGCGGCCGAGGAGTACGCCGAGGTCCGGGCCCGGCTCGAGCGCCTGGAGGCCCAGGAGGCGGATCTCCGGGCCGCGATCGCTCGGACGCGGCGTCTCATCGACGAGCTCAACGACCTCGTCGCCCGCCAGTTCACGACGACCTTCGACGCCCTCGGTGCCGCCTTCGAGCGTCGCTTCCGCCAGCTCTTCGGCGGCGGCCAGGCCCGCCTCCTCTTGACCGAGCCGGGTGATCTCGCCGGGAGCGGCATCGACATCGTCGCCCGGCCACCGGGCAAGAAGCTCCAATCGCTGGCGATGCTGTCGGGCGGCGAGCGGGCCCTGACCGCCGTCGCCCTCCTCTTCGCCATGCTCGAGGTCCGGCCGGTGCCCTTCTGCGTCCTCGACGAGGTCGACGCGGCCCTCGACGAGGCGAACATCGGCCGCTTCCGGGCGGCGCTCCGGGAATTGGCTGCCGGGATCCAGTTCGTCGTCATCACCCACAACCGGGGCACCATCGAGGAGGCGGACGCCCTCTACGGCGTGACCGTCGGCGACGACTCGGTGAGCCGGGTCATCAGCCTCCGTCTCGAGGAGGCCCGCGATCTGGCCGCGCGGAGCCGGGTCGCAGCTGGGGGCGGGCGGAGCTGATGGGCTTTCTCCGGCGGGCCTTCGGGCGAGGATCGGCGGACGAGCCCCTCGGCCAACCGTGTCCGGCCGAGGAGGCCGGGTCCGCCACCGCCCCGGTTGGCCCCGAGTCGGGGGCCGCCGACCAGCCAGCCGCCGTCCCGACCGGTTCGGCAGCCAGCGACGCGGGTGCGTCCGATGCCCTCGCCGCCGGCCTCGTCCGCACCCGGGGCGGGTTCGTCGCCCGGCTTCGGAGCCTCTTCGGGGCAGCCGCTACCGACCCGGTCGTCTGGGACGAGATCGAGGAGACGCTCATCCTCGGCGACGTCGGTCCGAGCCTCGCCGCCGAGGTCGTGGAGCGGGCCCGGCGCTCGGGCGACGCCGGTTCGGCCGAGGCGGCCGTCCGGCGGGAGCTGCGCGCTCTCCTCGTCCCGCGGACGGAGCCCTTCGACCTCCTCCGCCCGGCCGCCCCCGGTGGTCCGGCCATCGTCCTCGTCGTCGGGGTGAACGGGAGCGGCAAGACGACGACCATCGGCAAGCTCGCCCACCGGCTCCGAACGAGGGGCGCCAAGGTCGTCGTCGCGGCGGCCGACACGTTCCGGGCGGCGGCCATCGACCAGCTGGCCGAGTGGACCCGGCGAGCCGGGGCCGAGCTCGTCGCCCACGGGCCGGGCTCCGATCCGGGGGCCGTCGTCTACGACGCCCTCGACGCCGCCGTCCACCGCGGCGCGGACGTCGTCGTGGCCGATACCGCCGGCCGTCTCCATACCCGGGTCAGCCTCATGGACGAGCTGGCCAAGGTGCGGCGGGTCGTCGAGCGGCGCCTGCCCGGCGCTCGGCCGGAGGTCCTCCTCGTCCTCGATGCCACGACCGGCCAGAACGGCCTCGTCCAGGCGACGGCCTTCGGCGAGGCGGTGGGGGTCACCTGCGTCGTCCTGACGAAGCTCGACTCGACGGCCAAGGGCGGGATCGTCTTCGCCATCGAGGCCCGACTCCGGATCCCGGTCCGCTTCGTCGGGGTGGGAGAGGGGATCGAGGACCTCCTCGACTTCGACCCCGACGCCTTCGTCGAGGCCCTCTTCGGGGCGGACCCCGACCGCCGACCGACGGTCTGAGGGGCGGCGAACCGGCGGTCGCCGGCGAGGCCGAGCACGGGTGATGGGGTACACTGCCGGCGCCCCGCCGACCCGTCTGGGGGCCGGCGGACGCGACACGCGGCGGCCGGGGCGGCCGCCACTCCGAGAAGGGGCATGTTCGACAGCCTGACCGAGCGGCTCCGCCGCACCATCGCCGACCTCACCGGCCGGGGCCGAGTCACGGAGGCGGACGTCGACGCGGCCCTCCGGGAGGTCCGCCTCGCCCTCCTCGAGGCCGACGTCAACTACCGGGTCGTGAAGGCCTTCGCGGCCCGGGTCCGCGAGCGCGCCGTCGGCGCCGAGGTGCTCGAGACCCTCACCGCCGGCCAACAGGTCGTGAAGATCGTCCACGAGGAGCTCACCGCCCTCCTCGCCGTCGGTGACCGGACCTTCTCTCTCCGCGGGCAGCCGGCCGTCGTCCTCCTGGCCGGGCTCCAGGGCTCGGGCAAGACGACGACGGCGGCGAAGCTCGCCCGGCACGTCGTCCGCCTCGGCCGCGCGCCGCTCCTCGTCGCCGCCGACCCGTACCGGCCCGCCGCCGCCGACCAGCTCGAGGTCCTCGGTCGGAGCCTCGGGCTGCCCGTCCATCGGTCGCCGGCCGGGACGTCCGTCGAGGGGATCGTCGCGGCCGGCCTCGCCGCCGCCCGGCGGAGCGGGCGGGACGTCGTCATCGTCGACACCGCCGGCCGCCACACCCTCGACGAGGCGCTCATGGTCGAGATCGGGGGACTGGCGGCGGCCGTCCGGCCGTCGGAGGCCCTCCTCGTCGTCGACGCCATGACCGGCCAGGAAGCGGTCCACGTCGCCGAGGCCTTCGCCGCCGCCGTTCCCCTGACGGGGCTCGTCCTGACGAAGATCGACGGCGATGCCCGAGGCGGGGCGGCCCTCTCCATCGGCGCCGTCACCGGGCTGCCGGTGAAGTTCCTGGGCACCGGCGAGAAGCTCGACGCCCTCGAGCCCTTCCATCCCGACCGCCTCGCGGGCCGAATCCTGGGCATGGGCGACGTCCTGACCCTCATCGAGCGGGCCCAGGAGGTCGTCGATGCCAAGGCGGCAGCCCGCCTCGAGGAGCGGCTGCGGACCGCCAGCTTCACCCTGGACGACATGCTCGAGCAGCTCGAGCAGGTCCAGCGGATGGGCCCCCTCGGGCAGCTCGTCTCGCTCATCCCGGGCCTCGGCGGGCTCGCCAAGGAAGCCCAGGCGGCGGTCGATCGCGGTGAGCTGAAACGGACCGAGGCGATCATCCGCTCGATGACCCGAGAGGAACGCCGGGACCCGTCGATCCTGAATGCCTCCCGACGCCGCCGGATCGCCGCCGGCTCCGGGACGACACTCACCGACGTCAATCGGCTCGTCAAGCAGTTCACCGAGCTCCAGCGGCTCATGCGCCAGGTGGGGGGCGGCGGTCGGCGGGCGCCGATCGGCACCCTCTTCGGTCGGCGCTGAGGAGCCGTCGGGGCCGACCCACCGACGGAGGTGAGGACGATGGTCGAGGAACCGATCCAGTCGAGCCGCGAGGACGCCGAGCATCGAAGCCCGGGCGGTCAGCGGCTCGAGACGAGTCGCGTCGAGACCGCGCGGGTGCCGGGGCCGACCTCAGCCGCCGGTCGGCTCCGATGGCTCCTCGCCGCCGCCGTGTCCATCGTCGTCGTCGCGGGCTCGGTGGCGATCGCCGCCCTCGTCGTCGGCGGCGCCGGACCTTCTGGTCTCCTCGCCCGGGCACCGGGCGATAGTCTCCTCTACGCCGAGCTCCGCTTCGACCTGCCCGGGGGCCAGCGGGCGGCGGTCGGCCGCTTCTTGAGCGCCTTTCCCGGGTTCGACGACCAGGCCCTCCTCGAGGCGAAGCTCGATGATCTCTTCGAGCGAGCCGTCGGTGCCGCTACCGACGGCCGCCTCCACTGGAGCGGCGGGATCGAGGCCTGGTTCGGGGGCGAGGCGGCCGTCGTCGTCCGGGGTCTGTCGAAGAGCATCGTCGGTGGGCCCGAGCTGCCGGTCCCGCTCCTCCTGGCCACCGTCGTCGACCCGGCGGCGGCCCGGAGCTGGGTGACGGCCGCTCTCGATGCGTCTGGCGTAGCGTGGACCCGCGACACCATCGCCGGGGCCGACGCCATCCTCGTCGGCGGCGCCGTCGACGCGCGGGCGGTGGCCGTCACCGACACCCTCCTCGTCGGCGGCCGAGTGGACGACGTCCGAGCCGTCCTCGAGACGACCCCGGCGTCGAGCCTCGGGGCGGCCGACCGGCCGAAGGCAGCCGCCGCGGCCCTCCCGGCCGACCACGTCGCCTGGCTCTACGTCGACGGCGCCGCCTACCGGTCCTGGTTGGCCGGCCTCCTGGCCGGGACGGGCACGAGCCTCTCGACGGCGCTCCTCTCGCCTGCCCTCGTCGAGATCCCGGACTGGGCGAGCGTCGAGCTGCGGTTCGACGGCGACCGGCTCGTCGTCGAGGCCGCGATCCCCACGGGAGGGACGGCGGCGACGGACGCCCCGAGTCGGCTGGCCGGACTCGTGCCCGGGGACGCCGTCGTCTTCGTTGGCGTCGGTGGGGTCGGGCCACGGCTGACCGAGCGGGCCCGCGTCCTGCAGGCCGATCCGGCCCTCGGCCCGGCTCTCGAGCCGGTCTTTGCCGCCCTCGATCGGATCGGCGGCGTCGAGGCCCTCGTCGGCTGGATCGACGAGCTCGGCTTCACCGCTGGCGTCGAGGGCGACGACGTTTGGGGCGCTCTCCTGGCCGTGCCGCGCGATCGGGCAGCGGCCGAAGCGCTCGCCGGCAGCCTCCTCAATCTCGCCCGCCTGGGCCTCCCCGGTCTGCGGGTCGACGAGGAGACGGTGGCGGGTCGGACCATCGTCTCGGTCGAGCTCCCGGGATCCGCGGCCGAGAGGGCCGACGGTCGGATTGGGGTCGCCTGGACCATCGGAGCCGCAATCATCGTCGCCCGCGATGCGACGACGGTCCGCCGGATCCTCGGGGTCGAACCGGGCGCCTCGCTCGCCGACGAGGCACGTTACGCTACGCTTCTCGCGCGGGCCGGCGGTCCGGCCGGGTCGAGCGTCGCCTTCCTCGATCTCGCTCGGCTCCGGACCCTCGTCGAGGCGAAGCTCGAGCCCGCCGAACGGGCCCGTTACGAGCGCGACATCCGGCCGTATCTAGCGCCCTTCGATGCGGCCGTCGCCCTGACCCGGACCGACGGGGGCATCCAGCGGACCGTCTTCTTCGTCCGCGCCGCCGAGGTCGAGTAACCTGTAGGAGCGCGAGCGGTCAGGCCGCTCCGCGCGCGGCACGAACATCGAGGAGACCATGGCAGTTCGGATCAGACTCACCCGGGTCGGCGCCAAGAAGCAGCCGGCCTACCGCGTCGTCGTCGCCGACGGGCGAAGCGCTCGCGACGGCCGGGCGATCGAGACCATCGGGCACTACAACCCGCGCACGGAGCCGGTGGAGGTCGCCATCGACGCCGAGCGGGCCCGCTACTGGCTCGACCGCGGCGCCCAGCCGTCGGAGCCCGTCGTCCGCCTCCTCCGCCTCGCCGGCGTCCTGCCGGCGGCCAAGTAGGGAGGGAGGCGATGGCTGCCGCCGACCTCGTCGAGTACGTCGCTCGATCCCTCGTCGACGACCCGGAAGCGGTTCGAGTCGAGGTCGTCAAGGAGCGGGGCGGGACGACCATCGAGCTCCACGTCGCCGAGGACGACATGGGCAAGGTCATCGGGCGCAACGGGAGCGTCGCGAAGGCGCTGCGGACCCTCCTCAAGGTCATAGCGGCCCGCGAGGGCGAGCCGATCGCGCTGGAGATCGTCTGACGCCGGAGCGCCTCGTCGTCGCCTTCGTCCGGAGCGTCCACGGGCTCCGCGGGGCCGTCCGCGTCGAGCCGCTGACGGACCGGCCCGAGGAGCGCTTCGGCGTCGGTCGGGTCCTCCACCCGGAGGGCGAGGAACGATCCCTCACCGTCGTCGAGGCCGTCCGGGAACGGACGGCCTGGCGCCTCCGCTTCGCCGAGGTCGCCGATCGGACCGCCGCCGAAGGCCTCCGAGGCCGGTACCTCGAGGTCGTGGCGAGCGAACCGCTTCCGGCCGGTCACCACTATTGGCACGAGCTCGTCGGGCTCTCGGTCCGGGACGAAACGGGACGGGACCTCGGCCGCGTCGTCGACGTGTATCGGGCCGGGGGTGCCGAGGTCGTGAGCGTCGTCGGCGGGCCGCTCGGCCCGCTCGAGGTGCCGATGGTCGGCGGGATCGTCAGGCGGCTCGAGCCGGGAGGGGCGGGCATCGTCGTCGAGGCGGCCGCCCTTGGGCTCGAGGAGCCGGGAACCGAGGGCGACGGCCCGGCGACCGCCGAGGCGGCTCGGCAGGGAAGGGGAGCGGCGGGTCGGAGGCGCCCGCCTCGCCGTCGGATGGCGCCGCGAACCGGGCCGAGCGGACCGGTCGCTGGAGGCGACGAGGCCGCCGCGAGATCGGGGCGATGAGTCTCGAGATCGACGTCCTAACCCTCTTCCCGGAGGTCGTCGAGGTTCCGCTGCGAGCGAGCATCCCGGGCCGGGCCCTCGAGCGGGGTCTCGCCGTGCTGCGGGTCCACGATCTGCGGCGGTGGGGCCTCGGCCGCCACCGGGCGGTCGACGACTACCCGTACGGTGGTGGGGCTGGGATGGTCCTCCGGCCCGAGCCGGTGGCGGCCGCCCTCGAGGAGCTGCGGCGCCCCGACTCCTGCGTCATCCTGCCCGATCCAGCCGGGGAACCCTTCCGTCAGGAGCGAGCCCGCGATCTCGCCCGGCGCTCGCACCTCATCCTCATCTGCCCGCGCTACGAGGGGGTCGACGAACGGATCCGCGAGCTCGTCGACCTCGAGATCTCCATCGGCGACGTCGTCCTCAGCGGCGGCGAGATCGCCGCCCTCGTCATCCTCGATGCGGTCCTCCGCCTTCTGCCCGGGGCCATCGACCCGGCCTCGACGGCCGAGGAGTCCTTCGCCGACGGCCTCCTGGAATACCCCCAGTACACCCGGCCGCCGGTCTTCCGCGGCCGCTCGGTCCCGGCCGTCCTTCGAAGCGGCCATCACGAGGCGGTCCGGCGTTGGCGTCGCCGGGAGGCGGTCCGCCGGACGCTGGAGCGGCGGCCCGACCTCCTCGTCGGCCGCCAGCTCGACTCGGAGACGGCCGCCATCCTCGACGAGCTCCGACGGGAGCGCGGCCGAGCCTCCGAGCCCGCCCCCGGGGAGCCGCGCGCCGCCTCGGAGGCAGCCGACGGGGAGCCCGCCGGCCGACCCTGACGGCGACCGCCGAGCCGGGGCTGGGGGCAGCTGGCTGGGCTCGTGCTATACTGCGGCCTCGGCCCGCGGGCGCCCGCGACCCGCCTTCCATCGTCCCACCGCTCGCGGCGCGACCGTCGACCCCGAGGCGCGTCGCCCCACCAGCAGAGACAGGATCCCGCCCGTGAACGTCCTCGACGAGATCGTCGCCGACCAGCTTCGCACCGACCTGCCCGAGATCAGCCCCGGCGACACCGTCCGCGTCGCCGCCAAGGTCGTCGAGGGGAACCGTGAGCGCATCCAAGTCTTCGAGGGCACGGTCATCCGGATCCGGGGCGGCGGGATCAACGAGTCGATCACCGTCCGGCGGATCGCCAGCGGGGTCGGGGTCGAGCGGACCTTTCGGATCCACAGCCCGCGGATCGAGCGGATCGAGGTCGTCCGCCACGGCGAAGCACGCCGGGCCAAGCTCTACTACCTCCGGCGCCGGGTCGGGAAGGCGGCGACGCTCCGCGAGCGCCGGCCGAGCTGAGTCGCCGGGCCGATGGCGTGCCCCCTCCCTCCGGATCGGCCTAGCGCCGCAGGAGGGAGCGCGGCCGCGGATCGGGGGGCGCCGTCGGCGATCCATCGCCTCCGCCTCGAGCCGGACTTCGCCGAGGAGCGGCGGCTCCGTCGCCTCGGCTGTCGGTTCGTGGCCGGGGTCGATGAGGTCGGGCGGGGCTGCCTGGCGGGGCCGGTGACGGCGGCCGCCGTCATCCTCCCATCCGACTGGATGCCGGCCGGGCTCCGCGACTCCAAGCTCCTCCGGGCTCCGGAGCGAGAGCGGATCGCCGCCGAGCTCCGGGCCGGCGCCCTCGCCTGGGCCCTCGCCTCGGTCTGGCCGGCGGTCATCGACCGGATCAACATCCTCCAGGCGACGCTCCTCGCCGCGGCGCTCGCCGTCGGCCGTCTCCCGATCCGGCCCGACGCCCTCGTCCTCGACGGTTCCCTCGCTCTGCCCGACGCTCCGCTGCCGCAGCGGGTCGTCGTCGACGCCGACCGGCTCTGTGCCTCGGTGGCGGCCGCGTCGGTCATCGCCAAGGTCGAACGCGACCGGCTCATGGTCGAGCTCGATGCCGCCTATCCGGGCTACGGTCTGGCGACGAACAAGGGCTACGCCGCGCCGGAACATCGAGCCGCCCTCGCTCGGCTCGGCCTCAGTCCCATCCACCGACGGAGCTTCGCTTCCTGCGCCGAGATCGAGCAGCTCGATCTCTGGCTCGCCGAGGTGGCCGGGCCATAGCGGTCTCGCCGTCGGGCGGTAGCTCGGCTGTCGGTCGATAAGTCGCCGCGATGCGGCGGCGGCGACCATCGGCCCGTGCCGACGCCGCGCCAACTCGGGACCGCCGCCGAACGCCTCGTCGCTGCCGCCCTCGTCAGGGCGGGCTGGCGGATCCTCGGTCGCGGGGTCCGCGTCGGTCGCGACGAGCTCGATCTCGTCGCCCTCGATCCCGGCCCACCGCCGGCCCTCGTCGTCGTCGAGGTTCGCTGGCGGCGGCGCGACGACTTCGGACTCCCCGAGGAGACCGTCGATGGGCGGAAGCTGGCCCGACTCCGACGCGCCGCCCTCGGGCTCCTCGCCGGCGGGCGACTGGCGGACGGGCAGCCGCTGCCGCGGGCGGCGATCCGGCTCGACGTCGTCGTCGTGGCGCCGGCTCGCCGGCCGGGGCAGGGGATCGAGCTGCGCCACATCCGGGGCATCGAGTGAGGCGCCGGAGCGACGCGGGCCGGAGGTGTCAGGGGAGGGCCGGGACCGCTGTGCTACACTCCGGCCGGCCGTTGCCGAGGTAACGGTCTGCCCGCCATCAGGCGGAGCTCACACGCGGTCTGCTTTCCAGCGGGTCGGTGCCGGCACCACCGTTAGCCCCGCCGTCGGGCGGATGTCGGCCCCCGGTGGCGCGACCGCGGCGGTCGAACCGAGACAGGAGGTTGTTCGCGTGCCGTCCGTTACGATGCGGCAGCTCTTGGAGGCCGGCGTCCACTTCGGCCACCAGACACGCCGCTGGAACCCGAAGATGCGTCCCTTCATCTTCGCGGAGCGCAACGGGATTCACATCATCGATCTGGCCCAGACCGTCAAGCGCCTCGACGTCGCCCTCGACTTCGCCCGCGCGACGGTCGCCCGGGGCGACACGATCCTCTTCGTCGGAACGAAGAAGCAGGCCCAAGAGCCGGTCGCCGAGGAGGCGAGCCGGGCCGGGCAGCCGTATGTCGTCAAGCGCTGGCTCGGCGGCATGCTGACGAACTTCGTGACGATCAAGAAGCGGGTCGCTCTCCTCGAGCAGCTCGAAGCCCGGCAGGCCGCCGGCGAGTTCGACCGGCTGCCGAAGAAGGAGGCGGCCCGCCTCACCGACGAGCTGGCGCGACTCCAGGTCACCCTCGGCGGGATCCGTCGGATGCGGCGCTTACCGGGCGCCATCTTCGTCATCGACCCCCACCGGGAGCACATCGCGGTGACCGAGGCGAATAAGCTCGAGATCCCGGTCATCGCCACGGGCGACACGAAC
Source organism: Chloroflexota bacterium (assembly GCA_034434735.1). GTDB lineage: Bacteria > Chloroflexota > Limnocylindria > Limnocylindrales > CSP1-4 > BPIH01. The sequence goes on from DAOTYQ010000180.1 coordinate 43,661, forward strand.
GTCGACCCCGACCTCATCGACTACATCATCCCGGCCAACGACGACGCCATCCGGTCCATCCGGCTCCTCTGTCGCCTCGTCGCCGACGCCTGCCTCGAGGGTGCCCGGGAACGAGCCGCCCGCGCGGCGGCCGAGCCGGAGCGGGAGGCCGAGCCGATCGCCGCCGAGGCGGCGGCTCCGTTCGAGGAGGAGGCCAGCGAGGAGCTCGTGGCGGCCGTCGCCGGCGGCGGCTCGCTGACCTTCGAGCCGGACCTCGACGAGGAAGACCTGCTCCCGGCGGGTCGCCTCGAGGGGCCACGCCCGGTCCATCGGCCGCCGGCCCGCCGGGAAGACGACGAGGTCGAGCCGGAGGTCGACTGACGACCGGCGCCCCGACCCATCCTCGGACGGCCGAGGGCGCCCACCCAAGGAAAAGGCAGGAGGACATGACAACCATCAGCGCTGCGACCGTCAAGGAGCTCCGAGACCGGACGGGGGCCGGCTTCATGGAGTGCAAGCGCGCCCTCGAGGAGGCTGACGGCGACCTCGAAGCGGCGGTCGGCATCCTCCGCGAGCGGGGCCTGGCGGCGGCGGCGAAGAAGGCGGGCCGAGAGGCCCGGGAGGGCCTCGTCGGCAGCTACATCCACGCCGGCGGAAAGCTGGGCGTCCTCATCGAGGTCAACTGCGAGACCGACTTCGTCGCCCGGACCGAGGAGTTCGGCAAGCTCGTCCGGGACCTGGCGATCCAGGTCGCCGGGCTGGCGCCGCGCTGGGTCGACGTCGCCGACATTCCGGCCGACGTCCTGGAGGCGAAGCGGGCCGAGTTCCTCGCCGATCCGGTGACGCAAGCCAAGCCCGAGGCGATCCGGGCCCAGATCGTCGAGGGTCAGCTCCAGAAGTGGTACCGCGAGGTCTGCCTCCTCGAGCAGCCCTTCCGGGACGAGGAGCGGACGGTCCGGGAGCTCATCAACGAGCGGATCGCGACCCTCGGCGAGAACATCCGCGTCCGCCGCTTCACCCGCTACGCCCTCGGCGAGGAGGCGTGAGGCCGTGACGACGACCGCCCCGACGACCGGCGCCGGCGCCGCGACCGAAGCCGAGGGGCCGACGCTCCGCTACCGGCGGATCCTCCTGAAGCTGTCGGGCGAGGCGCTCCTCGGGTCCCGTCAGTACGGCGTCGACCCCGAGTTCTGCGCCTTCATCGCCCGCCAGGTGGCCGAGGTCCACCGGCTCGGCGTCGAGATCGGGATCGTCGTCGGCGGTGGGAACATCTTCCGTGGTCTCGCCGCGGCTGCGCGTGGGATGGACCGGGCGACCGGCGACTACATCGGGATGCTGGCGACGGTCATGAACGGCCTCGCCCTCCAGGACGCCCTCGAACGGGTCGGGGTGCCGACCCGGGTCATGAGCGCCATCGCGATGAACGAGGTCGCCGAGCCCTACATCCGCCGCCGGGCGGTTCGTCACCTCGAGAAGGGGCGGGTCGTCATCTTCGTCGCCGGTACCGGCAACCCCTACTTCACGACCGACACGGCGGCCGCCCTTCGGGCCGTCGAGATCGGGGCGGAGGTGCTCTTGAAGGCGACGAAGGTCGACGGCGTCTACGAGGCCGACCCGGTTACCCATCCGGGCGCGCGGCGCTACGGTCAGCTCGACTACAGCGACCTGCTTCGGGACCAGCTGAAGGTCCTCGATGCGGCCGCCGTCTCGCTCTGCATGGAGAACGGACTGCCGATCGTCGTCTTCGACCTCAACGCCCCCGACAACATCCGCCGGGTCGCCCTCGGCGAAGACGTCGGGACGCGGATCGGCCCCCAAGACGCGACCCGAGGAGGTGGCCAGTGACGAACGAGATCCTCGCCGCCGCCGAGCGGAAGATGGCCCGCGCCGTGGAGGTCATGGAGCGCGACTTCGCCGGGCTCCGGACCGGCCGGGCCTCGACTGCCCTCGTCGAGCGGATCCCGGTCGACTACTACGGAACGGCGACGCCCCTCAACCAGCTCGCCGGGATCAGCGTCCCGGAGCCCCACCAGATCGTCATCCAGCCCTGGGACCGGAGCGTCCTCGGGGCCATCGAGAAGGCGATCATCAAGAGCGACATCGGCCTGACCCCGAACGTCGACGGGACGGTCGTCCGGCTCAACGTGCCGCCCCTCACCGAGGAGCGACGCCGGGAGCTCGTCCGGCTCGTCCACAAGCGGATGGAGGAGGCGCGGGTCGAGATCCGCAACCTGCGCCGCGATGCGGCGGACGAGATCCGCAAGGCAGAGCGGGCCGGGGAGGTCGGTGCCGACGAGGCGCATCGCCTCCTCGAGGCGCTCCAGCGGCTGACCGATCGGTTCATCGCCGAGGTCGACCGGGTCGGCGGCCACAAGGAACAGGAGGTCCTCGAGGTCTAGTGGCCCGCCCGCCGCTCGCCTCGGCTGCCGTCGAACCGACCGCCCCGGCGGCTCCGGCCGTCGGCTCGGCGGCCGAGCCGGAGGGCGGCGCCCGGCCGTTCCCGATCGAGCCTGGGGATCTGCCCCGGCACGTCGCGATCATCATGGACGGCAACCGGCGCTGGGCTCGAGCCCACGGCGTGAGCGACGCCGAGGGCCACGCCGCCGGTCTCGCGGCGGTCCGGGCGACCCTCCGCCACGCCGTCCGGCGGGGGATCCCGGTCCTCACCCTCTACGCCTTCAGCCGCGAGAACTGGTCCCGTTCGCCCGCGGAGATCGCCGCGCTCTTCGAGCTCCTCGAGGTCGCCATCCGGGACGAGACCCCCGAGCTCCGGGCCCAGGGGGTCCGGGTCCGGCTCCTCGGTCGCCTCGCGGATCTGCCGTCGGAGACTCGGGCGGCCATCGAGCGGGCACTCGCCGAGACCCAGGCCGGCGATCGCCTCCAGCTCAACGTCGCCTTCAACTACGGCGGTCGGACGGAGATCGTCGACGCGGTCCGGGAGATCGTCCGGCGGGGGATCCCGGCCGAGGCCATCGACGAGGCGACCATCGCCGCCGCCCTCTACACGGCCGGTCTGCCCGACCCGGACCTCGTCATCCGGACGGGCGGGGAGCTGCGCCTCTCGAACTTCCTCATCTGGCAGTCGGCCTATGCCGAGTTCTATTCGTGCGGGATCCTCTGGCCGGACTTCGGGCCCGAGGCCTTCGACGCGGCCCTCGCCGAGTACGCCCGTCGGACCCGCCGGTTCGGTCGCTAGGACGGCTCGGCCGACGGTGCTCGAGGCGCGGGCGCGCGGCGCCGCCGTCGTCGTTCCCGTCGTCGCCCTCGTCCTCGCCGTCGGTCAGCCGCTCCTCGGCATCGGCCTGGCCGTCCTCGCCGCCGCCGCCGCCTTCGAGGCCTACGCCCTCCTCCGTCGGGCCGGCTGGCCGAGCACGAACGGCCTCGGGATCGCCCTGGCCGGCGCGACGACGCTCCTCGTGGCCGTCGGCGGGGACCTGCGTTCGACCGCCGGCTCGCTCGTCGCCCCACTCCTCCTCTTCTGCCTCGGGCTTGCCGTCGCGGCCGTCGGTGCCTTTGCTCGGAGCGATCCGCGCGAGGGCGTCGCGACCTGGATCGGCACCGTCTTCGGGGTCGCCTACGTCGTCCCCCTCGGGTTCGTCGGCCGGCTCGCCGAGCTCGCCCCGCCGCCGGCCGCGGCGAGCCTCGCGGTGACCCTCGGTCCCGAGCGGTACTGGGCCGCCGTCCTCGTCCTGACCGTTTGGGCCTTTGACACCGGGGCTTACCTCGTCGGCTCGCGCTTCGGGCGGCGCCGCTTCCTGCCGCACCTTTCGCCGTCGAAGACGGAGGCTGGCCTGGCGGGCGGGCTCGTCGCGGCGACCCTCGTGGGGATCGCAGGCTTCGCCGGGGCCGGGGCCCCGGCCGTCGCCGGCCTCGTCTTCGGCCCCATCGTCGGGCTCGCCGCGCAGACCGGCGACCTGGCCGAGTCGATGCTGAAGCGAGCGGCGGGCGCCAAGGACTCGGGCCGCGTCGTGCCCGGCCACGGCGGTGTCCTCGATCGGGTCGACTCCTTCGTCGTCGCCGCCCCGGTCGCGGCCCTCCTCTTGGCCGTGCTCGGGCACTGACGGCCGATGACGGAAGGGGCCCCGACGGGGCAGGGGAGAGTGACTCGAGGCGGCGAGCGCGAAGCGGAGCGGGGTCCGGTCGGGGTCGCCGTCCTCGGTTCGACGGGCTCCATCGGCCGCTCGGTGGTCGACGTCCTCGCCCGCCACGCCGACCGGTTCCGGGTCGTCGTCCTCGCCGCGGGCCGACGGGTCGAGCACCTCGCCGAGCAGGCCCAACGTCTCCGCCCGGCCGTCGTCGCCGCCGAGGTGCCGATCTCCCCGGCCGACCTCCCGCCGGCGACCCGGGCGGTCCGGGTCGACCGGGCCGGCCTCGCCGAGCTCGCCGCGGCGCCCGAGGTCGAGCTCGTCGTCGTCGGGACGAGCGGCCTGGTCGCCCTCCGGGCGACCATGGCGGCCCTCGAGGCGGGGAAGGTCGTCGCGACCTCGAACAAGGAGACCCTCGTAGCGGCCGGGCACCTCGTCATGCCCCTCGCCCGACGGCTCGCCGCCGCCGTCGCGGCGCGCGACCCGGCCGCGCCGGCGGCGAGCCCGCTAGCCTGGCTGCGACCCATCGATTCGGAGCATTCCGCCATCTGGCAGTGTCTCGTCGGCGAGGCTCCGGGGACGATCCGCCGGCTCCTTCTGACCGCCTCCGGTGGCCCTTTCCTCGACGCACCGCTCGCCGACCTGGCGGCGGTCCGGCCGGCCGACGCCCTCCGGCACCCGACCTGGCGGATGGGGCCGAAGATCACCGTGGACTCGGCGACCCTCGTCAACAAGGGCCTGGAGGTCCTCGAGGCGCACTGGCTGTACGATGTCGACTACGAGGCGATCGAGGTCGTCATCCACCCCCAGAGCATCGTCCACTCCCTCGTCGAGTTCGTCGACGGGTCGCTGAAGGCCCAGCTGGGCCGACCCGACATGCGCCATCCGATCCAGTACGCCCTCACCTTTCCGAGCCGCCTGCCGGGCCCGGTCGAGGCCCTCGACCTGGCCGCCCTGGGACGCCTGGACTTTCGGACGCCCGACCCGGCCCGGTTCCCCGCCCTCGCCACGGCCTATCGGGCCGGCCGGCTGGGGCCGCGGGCGACGGCGGCCCTCATCGCCGCCGACGAGGTCGCCGTCGAGCGCTTCCTGGGCGGCGAGCTCCCGTTCCCGGGCATCGCCCGGCTCCTCGAAGCGGCCGTCGACCGCTTCGGGGACGGGCCGGCGCCGGCGGACGTGGAGGCCGTCGAAGCCCTGACCGCCGAGGTTCGGGCCACCTTCGGCGACGGGCGCCGCCGACCCGCGCCGACCAGCGAGGATCGAGGTTGATGGCGCTCCTCCAGGGCCTCGTCGGCCTCGTTCTCTTCATCGTCATCCTCGGCCTCCTCGTCCTCGTCCACGAGCTCGGCCACTTTTTCGTCGCCCGGCGAGCTGGGGTGAGGGTCCACGAGTTCGGGATCGGCTTCCCGCCCCGGGCGGTCGTCCTTCGGTCGGACGGCGAGACGCTCTACACCCTCAACTGGCTGCCGATCGGCGGCTTCGTCAAGCTCGAGGGCGAGGAGGGCGAGTCGGACGATCCGCGCGCCTTCGTCCGCGCGCCCTTCGTGACCAAGCAGGCCATCCTCGTCGCCGGGGTGGCGATGAACGTCCTCTTCGCCGTCGCCGTCTTCGTCGCCGTCGCCTGGCTGCCGCAGCAGGCGGTCGGCCTCTCCTTCCGAGAGGTCCAGCCCGGCTCGCCGGCCGCCGTGGCCGGCCTTCGGCCGGGCGACGCGATCGTCGCCATCGACGGGCGTCTCTTCGATGCCTACGACGGCCCTCTGGCGATGGTCGAGACTCTCCGGGCGAAGGCCGGGGAGTCGGTGACCATCGGCCTCCTCCGCGATGGGTCGTACCTGGAGGTCGCGGCGGTCCTGCGGCGGCCGGAGGAACTCGGACCCGAGCGGGGTGCCCTCGGGATCGTCGACCTGCGGGCCGCACTGACCGAGCGAACGTTCACCCGCGCTCCGGTCGCCGCCGTCGGGACCGGACTCGACCGGACGGTACGGGCCTTCGGGCTCATCCTCGGCGGCCTCGCCGAGCTGGGTCGGTCCCTGGTCGAGGCGCCCGGCGCCCCGCCGCCGGCAGCCGGGCCGGTCGGGATCGCCTCCCAGATCGCCGACGTCTTCTGGCAGGCCGGGCCGGTGGCGACCCTCTACGTGGCCGGGATCCTGTCGGCGAACCTCGCCCTGGTCAACATCCTGCCGATCCCGCCCCTCGACGGGGGGCGGATGCTCATGCTCGTCCTGCGGGCCGTCGCCGGGCGGCGGCTCTCGGTCCGGGTCGAGCAGCTGACGTACCTCGTCGGCTTCGTCCTCCTTTTCGGTTTTCTCATCTGGCTGACGGCCTTCGACATCTCCCGACTCGGTGGAGGTGCCCCATGAGCGAGACCCCGGATCCGTCGGCGATGACTCTCGGCGTCGCGGTTCCGGCGCCGGTGGGCGCGCGTCGGCGGCGGACGGTGAGCGTCGACGTCGACGGGGTCCGGATCGGCTCCGAGCATCCCATCGTCGTCCAATCGATGACGAACACCGACACCGCCGACCCGGACGCGACGGCCCTCCAGGTCGCCCGGCTCGCTCACGCCGGGAGCGAGCTCGTCCGGGTGACAGTGAACACCGAGGCGGCGGCGCGGGCCGTTCCGGAGATGATCCGGAAGCTCCGCGACCTCGGGGTCGGGACGCCCATCGTCGGCGACTTCCACTACAACGGCCATCGGCTCCTGGTCGAGTACCCGGCCATGGCCAAGGCACTGGCGAAGTACCGGGTCAACCCCGGGAACGTCGGGACCCGGCACCGGGACGAGAACTTCGCGACCATCGTCCGGGTCGCCCTCGAGCACGGCAAGCCGATCCGGATCGGGGTGAACTGGGGCTCCCTGGACCAGGATCTCTTGACCGAGCTCATGGAGGCGAACGCCCGCCGGCCCGAGCCGCGCTCGGCCCGCGAGGTGACCATCGAGGCCATGGTTGCCTCGGCGCTCCGGTCGGCCGAGCTCGCCGAGTCGCTCGGTCTGCCCCACGACCGGATCGTCCTCTCGGCCAAAGTCTCGGCGGTGCCGGATCTCGTCGAGGTCTACCGGCGCCTCGCCGCCCGCTGCGATTACCCGCTCCACCTCGGCCTGACCGAAGCCGGGCTCGGCGACCGGGGGATCGTCGCCAGCAGCGCCGGCCTCGCCATCCTCCTCGCCGAGGGGATCGGCGACACGATCCGGGTGTCCCTCACCCCCGAGCCGGGGGCGCCGCGGGAGCGGGAGGTCGAGATCGCCCAGCTCATCCTCCAGGTCCTTGGCCTGCGGTCCTTCGCCCCCCAGGTCTCGGCCTGCCCCGGCTGCGGCCGGACGACGTCGAGCTTCTTCCAGGAGCTAGCCCGCACCGTCACCGACCACATCCGGGCCCGGATGCCGGAGTGGCGAAGCCGCTACCCCGGCGTCGAGGAGCTCCGGGTCGCCGTCATGGGCTGCGTCGTCAACGGGCCGGGCGAATCGAAGCACGCCGACGTCGGGATCAGCCTACCCGGCACCTTCGAGGAGCCGGTGGCCCCGGTCTACGTCGAGGGGCGGCTCGTCCGGACGCTCCGCGGAGAGGGGCTGGCCGAGGACTTCCTCGATCTTCTCGATGCCTACGTCGAGGCGCGCTTCGGGCGGTCGACCCCGGAGGCCGGGGCGGCCGTGGAGGTCGGGGGCACGTCCGGGACCTGACAACAGCCTCCTCAGCCGGGTCGACCGTCGCGGGACCCGTGATCCCGCCGCCGCCGGTTGCCGGTCCGGCGATGGACCCGTTGGTTGGCGCCGCCGCGGCTGCGGTGTATACTTGATGCTACTGACACGGCCGCCACAGAACGTGGGTGACCCCCACGTTTTTGTATGTCGGCCCCATCGAGAGCTTGATCGTCGGGAGGCGCGAACGTGAGTCGAGATTTCATCGGCGCCCTCCTGCAACTGAACGCCGAGAAGCAGGTCCCCCGCGAACAGCTCCTCCGAACCGTCGAGGAGGCGATCCAGGCTGCCTACCGGCGGGTCGACGGCGACGAGGACATCCACGTCCGGATCGATCCCGAGACGGGCAAGATCCGGGTCTTCCGGGCGCGCCTCGTCGTCGAGGTCGTCGAGGACCCGCAGACCCAGTTCACCCTCGAGGAGGCCCGCCGCCACGACCCGAACGCCAAGGTCGGCGACCTCGTGGAGTATCAGCAGCTCGACCAAGCGTCCTTCGGCCGGATCCACGCCCAGACGGCCAAGCAGGTCGTCCTCCAGCGGCTCCGGGAAGCCGAGCGCGACGTCGTCTACGACCACTTCGCCAGCCGCGAGGGCGAGCTCATCAGCGGGACCGTCAAGCGGGTCGAACCGCGGGCCATCATCCTCGATCTCGGGCGCGATGTCGAGGGGATCCTGGCCACGACCGAGCAGTCGCCGATCGAGCACTACCGGATCGGCCAGACCGTCAAGGCGTACGTCCTCGAGGTCCGGCGCTCACCGCGGGGGCCCCAGGTCTTTCTGTCGCGGACCCACAAGGGCTTCCTGCGCCGCCTCTTCGAGCTCGAGGTCCCCGAGATCCACGCCGGGACCGTCGAGATCAAGGCCATCGCCCGTGAGCCCGGCAGTCGGAGCAAGGTCGCCGTGGCGAGCCGTCAGGAGGGGCTCGATCCGGTCGGGGCGACGGTCGGCCAGCGGGGAGCGCGCGTCCAGGCCGTCGTCGCCGAGCTCGGCGGCGAGAAGATCGACGTCATCCCCTGGTCGGAGGACCCGGCGGCCTTCGTTGCCAACGCCCTCTCCCCGGCCCAGGTCCTGTCCGTCGACATCGACCAGGAGCGACGGATCGCGACGGTGACGGTCCCGGAACGGATGCTGTCGCTGGCCATCGGTCGGGAGGGCCAGAACGCCAGGCTCGCCGCCCGACTCACCGGCTGGCGGATCGACATCCGGAGCGACGTCGCCCACGCCGAACCCGCCGCCAAGCCCGACGCGGCGAAGCCGGCGGCCGACCCGGTGGACCCGGCGAGCGATCCCGGTGGGCCCGAGGCGCCGGCGGCCGCTTCGGCGGCCGCGACCGCCGCGACGGCGACCGAGACGGCGGCCCGGCCGAAGCGCGCCGCCCGGCGGACGGCCAAGGCGGCGGACGGGGAGGGATCGTCGTAGCCCGGGCCGTCGGCGCCGGCCGGGCTCGCCCCGTCCCGACCCGGACCTGCGTCGCCTGTCGGACGGCCCGACCGAAGCGGGAGCTCGTCCGCGTCGTCCGGACACCCGAGGGTTCCGTCGTCGTCGATCCGAGCGGCAAGCGGAGCGGACGGGGGGCGTATCTCTGCCCGACGCCGGCGTGCCTCGCCCTCGCCAGGCGGCGGGGCGGCCTCGCCAGGGCCCTCGGCGTGCCGATCCCGGCCGAGCTCCTCGACGGACTCGAGCAGGGGATCGGGGGGCCGGCGGCCGGGGCCGAAGCGGCGGCGCCGACGGGCCCGTCCGGCAGGGTTGGCGCCGATGTCCGAGAATCAGAGTCGATGAACGGAGGACAGCGTGGCACGAAGTAGGAGCGGAACGCGCGGTCGTCGAGGGCCGCGGAAACCGCCGCGACGAGACCAGCCCTTCGCCGGGGCGCCGGTCGGCGTCGCGGAGCCGCGGGAGCGGGGCGCCATCGAGCTGCCGTCGACGATCACCGTCGCCGACCTGGCCGGCCAGCTCGGGGTGAACGTCGCGGACGTCATCCGCGAGCTCATCAAGAACGGGATCTTCGCGACCATCAACCAGCTCATCGACCGCGACACCGCCTCCCTCGTCGCTGCGGAGCTCGGCTTCGAGGTCGCCGAGCCGGTCGCCGCCGGCGGCAACGGAACCGCCGAGTCGGCCGTCGAGGCGGCGCCGGCCGAGGCGGCCAGGGAGCGCCTCTTCGAGGAAGAGGATCCGAGCCTTCTCCAGCCACGGGCGCCCATCGTCACCGTCATGGGCCACGTCGACCACGGTAAGACGAGTCTCCTCGACGCCATCCGCAAGACCGCCGTCGCTGCCGGCGAACGGGGCGGCATCACCCAGCACATCGGGGCCTCCGAGGTCGTCAAGGACGATCGGCGGATCGTCTTCCTCGACACGCCGGGCCACGAGGCCTTCACCGCGATGCGGGCCCGCGGGGCGTAGGTGACCGACATCGCCATCATCGTCGTCGCCGCCGACGACGGGGTCATGCCCCAGACCGTCGAGGCGATCAGCCACGCCCGGGCGGCCAAGGTCCCCATCGTCATCGCCCTCAACAAGATCGACAAGCCCGACGCCAACCCGGAGCGCGTCAAGACCGAGCTCTCCGAGCACGGCGTCGTCATCGAGGAGTACGGCGGCGACGTCCCCCTCGTCCCCGTCTCGGCCAAGACCGGCCAGGGCCTCGACGACCTCCTCGAGGTCGTCCTCCTCGTCGCCGACCTGGCCGAGCTCCGGGCCAACCCGAAGCGTCCCGCCGTCGGAACCGTCATCGAAGCCCAGCTCGACCGGGGCCGAGGTCCGGTAGCGACGGTCATCGTCCAGACGGGCACCCTCCGCGTCGGGGACATCGTCGTGGCCGGTCAGACCCTGGGCCGGGTCCGGGCCCTCGAGAACGCCAACGGCAAGCGGGTCCCGAAGGCGGGGCCGGCCACGGCGGTCGTCGTGCTCGGCCTCTCCGACGTGCCGGAGGCCGGCGACATCCTCCAGGTCGTGCCCGACGAGAAGACGGCGCGGGCCATGGTCGAGGAACGACGCGCGGCGGCGAGCCGGGCCGGGGAGACCCAGACCCGGGCGACCCTCGAAGACCTCTACCGACAGTTCCAGGCCGGCCAGGCGAAGGAACTTCGCCTCATCGTCAAGGCCGACGTCGCCGGTTCGCTGGAGGCGATCCGCCATGCCCTCGAGCAGCTTCCCGCCGATGACGTCCGGATCAACATCCTCCACGAGGCGGCCGGCGAGATCACCGACAACGACATCATGCTCGCCGCGGCCTCGAATGCCATCGTCATCGGTTTCAACACGCGGATCAGCGAGACGGCCCGCCGGTCGGCCCAGGAGGCGGGCGTCGACGTCCGGCTCTACGACATCATCTACCAGCTCACCGACGACATCGAGCGGGCGCTCAAGGGCATGCTCGAGCCCGAGGTCGTCGAGGTCATCGAGGGCCGAGCCGAGGTTCGCCAGATCTTCCGGGTCGGGAAGGGGACCGTCGTCGCCGGCTGCTACGTGACCGAGGGTCGGATCGTCCGCGGCGGCGGGGCGCGGATCTGGCGGGGCGGCAAGGTCGTCGCTACCGACCGGATCGAGTCGCTCCGGCGCTTCCGCGACGACGTCCGGGAGGTCGCCGCCGGGTTCGAGTGCGGGATCGGGCTGGCCTCCTTCGGCGACTTCGTCGAGGGCGACATCATCGAGTGCGTCACGAGCCAGACGGTCCAGCGGAGCTAGCCGTGGGAGACGGGCGGCGACGCGGCGGGCGGCCGGGCCCGGCCGACGCCCGAGGGCGTTGATGCCGACGTACCGCCGGCGGCGGATCGACGAGCTCCTCCGGGAGACGATCGGCGAGTTGCTGACCCGGGAGGTCGTCGATCCGCGGATCGGCTTCGCCACCGTCACCGAGGTCGAGACGACGCCGGACCTCGGCCACGCCCGGGTCTGGGTGAGCGTCATCGGCGAGACGGCCGAGCGGGCGGCGACCATCGCCGCCCTCGAGCGGGCGATGGTCTTCGTCCGGCGGGAGCTCGGGCACCGGCTCCATCTCCGTCGGATCCCGGAGCTCCAGGTTCGGCTGGACGAGTCGGCCGACCGGGGGACGCGGGTCCTTCGGCTCCTCGCCGACATTGAGGCCGGCCGCGAGCCGACGCCGCTCCCCGAAGGCGAGTCGCTTCCCCAGCCCGTGCCACGGCGGGCCGAACCGGTCGACGCGACCGCGGCCCCGGGATCCGACGAGGCCGAGCCCGCCGTGGCCGGGCGGCGGGGGCGTCGCCCGAGCCGATCGGGATCCGGCACGGATCGCCGGAGCGGGCCCGTGCACGGCGGCCGGCCGACACCGGGACGCGGAGTGCGGCGCCAACACGAGCGATGACGGCCGATCTCATCGACCTTCGCCCCTTTGCCGAGGCCGTCCCCGAGGCGACCATCGCCGCCCTTCGCCGGGCCCGGTCGGTCCTCGCCGTCGGCCACGAACACCCCGACGCAGATACGCTCGGGGCGAGCCTCGCCGTCGTCCGGATCGTCGAGTGGCTCGGTGGGCGCGGGACGCCGGTCTGCGCCGATCCCGTGCCGGAGCTCTATCACTTCCTGCCCGGCATGGAGCGCTTCCGGACCGACCCGGAGCCGAACCTCGACTACGACCTCCTCGTCCTCTCCGATTGTGCGAGCCTCGACCGGATCGGGCCGCTCCTCGAGCGAGAGCGGGCCCGGATCGAGGGGCTGCCCCGACTCGTCCTCGACCATCACCTGAGCAACGAGGCAGCCGGCCCTGCCGACTGGGTCGACCCGACGGCCGCGGCGACCTGCGAGCTCGTCGGCCTCCTCGCGGCCCGGCTCGGCGTGCCGTTCGATCTCGACGACGGCGCCCTGGCCAGCATCTTGCTGGCCGGGATCGTCATGGACACGGCGACCTTCGCCCATCCGAACGCGACACCGCGGACCCTCGCCGTCGCCGCCGCCCTCCTCGCCGCCGGGGCTCCGCTCTCCGAGATCTCGCGGCGCCTCTACCGGACGAAGCCGGATAGCCAGCTCCGCCTCTTCGGTCGGGTCCTCGACCGTCTCGAGACGACGGCAGGCGGTCGGGTCATCCACTCCACCCTCTACGCGGCGGATCTGGCGGCGACGGGGGCGAACCCGGCCCACTCCGAGGGCCTCGTCGACCTCCTCAGCCAGTCGGCGTCGGCCGAGGTGGCGATCCTCTTCAAGGAGCAGGGAGACCGGACTCGGATCTCGGTCCGGACGAAGCCGGGCGGGCTGGACGCCACGGTCCTGACCGGCCGCTTCGGCGGTGGCGGTCACGCCCGGGCCGCCGGGGCGACCATCGAGGCGCCCGTCGACGTCGCCCGGGAGCGCGTCCTCGCGGAGGCCGTCGCCCTCGCCGAGGCGGTTCGCCGATGACGATGCCCGAGGACAGGCTGCCGATCGGCTCCCGGGGCGGGGCGTCGCCGAAGCGGCCCGACGGCGGTCTCGACGGCATCCTCGTCGTGGACAAGCCGGCCGGGCCGACCTCCCACGACGTCGTCGCCCTCGTCCGGCGGCTGGCGGCGACCCGCCGGGTCGGCCACGGCGGAACCCTCGACCCCTTCGCCACCGGCGTCCTCGTCCTCTTCCTCGGCCGGGCGACCCGGCTTGCTGAGTACCACCTCCGGGCACCGAAGCGGTACCGGGCGACGATCTGCTTCGGGGCGAGCTCGACGACCGACGATCTGGAAGGCGAGATGACGCCGGCCCAAGGCCCGCCACCGGATCGCGCGGCGGTGGAGGCGGCCCTCGACGAGTTCCGGGGGCCGATCCTCCAGGTCCCGCCGACCTACAGCGCGGTCAAGGTCCGGGGCCGGCGAGCCTACGCCCTCGCCCGACGCGGCCACGAGCCCGAACTCCAGCCACGGCCCGTCCGGATCGACGTCCTCGAGCTCGTCGACTGGGACGCCAGCGACCCCACCCGTCCGATCGCCGTCCTCGACGTCCTCTGCTCGGCCGGGATGTACGTCCGGGCCCTGGCCCGGGACCTCGGCCGGGCCGTCGGCAACGCCGCCTATCTCGGCGCTCTGACCCGGACCGGGAGCGGCGCCTTCCGGCTCGAGATGGCACACGACCTCGACGCGATCCGGTCGGCCGCGGCCGCCGGTCCCGAGGGCCTCCGTGAGCTCCTCCTGCCGATCGATGCCGGCCTCGAGGCGATGCCGGCGCTTCCGCTCACACCGGCCGAGGTCGCCGCCGTCGCCCGGGGCCAGTTCGTCCGGCCGCTGGCTCGGGCGTCGCTCCCGCCGGGACCGCGGGTCGGCCCGGTTCGCCTCGTCGGCCCGAGCGGCCTCGTCGCCATCGCCGAGTGGGAGGGGCCCCGACTCGTCCCCCATAAGGTCCTCGTCGATCCGCCGGCCGCAGCCGTCCGGCGGCCGGGCTGAGACGAGGCGGGCGACCGACCCGATGGACGTCATCGAGGGGACCGATGGGCTCCGGCCCGACCTGGGGCGCCTCCTTTTCGTCGTGGGCGTCTTCGACGGCCTCCATCGAGGTCATCGCTACCTCCTCGGACGCCTCCGGCGGGTGGCTGCCCGGATCGGCGCCCGTCCGGCCGTGATCACCTTCGACCACCACCCCGACGAGGTCCTGCGGGGCGTGGCGCCGCCGCTCCTCTGCGATCCCGAGGAGCGTCTCGTCCGGCTCGCCCGCCTCGGGGTGGCGGTGACCGTCGTCGAGCACTTCGACGCCACGCTGCGGCAGACCGCCTACGACGCTTACGTCGAGCGGATCCGGTCACGGGTCGAGCTGGCTGGCTTTCTCATGACTCCCGATGCGGCCTTCGGGTTCGAGCGGCGAGGGACGCCTGCGGCGCTCCGCGCCCTCGCCGTCGGGGCCGGCTGGGACGTCGTCGTCGTGCCACCGCTGGTCGTCGCCGGCGAGCAGGTCCGGAGTGCCGAGATCCGGCGGCGGATCGAGAGCGGGGACCTCGAGGGGGCGCGGCGCCTCCTCGGCCGGCGCTATGCCGTCGCCGGACGGCTCGTCTCCGAGGCGGGGCGCCGAGCCGTCGTCGCCCCGCAGCTCCCCGTTGCGCTGCCACCGGAGGACCGGTACCGGGTCGTCGTCGAGCCCGCCTGGCGGCGCGGCGCGGCCGGGGCGGGAGCCGGCCCGACGGCGGCGGGGGACCCACCGCCGGCAGGGCCCGGGGGTGGGCCGCGCCGGATGGCCGTCGCCGAGCGCGACGGCGGGCAGCTCACCGTCGAGGCAGCGGCGAGTCTAGGGTCGCTCGCCGCCCTCGAGCGGGTCCGGATCGTCTTCGGGCCGCGCCTCTCGTGAGCCGCAAGGCCCCAGGTCTGGCAGGCTCTGCGCACACCTGCTATCCTGCCGCCGGTACAGAACGAAGGTTCCAGTCATTGCAGCAGTTCGTGTCGGAGGACCGTGTGCCGCTCGCGCGGGAACAGAAGCAGCAGGTCATCAACGAGTTCGCCCGCTCTGCCGGCGACACCGGCTCGGTCGAGGTCCAGATCGCGCTCTTGACGGAGCGGATCCGCGGCTTGACCGAGCACCTGAAGCGCTTCCCGAAGGATCACCACTCGCGTCGCGGCCTCCTCAAGCTCGTGGGTCAGCGCCGGCGCTTCCTCGCGTACCTCGTGAAGAACGATAGCGCCCGCTACCGGGCCGTCGTCGCACGGCTCGGTCTGCGGCGCTAGCGTCGCCCTCGAGACCTCGGGTCGAGCCCGAGGTCTTCTCGTACCGGCCGCGGCCCGGCCCACGCGCAACCAGGCCGACTCCTCCTCCACGACGATGGAGGACCCACCACCCGTGTCAACGACATTCGAAACGACCATCGGCGGCCGGACGCTCACGATCGAGACCGGCAGGATGGCCCTCCTCGCCGACGGGTCGGTCACCGTCCGCTACGGCGACACCGTCGTCCTCGGGACGGCGAACCGGTCCGACCCCCGGCCCGGACTCGACTTCTTCCCCCTGACCGTCGACTTCGAGGAGCGGATGTACGCCGCCGGGAAGATCCCGGGCGGCTTCATCAAGCGCGAATCGCGACCCTCGGAGGGTGCCATCCTTGCGGCCCGGCTCACCGACCGACCGATCCGACCGCTCTTCCCCGAGGGCTACCGAGACGACGTCCAGGTCGTCATCACGGTCCTCTCGACCGATCAGGAGAACGATCCCGACATCCTCGGCACGATCGCCGCCTCGGCCGCCCTCTCGATTAGCGAGATCCCCTTCCTCGGCCCGGTCGGGGCAGTCCGGGTTGGTCGGATCGGCGGCGAGTTCGTCGTCAACCCGACCATCAGTGAGCTCGAGCACTCGGAGATCGACCTCGTCGTCTCCGGGACCCGGGACGCGATCATGATGGTCGAGGCGGGGGCGAGGATCGTCCCCGAGGACGTCATGGCCGAGGCGATCCTCTTCGGGCACCGCGCCCTCCAGCCCCTCATCGACGTCCAGGAGGAGCTCGTCCGGGCCGTCGGCAAGCCGAAGCGGATCCCCTACCTGGAGCCGGGGACCGGCTCGATCCTCACCTTCGTCGACGCCGTCGCCGCCGACCGGGAGTTCGTCGTCGTCGACGTGGAGACGACGGGGACCGACCCGAGCCTCCACGACATCGTCGAGATCGGCGCCGTCCGGGTCCGGCAGGGCGAGATCGTCGAGCGCTTTGCGACCCTCGTCGACCCGGGCCGGCCGATCGTCGGTGTCCAGCTCCACGGCCTCACCGACGCCGACGTCCGCGGCGCGCCGTCGCCGCGGGAGGCGGCCGAGCGGTTCCTCGCCTTCGCCGGGGACGCCCTCATCGTCGGCCACAACGTCGGCTTCGACATCGCCTTCCTCGAGACCGCCCTGGGCGACGGTCGCCGGTTCGAGTACGGTCGCTACCTCGACACCCTCGTCATCGCCCGGGAGGCGTTCCCCGGGGCGCCAGAGACGTACAAGCTCGGCGATCTCGCTGCCTTCTTCGGGCTGGCGGCCGGGGGCCACCGCGCCCTCCCCGACGCCGAGGTGACGGCCCAGATCCTCCTCCGCCTGGCGGCGGATCTGCCGCCCCGGATCGCCCGGCTCCGCGACGGGATCGCCGCGGCGATCCGCGCCCACCGGACGGGCGGCGACCCGGCGACCCTCCTCGAGGCGGCTCGCCGCGAGGCGCGGGTCGGCAAGAACCTCTTCGCCGCCGTCCAGAAGCAGGTCGTCCGCGAGCTCACCCTCAACGAGGGGATCCGGATGGACGGGCGGGCCCCCGACGAGATCCGGCCGATCTCCATCGAGGTCGGTCTCCTTCCACGGGCTCACGGTTCTGCCCTCTTCACCCGCGGCCAGACCCAGGCCCTCACCATCGCCACCCTCGGTCCGTCCTCGGACGTCCAGCGGATCGACACGATCAGCCCCGAGACCGAGAAGCGGTACCTCCACCACTACAACTTCCCGCCGTACAGCACCGGCGAGAACAAGCCGCTCCGCGGCCCGAGCCGGCGCGACATCGGCCACGGCAACCTGGCCGAGCGGGCCCTCCTGCCGGTCCTGCCGTCCCAGGACGAGTTCCCGTACGTCATCCGGCTCGTCTCGGAGATCGTGACCTCCAACGGCTCGACCTCCATGGCCTCGACCTGCGGCTCGAGCCTCGCCCTCATGGATGCCGGCGTCCCGATCAAGGCGCCCGTCGCCGGAGCGGCGATGGGGCTCATGACCGATCCAGCCAGCGGTCGCTTCGTCGTCCTGACCGACATCCTCGGCAAGGAGGACGCCTTCGGCGACATGGACTTCAAGGTCGCCGGGACCCGGGAGGGGATCACCGCCGTCCAGATGGACATCAAGGTTCGCGGGATCGGCGAGGCGATCATCCGGGAGGGACTCGCCCGGGCCCATGCCGCCCGGCAGTTCATCCTCGACAAGATGGTGGCCGTCATGCCGGCGCCGCGGACCGAGATGAGCCGCTTTGCACCGCGGATCATCACCATCAAGATCAACCCGGAGAAGATCCGCGACATCATCGGCAAGGGCGGGGCGACGATCCGCAAGATCCAGGACGAGACCGGGACCGAGATCAACGTCCAAGACGACGGCACCGTCGAGATCGCCGCGGTCAACGCCGAGAACAGCCGGAAGGCGATCCAGTGGATCGAGTCGCTGACCCGCGAGGTCGAGGTCGGTGGCCTCTACCTCGGCAAGGTGACCCGGATCATGAGCTTCGGTGCCTTCGTCGAGATCCTGCCCGGCAAGGAGGGGCTCGTCCGGATCAGCGAGCTCGCCGACTACCACGTCCCCTCGGTGGAGGACGTCGTCTCGGTCGGCGACGAGATCATGGTCGTCGTCACCGAGATCGACCGCCAGGGCCGGATCAACCTGTCCCGCAAGGCGGCGATGCAGCGGCACCTCGCCCGCTCGGCGCGCTGAGTCGCGCCGCGAGATCCGGACGAGCACCGCGAGATCCGGACGGAGATCGGGGGACGGTCCGCGCGGGGGCCGCTGGTATACTCGCGGGCGGTGCCCGGCCGCTGTATGTCGTCCTTGGAGTCGTGTCCACGGTGAATCCTGAATCTTTCACGGTCGCCGTCGTCGGGGCGACCGGTGTCGTCGGCAAGACGATGATCCGTGTCCTCATCGAGCGCGAGTTCCCCCTCCGGGAGCTTCGGCTCCTCGCCTCCGGCCGTTCGGCGGGGACCGTCGTCGCCGTCGACGGCCGCTCGCTCGAGGTCGGCGAGGCGACCCCCGAGGCGCTGGCCGGCGTCGATCTCGCCCTCTTCTCGGCCGGCAGCGACGTGTCGCGGGAGTTGGCGCCCCTGGCCGCCGCCGCTGGCACGACGGTCATCGACAACTCGGCCGCCTGGCGGATGGATCCCCGGGTCCCCCTCGTCGTCTCCCAGGTGAACCCCGACGACCTGGTCTGGCACGAGGGGATCGTCGCCAATCCGAACTGCTCGACGATGCAGCTCGTCCCGGTCCTAGCGGCCCTCCGTGACAGCGTCGGCCTCGAGCGAGTCGTCGTCGACACGTACCAGTCCGTCTCCGGGACCGGCGCCGAGGCGATCGCCGAGCTCGAGGAACAGGTCCGAGCCCACGTCGCCGGCGTCCCGAAGACACCCCGCGTCTACCCACATCCGATCGCCTTCAATGCCCTGCCGGAGATCGACGTCTTCCTCGACGACGGCTACACGAAGGAGGAGCGCAAGGTCATCGAGGAGAGCCGCAAGATCCTCCACCTCCCGGAGCTCCGAGTCTCGTGCACGGCCGTCCGGGTCCCGGTCCTCGTCGGCCACTCGGAGGCCGTTCACGTCGAGACGCGGGAGCCGATCACGCCGGAAGAGGCTCGGGAGCGCTTCGCCGAGGTCCCCGGCGTCGTCGTCGTCGACGAGCCGGCCGCCCACCGCTACCCGATCGCGACCCTCGCCGCCGGCCGGGACGAGATCTTCGTCGGCCGGGTCCGCCGCGACCCGTCGATCCCGGACGGGCGCGGCCTCGCCTTCTGGGTCGTCGCCGATAACCTCCGGAAGGGCGCCGCGACGAACGCGGTCGAGCTCGCCGAGATCCTCGTCGAGCGCGGCTGGGTCCGCCGGGCGAGCGCTCGGGCCGCCGACACGGGGACGCTGACCGGGAGCCCGGCGTGACCGACGCCGAGCGCCGGGCGGCGCTCGAGGAGGTGGCGGCCGAGATCCGGGCCTGCCGCCGCTGCCGTCTTCACGAGACGCGGACCCAGGCCGTGCCGGGGGAGGGCCACCCAGACACCGAGGTCCTCTTCGTCGGCGAGGGCCCCGGTCTCAACGAGGACCGCCAGGGTCGGCCCTTCGTCGGGCCGGCTGGGGCGCTCCTCGACGAGCTGCTGGCGAGCATCGGCTGGCGGCGCGAAGAGGTCTTCATCACGAACGTCGTCAAGTGTCGGCCGCCGGGCAACCGGGACCCCGAGCCGGACGAGATCGCCGCCTGCGCCCCCTTCCTCCGTCGCCAGGTCGAGATCCTGGACCCGGCCCTCGTCGTCACCCTCGGTCGCCACTCGATGGCCCGCTTCATGCCGGGGGTGAAGATCGGGGCCGCCCACGGGACCGTCCGCCCGGCGCCACCGGAGTCGGGCGCCGGCGGGGCGCTCGTCTTCGCCATGTATCACCCGGCCGC
>DAOTYQ010000181.1:0-2121 GCA_034434735.1 Chloroflexota bacterium
CCCGACCCGCTCGGAACCGCCCGACCCTCACCGTTGTGCTCACCTGGTGACGCATTGACGCGTTGGGCAGCGGTAACGTTCACCGGGTGAACGCGGCTCGCCACGGCCAGCCGCCCGGCTCGGCCCGCACCCCCCGCCAACGCTCACCGGGTGAACGTCTGACATGGTTCGGTGGTGGGGCGGGGGAGGCGCTGCTCGATCCGCAGCCTCGCCAGCGATCACCGGGTGAACATCTGACATGGTTGCGTGGTGCGGCGGGGCGCGGGCGGCTTCCGGACAGCCGACCGGCCGAGCGGCACGTCCCCCGCCGTACCGGGGCGCGGCCCACCCCTCACCACCGACTGGCACCAACGGCCCCGAACCTGCAACAATCACGCCAGCCACCACCAGACCAGCGAACCGGGGAGGAACGACGACCCAGGGTGCTGCGAGCCCTCCACACCGCCGACGTCCACCTCGGCGCCCGCCACGCCGACCTCGGCTCCCAGGCCGCCGCCCAGCGCGAGCGCCAGTTCGCCGCCTTCCGGGCTGCCATCGATCTCGCCATCGCCGAGCGGGTCGACCTCGTCCTCGTCGCCGGCGATCTCTTCGACTCGAACACCCAGCCCCGGCGGAGCGTGGAGCGCGTCGCCGCCGAGCTCGCCCGCCTCGCCGCCGCGAAGATCCGGTCCGTCATCGTGCCCGGGACCCACGACGTCTACGACCGCGCCTCGATCTATCGCGCCTACGACCTCGCCGCCCTCGCCGGCCAGCCGCCCGGATCCGACCTCGTCACGGTCCTGACCCCCGAGCAGCCGAGCGTCCACCTGCCCGCCCTCGACGCCGTCGTCTACGGCCCCGTCTTCGAGACGAAGCGGGCGCCCCACCCGCCCCTCCAGGGCATCGACGCCGCCCGCGACGAGCGAGCGACCTGGAAGATCGGCCTCCTCCACGGCTCCGTTCGCCTGCCCGGCAAGGTGGAGGACGACGACGTCATCGTCGACCCGGCCGAGATCGCGACGAGCGGCCTCGACTACCTCGCCCTCGGCCACTGGCACTCCTTCCTCCAGGGCAAGGCAGGGAACGTCCTCTGGGCCTACCCCGGCGCGCCCGAGCCGGTCGCCGTCGACCAGGATCGGGCCGGTTCGGTCCTCCTCGTCACCTTCGATCAGCGAGACGGGACCAAGCGGGTCGCCCTCGAGCAGCGCCAGGTCGGCCGGACCCGCTTCGAGCGCCTCGACATCGACGTCGCCGAGGTCCCCTCCCAGCCCGCCCTCGTCGAGCGCCTCGCCGCCCGAGCCGATCCCGACCTCGTCCTCGACGTTCGCCTGACCGGCGTTCGACCCGACGCCCTCGATCTCGAAACGAGCGAGGTGGAGGCCGCCCTCGCCGATCGCTTCTTCCGGATCCGGATCCGGGACGCCTCCGTGCCGCCCCTGACGGAGGGCGCCCTGCCCCCGCCGGACACGATCCTCGGCGCCTTCGTCCGCGACCTCGAGGGTCGGATCGCCGAGCTCGAGGCCGCGGATCGGGAGGCCGAAGCGGCCGAGCTCCGCGACGCGCTCCGGATCGGGCGCCTCCTCCTCACCGGGACCGAGGTGACGCTGTGAGGATCACCCGCCTCGAGATCCGGAACTTCCGCCGCTACCACGAGCTCGATGTCGACCTCCACCCCGGGCTCACCGTCGTCCGCGGGCCGAACGAAGCCGGCAAGACGACGATCCAGCGGGCCATCGAGCTCGCCCTCACCCGCAAGGCGACGAGCACCGGCGCCGACCTCGAGGCGCTCCGGCCCTGGGATGCGACGAGCGACGACGCCCGACCGGCGGTGACCCTCGAGTTCGTCCAGGACGACGAGGACGGCGTCCGAACCGGACGGATCGAGAAGGTCTTCCGGGGCGCGAAGGGGACCGTCCGCCTCGAGTTCGACGGCCAGACGATCACCGACCCGGCCCGCGCCGACCAGGTCCTGGCCGAGCTGACCGGCGTCCCGAGCGAAGCCTTCTTCCGCTCGACCGCCTCGGTCCGCCATCACGAGGTCGCCGACCTCGACCGCGACGAGGCTGCCCTTCGCGATCGGCTCCAGGCCTCCATCAGTGGCGCCGACCGGGGCACCTCCCGGGCGAAGCGGACCCTCGAGCG
>DAOTYQ010000182.1:0-3500 GCA_034434735.1 Chloroflexota bacterium
TTCGAGCCGGGCTGCGATGGCTCGGGGACGTACGAGGTCGTGAACGAGACGAAGGGGGTCGTCCAGAATCGGCAGGCGACGACGTGGAGCGCCTCCAAGCCGATCCTCGTCGAGGACGGTTCCGGCGGCGTCGCCGATCGGGGCGACCGCCTCGTCGTCCGCCTCCTCGACGCCGACGGACGGCTCCTCTTCGCGGCGCCGGTCCCGTTCCTCGACGACGTCATCGTCAACCAGTATCGGCTGCCCGACTACCTTCTTCTTGCCCGGCTCGACTGCGCGCGCGTTCCGTACGAGGTCACATATCACCTTTCGTACGACACACCTCCGAGTCCGCCGACCTCCACCACCGCGCCCGAAGTCGATGGGGACCACCGCTGGCCGCCCGCGGTCCTCGGCCTCCTCTTCGGGCTCGCCCTCGTCGCCTCCTCGGCGTACGCGGCTCGCCGTGACCGGCACCGGGTCGATCGCCGGGGGCGGACCGTCCCCTCGCCCCACAACGCCGGTGACGGCCGGTGAGAAGGACATCCGCCGGGCTGAACTGCCTCGCTCCTGGCCGGCGCGAGCTGGATCAGGACGTCAGAGATGCCGACTGCAGGCGGGTGCTCGGTGGACGAGCTGCACCCACGACGTGGTGCGCCGAGCAAGGGCCGCGCTGGCGCCGACCATCCTGATCGAGGATCGCCCGCATCGACCGAAGTGAGCGAGCCCGGGGGCGGGTCGGCCTTCACCGGTCGGCGGCGTCGACCGCTCGTTCCTCCGCGCGCCGAGGACGTCGCGCCCCAGAGCCAGCCGGACGCCGGTCGCCGAGGTCGATCTCGTAACCGAGGAGCCACTCCCCCGAGGCGAACTCCCAGTCCCGAGCGGGCGCCCGCCGGAAGCCGAGGCGGCGGTAGAGGCGCTGGGCCGCCACCATGGACGGCCGGGTCAGGAGGACGAGGCGACGCCGCCCGGCCGCCTTCGCCCGCTCGAGGCAGGCCTCGACGAGCAGCCGCCCGACCCCCCGGCCCTGGAGCGCCGGATCGACGGCGAGCATCCGGATCCCCGCTTCGTCGGCCGCCTCGGACTCCGAGTACGGCGTCCCAGGTCCCGGGACGTACGTCACCCCACCGAGGACCCGCCCGGCCGCGTCGACGGCGACGAGGACCGGCACCTCGGCCGCCCGACGGGCGACGGCGCGCAGCTCGGCGAGGTAGTCGGCATCGAGGGCCGGGTCGCCGTCGCCGGCGCCGGCGAGGGCCCGATAGGCGGCGACGGTGAGCTCGCCGAGGATTGCACACTCCTCGGGTCGGACGGGCCGGACGACGATCGGCGGGACGATCGCCGGGGCCGTCGCCGGGGCCGGTTCGGCGGGACCCCGCTCCCGCCCCACCCACGTCACGGTGCGATCAGGCTCCGCCGGGCCGGCGCCCGCCGAGGTCCAGGCTCGGCCAATCCTCGGCGAGGAGGGCTTCCAAGGCCTCGGGTTCGGTAACCGGCTGGCGGCAGGCGAAGTTCCGACAGACGAAGGCCGTCGGGCGCCCGTTCAGGGCGAAGCGGCCGCCGAGGAGCGGGATCCGCGATCGGCCCGGGTCGGGCCCACAGGCGACGACCTGGTGGGGTCGGAAGGGGGCGAGGGCTGGGACGAGGAGTCGCGCCACGGCCGGGTCTGCCGGGTCGCCGACGATGGCCACCTCGACGACCGGGGCGAGGGCGACGTCGAGGGCGAGGAGCCACTGGCCGAAGGCGGTCGGGTAGCGGCCCAGGTACGGCCCGACGGCGGCGATGGCCCGCTCGGCGTCGGTCCGGAGCGCGGTCTCACCGGTCAGGGCGGCGAGGCGGAGGAGGACCGTCGCCGCCATGGCGTTGCCCGACGGGGTCGCCCCGTCCTGGAGCTCGCGGGGCCGGAGGACGAGGGCGTCGTGATCGTCGGCCACGTCGAAGAAGCCGCCCTCCGGGGCGGCAAAGCGCGCCCGGACGACCTCGACGAGTCCCTGGGCGGCGACGAACCAGCGCTCGTCGAAGGTCGCCTCGTAGAGGGCGAGGAGGCCGTCGGCGAGGTGGGTGTAGTCCTCGAGGACGCCCGGACCCGTGGCCCGCCCGTCCTTCCAGGAGCGACGGAGTCGCCCCTCGGGCCCGCGCAGCCGGCCGAGGACGAGCTCCGCCGCCTCGACGGCCGCCCGTCGATAGCGGAGGGCCCGCTCCTGGATTTCGGCGCGGGCACCGAGCTCGGCGCTGGCGGACGGGTCGGCCCGCCCCCACCGAGACGCGCCAGCGGCGGCCGCGACCAGGGACCGGGCCGCATCGGCGAAAGCACCGATGGCGAGCCCGTTCCAGGCGGCGAGGACCTTGTCGTCGCGGGCCGGCTGCGGCCGTCGGTTCCGGGCCGCGAGGAGGACGGCCCGGGCCCGGGCGAGGCGCTCGCGCACCGCCTCGACCGGAAGACCGAGCTCGGCGGCGAGGCCCACGTCGCTGCGGGCTCGGGCCAGAACGGTCCGCCCCTCGAAGTTCCCGGCCTCGGTCACGCCGTAGGCGAGCTCGACGAGCCGGGCCTCCTCGGCGAGGTCGGCCGCGGCGAGGGCGGCTCGGATCTCGGCCGGCGTCCAGGTGTAGGTCGCGCCCTCGACACCGTCGGTGTCCGCATCCTGGCTGGCCGCGAAGGCGCCCTCCGCTGTCCGGAGCTCGCGAAGGAGGTAGTCGAGGGTGGCCGTCGCGACCTCGAGGTACCGCGGCTCCCGCGTCAGCTGCCAGGCATGGAGGTAGACCCGGGCGAGCTGGGCGTTGTCGTAGAGCATCTTCTCGAAGTGGGGGACGAGCCAGACGGCGTCGACGGCGTAGCGGTGGAAGCCGCCCCCGAGCTGGTCGAAGATCCCGCCGTCCGCCATCCGGTCGAGGGTCCAGCGGGCCATGGCCAGGGCCCGCCGGTCGGCGATCCCGTCGGCGTCGAGCTCCGGCCCGGCGGCCGCCCGCCGGAGGAGGAACTCGATGGTCATCGGGGCCGGGAACTTCGGCGCCCCGCCCCAGCCGCCGGCCCGCGGGTCGAAGCTCCGCTCCAGGGTGTCGACGGCGGCGTCGAGGGTCGTCCGGTTCGGCAGGCCCGTGCCGGCCTCGACCCGGCCCCGCTCGATGAGGGCGGCCACGAGCCGCGTCCCCGCCTGCTCCACCTCGGCCCGCTGCTCGTCCCAGGCCCGGCGGACGCCGGCCAGGACCTGCCGGAAGGAGGGCAGACCGTGGCGGGGCTCCGGCGGGAAGTAGGTCCCCCCGTAGAAGGGCTTGCCGTCGGGCGTGAGGAAGACGCTCATCGGCCAGCCGCCACCGCCGGTCATCGCCTGGACGGCCGCCATGTAGACCTGGTCGACGTCGGGCCGCTCTTCGCGGTCGACCTTGATGGCCACGAAGTCGCGGTTGAGCTGTTCCGCCGTCGCGGGGTCCTCGAAGCTCTCCCGCTCCATGACGTGGCACCAGTGGCAGGCGGCATAGCCGACGGAGAGAAAGATCGGTTTGTCCTCGGCCTTGGCCCGGGC
>DAOTYQ010000183.1:0-17657 GCA_034434735.1 Chloroflexota bacterium
CGCGCCCGAGGGCAGACGAAGCGCCGAAGCCCGTTGACGCAGGACGAGCGGTCGGCGACCATGGAGCCGGACGGCAACTCGACGCTCCCCGGCGAGGCCGGCCTCCGACACGGCGAGGAGGGCGAGGCGCCGCCGCAGACCGACCGGGCACCGCCCGAGACACCGCGCGGGGCCCACCTGCGGGGAGGAGGACCATGAACGAGCCGGCCATCGACCATCGGGGAGCCCTTCGGGCGGTCCCCCTCTTTGCAGCGTTGCCCGAGGATAAGCTGGCCCTCCTCGCCGAGGTCGCCGCGCCGATCGAAGTCGCCCCGGGCCGAGCCATCGCCCGTCAGGGCGAGATCGGCAGCGGGCTCTTCGTTACCCTCGAGGGCCGGGTTCGAGTCGTCCGCAACGGCGAGACGGTCGCCGAGCTCGGCTCCGGCGAGTTCTTCGGCGAGCTCTCCGTCCTCGACCGTCGGCCGCGACTCGCCTCGGTCGTCGCCGAGGAGCAGACCCGCTGCCTCGCCATCGCCGCCTGGGATGCCGAGCAGCTCCTGCTCGCCCATCCCGCCGTCACCCTGACCCTCCTGCGCACCCTCGCCGAGCGTCTTCGCCGGACGACGGCGGACCACCACCACTGACCGGCCGACGGCGGCTGAAGCCGGGCACCGCTCGCCGCCGGCGTCCCACCCGGCCCGACGCCGGGCGCGCCCCAGGAAAGGAAAACGCCACGACCGAGCCCGCATCGCGCCGGCCCCCCACCGGGACCGTCACCTTCTTCTTCAGCGACGTCGAGGGCTCGACCCGCCTGACGACGGTCCTCGGCACGGCCGGCTGGCAGCCCCTCCTCGAGCGGCACCGTGCCCTCCTCCGGGCCGCCTTCGAGGCGACCGGCGGGGTCGAGATCGGGACCGAGGGCGACGGCACCTTCGCCGTCTTCGCGACGGCCTCGGCGGCCGTCGACGCCGCCGCCCGCGCCCAGCGCTTCATCGCCGCCGAGTCCTGGCCGGAGGATGCCGCCGTCCGGGTCCGGATCGGGCTCCACACCGGCGAGGGCGTCCTCGACGCCGAGGGCACCTACGTCGGCCTCGACGTCCACCGGGCGGCCCGGATCGCCTCGGCGGCCCACGGGGGCCAGGTCCTCGTCTCCGAGACGACCCGCGGCCTCGTCGCCGACCACCTCCCGGCCGGTATCGCCCTACGCGACCTCGGCGAGCACCGCCTCAAGGACCTCCGACCCGAACGCCTCTGGCAGCTCGACATCGACGGGCTCGCGACCGAGTTCCCGCCCGTCCGCTCCCTCGACCGCCGGCCGAACAACCTGCCGACCCAGCTGACGAGCTTCGTCGGCCGAGACCACGAGCTCGGAACCGCCCAGGCGATCCTCGCCGAGACCCGTCTCTTGACCCTCACCGGGCCGGGTGGAACGGGCAAGACGCGACTCGCCCTGCAGCTGGCGGCGACGGTCGCCGACCGCTTCGACGACGGGGTCTACTTCGTCGCCCTCGAGCCGCTCCGGAGTCCGGAGCTCGTCGCCCCGGCCATCGGGCGGACCATCGGCATCGTCGAGGCCCCCGGCCGGCCGGCGGTGGACGTCCTCGTCGAGGCCGTCGGCGAACGGAAGATCCTCTTCGTCCTCGACAACTTCGAGCAGGTCGTCGAGGCCGCCCCGGTCGTCGCCGAGCTGCTCCGCCGCACGTCGAACGCCGTCGTCGTCGCGACGAGCCGGGCCGCCCTCCGGATCTCCGGGGAGCGGGAGTTCCCGGTCCCGGGGCTACCGGCGCCGCCGGACACGAGCCGCCTGTCGGTCGTCGAACGGGAGAACCTGCCAGCCGCCATCGCCCATCCCGATCCAGCAGCGCTCAGCCAGTACGAGGCCGTCCGCCTCTTCATCGCTCGGGCCGTGGCCGCGCGACCGGACTTTCGGGTCACGAACGAGAACGCCCCGGCCGTCGCTCAGATCTGCGCTCGACTCCACGGGATGCCGCTCGCCATCGAGCTCGCCGCAGCCCGGGTTCGCCTCCTCTCACCCGAAGAGATCCTCCATCGCCTGGAGCGCCAACTCGGGCTCCTGACGAGCGGGGCCCGCGACCTGCCGGCCCGGCAGCAGACCCTCCGGGGCGCCATCGCCTGGAGCTACGAGCTCGTGGCCCCCGGCTGCCGCCGGCTCCTCGACCGGCTGTCGGTCTTCCGCGCCGGCTGCGACCTCGAGGCCGCGGAGGCCGTCTGCGGACCGGCCGAGGAGCTCGGGGTCGACGTCTTCGATGGCCTCGCCTCCCTCGTCGAGCAGAGCCTCGTTCGGACCGAGGAGCGGGCCGAGACGACCCGCTTCGTCCTCTTGGAGGCGATCCGCGAGTACGCCGCCGAGATGCTCGCCGCCGCCGGCGAGGCCGAGGCGATCCGGGACCGCCATCGCCGCTGGTTCCGAGACCTGGCCGAGACGGCGGCTCCCCACCTCGCCGGGACCGACCAGCGCCGCTGGCTCGATCGGCTCGAGGCGGAGCACGACAACTTCCGGGCCGCCCTCGACCGGGCCGTCGAAGAGCGGGACGGTGAGGCCGCCGTCCGGCTCGGCGCTGCCCTCTGGCGGTTCTGGCAGCAGCGCGGCTACCTCAACGAAGCCCGGATGCGCCTCGCCGCCGTCGAGGGGACCGCGACCGACCTGCCGGCTCCGCTCGTCGGCAAGCTCTTCGAGGCGGTCGGCGGGATCGCCTACTGGCAGGCCGACCAGACGGCCGCTGCCGCGGCCTACGATCGGGCCCTCGCGGCCTGGGCCGAGGCCGGCGACCGCCGCGAGATCGCGAACGCCCTCTACAACCGCGGCTACGTCGACCTCGTCGGGACCCTGACCGGTTCGGCCGATGGCTCCCCGTCGGAGCAGCTCGAGGCGGGTCGACACCGCCTCGAAGAGGCCCTCGCCATCTACCAGGAGCTCGGGGATCGGATCGGCGAGGGGAACCTCCTCTGGGCCCTCGGCGGCGTCGCCTACTTCACGAACGCGTTGCCCGAGGCCATCGAGCGCTTTCGGGCCGCCCTCGAGCGCTTTCGAGCCGCTGGGCAGCGAACCATGGAGGCCTGGTCGCTCCACATGCTCGGCAGCGCGCTCCTGAAGTCGGGGGCCGTCGACGAGGCGCGTGAAACGAGCCGACACGCCCTCCGCCACTTCCACGAGGCGGGCGACTTGGCCGGCGTCAACCTCTGCCTCGACGACCTCTCGGCCCAGGCCGTCGCCGACGGCGACCTCCCTCGCGCCGGTCGCCTCCGCGGTGCGGCCCGCCGCCTGGAGCGAACGACCGGGGTCCGTCTCGCCAGCTGGGTCGAGGACACCTTCGAGCAGGCGAGTCGACCGACGGCCCTGCGCGCCCTCGACCCAGCCGCCCTCGAGCGCTACGCTGCCGAGGGGGCGGCGATGCCCCTCGACGAGGTCGTCGCCTACGCCCTCGGCGGAGCCGGGCCGGAGGAACCCGGGACCCGGTAGGATGGCGGCATGCAGCGCGACGGGCCACCGAGCGTCCGGATCCCCTCGCTCCCCCGCCTTCCGTCGACGACGGCGAGCGGGACGGCCGGGCAGGCGGCGCCTCCGCCCGACCCCGACGCGGTCATCCTGACCTGTCCGAACTGCGGGGCTCGGCTCTGGGAGCGAGCCTGCAAGCTCGTCTGTCGCTGCGGCTACTTTCTCTCCTGCTCCGACCACGTCTGACCCGGCCGGCCCGCCGGTCCCGCCGCCGGCCCCGACCGACGGGCGGCCGGAGCGACCGTGAGCAGCCCTGGGCGTCCCCGACCCGACCGGAGGCCTGCCCTGAACCGACTCGCCGCCTTCGCCAGGACCTACACCGGCTTCGAGCGCGACGCCCGCGTCTTCCTCGTCTTGACCTGCGTCTCGGGCGGGGCGATCAGCCTCTACTGGGTCGACTTCAACCTCTACCTTGCCGCCCTCGGGATCAGCCCGGCCGTCATCGGCCTCGTGGCGACGGCCGCCTCGGCCGCCGGCGTTGTGGCCGCCCTGCCGGCCGGGGCGGCATCGAACCGGCTCGGCCGCCGCCTCGTCATCGTCGGCGGGCTCGCCCTCATGACCCTCGCCGCCGCCGGGTTCCTCGTCGTCCGGTCGGCGCCGGCCTTCATCGTCCTCGCCGCCGCCTTCGGGGCCGGTCAGGAGGCCTTCTTCGTCCTGGCCAACCCATACCTCTCCGAGCACTCCCGGCCCGAGCGCCGGAACGAGCTCTTCGCCCTCCAGGCTGCCATCGGGAACGTGACGACCGTCGGGGCGGCGCTGGCCGGCGGGCTCCTGGCCGCCGCCGTGGCGGCCCTGGGCGGCTTCGATCCGGCCGGACCGGCCGCCTACCGGGTCGTCGTCGCGGCCATGGTCGTCCTCCTCGTCGCCTCCATCGCCGTCGCCTGGCAGCTCGGCGACGACCGGCCGCGGGTCCCGCCGAGGTCGACCGACGGCCCAAGGGCGGGCGACGTCGGCCCGGGCGACCCGCCGAACAGACACCCCGCCGCCACCCCGCCGGGGGCCGCCCGTCGCCGTCGACGAGGGCGCTGGCTCCCCGTCTCGAACCCGGGCTTCTTCGCCCGCCTCCTCGTCCCCGGGTTCCTCATCTCGGTCGGGGCCGGTCAGTGCATCCCCTTCCTCAACCTCTTCATCCAGCGCAAGTTCGGCCTCGACCTGGCGACCCTGAACACCGCCTTTGCCGTCGCCGCCCTCGGGACCGCCGTCGCCACCCTCCTCCAGCCGGCCCTGGCTCGGCGCTTCGGCCAGATGGGCTCGGTCGTCGCCGTTCAGGCGGCGAGCATCCCCTTCCTGGCCGTCCTCGGTTGGGTCCCGATCCTGCCCCTCGTCCTCGTCGCCCTGGCCGTCCGGAACGCGCTCATGAACGCCGGCAACCCGATCCTCTCGGCCTTCGCCATGGAACGGGCCGAGCCGGCCGAGCGGGCGAGCCTGTCGGCGGCGCTGAGCCTCGTCTGGTCGGCCGGCTGGGTCGTGGGCGGCCCCTTCTACAGCCTCGTCCAGGCGAGCCTCGGCTTCGAGCTCGGCTTCACGGTCAACTTCGCCGTCATCATCGTCTGCTACAGCGTCGCCACCGGCCTCTACTGGTGGTGGTTCGTCCGCCCGGGCCACCCGGCGACTCCGTCGCCGACGAGGGCCGTCCCCGGGTCGTCCCAGCTCGGGACCGACCCGACCCCGCCGACCGGCCGTGGGGCCGCTCTTGGGACCGGCGCTGCCGCCGAGGCCCCGCCCGATCGGTCCGGCGCACCGGGCCGATCGGCCGGCTAGACTGCACGACGATGACGAGCCAGCCGCGTCCCACCGCCACGACGCCGAGGAGTCCCGCCCGCCACGAGCTCGGCATCCGGGCAACCCTCCTCTTCCCGACCCGGGAGATCGCCGAGCGCTACTACGTCCCCCTCATCTGGACCGCCTGTCGGACCTGCTACTCGGAGGAGGATCCGGAGTCGATCTTCCGGCGGGCCGTCAGCGGCGAGGTCGAGCCGGCGAAGATGGAGCGCCTCATCAGCCGGGTCATCGAGTCGGGGCACGGGAGCACCATCGAGCACGTCGTCTTCACCTTCGGGATCAGCGGCGTGAGCCGCACCCTCTCCCACCAGCTCGTCCGCCACCGGGCCGGCGTCGCCTTCGACCAGCAGAGCCAGCGCTACGTGAAGTTCAAGGAGGCGGCGACGGTCATGCCCGTCTCCATCGCCGAGGCCGAGCCCGAGCTCCGAGCCCGCTACGAGGGCCAGATCGCCGGCGCCCTCGAGACGTACGAGGCACTCCTCGAGGCCGGCATCCCGGGTGAGGACGCCCGCTTCGTCTTCCCGAACGCGACCCGGACGAACCTGGTCATGACGGCGAACCTGCGGGCCCTCATCCACATGGCCGGCCTCCGGCTCTGCACGATGGCCCAGTGGGAGATCCGCCGCCTCTTCCAGCTCATCCGCCACGAGGTCTTCTCGGTCAGCCCCTTCCTCGGCGCCTTCCTCGCCCCGAAGTGCGTCCCCCTCGGCTACTGCGACGAGTTCGGCAACCGCGACGGCCACTGCCCGATCCGGCCCCACAAGGACGTCGTCCTCGCCGCCTGGGCGGAGCGCTCGAAGGTGGCACGCGACCCGAAGCGACCCTCCCGTTCCGGCACCGCCTGAGCGGCTTCGCCGGCGACCGACGTTCGAGCAGCCGGTCAGTCTCCGAGGAGGCTCTGGCCGTCGGCCGTCGGCAGCGCGAGATCCAGGAGCTCGGCGATGGTCGGTGCCCAGTCCGCGAGCGTCGGCCGACGAGAAGCGATCCGAGCCCCGATGTGCCGCGCCGCCGGATGTCCGCCGCCGACGATGGCGAGGGTGCGGACGGTGCTCGGTCCCCCGTGGACGCCGCCGGGCTGCGGCGCGCCGAAGATGCGGCCTCGGTCCGCCTCGACGAGGACGATGCCCCGACCTGCCGGCCGGGCGTCGGCGACGCCCGGCACGCGCTTGGCAGCAGCCGCGACGCGGGTCTGATCGACTCCGTCCGCCACGGCGAGCAGGGCCGCTCCGCCGTCGGCGAGCTCGTCTGCGGTCAACGTCGCCAGGTCGGGGTCCGCCCGCAATCGGATCGGCGGTTCGGTCGCCGCGGGCTCCATGTCGTGATCGGACACGACGATGACGATGCTCCGCTCCCAATCTGGGGCGAGGGCCTCGACGAACTCGCCGACGAGCGCGTCGGTCGCGCCGTAGCAGGCGATCGTCGCCGGATGCTTCGGACCGAGGAGGTGACCGTACGTGTCTGGCTCGTTGAGGTGAACGAAGAGGAACCGGAGGCCGGGTTCGGCGATGGCTCGGAGCGCTACGGGCCGGACCTCGTCGTTGACCGGATACCCCTTGGCATCGAGCCGGAGGACCGGGTCGAGCGGGCCGGGTGGCGGCCAGCGCAGGTCCACCGCCCGGTCGGTCGCCAGGACCTCGTGGAGGAGGTGGTCGCCCTGGATCGCGGCCGAGCGGAGCCCGGCCGCTCGGCAGGCATCGAAGAGGGTCGGGGTGGCGACGGAGCGACGCCCGGCCCAGCCCGGAACAGCGCCCGGTCGAACGGCCGTCGTTCGGACGCCGTGGCGTTCGGGGCGGCAGCCGGTCAAGAGCGAGGCGAAGCCGGGATACGTGGTGGACGGGAGGCTGGCGACGAGGCCACCATCGGCCGCCCGGCCGCCGCTCGCTGCCAGCCCCCACAGGCGCGGCGTCCGGTCGGGCGAAACCATCCGGGCCGGAAACCCATCGAGCCCGATGAGGAGGACGCGGGTCGACGCTGGTTCGCCATCATGCGCGCGCGTCGCCCTCGGTCCGTCAGGCATGCGCCCCTCCTGCGCCCGGCGCGGGCGCGCCATCGTCGTCGAGGGAGAAGATCCGGACGTTGGCCGGATCGATCCGCACCGTCACCTTCGCACCAGGCTCGTAGGCCATCGCCTGGCGGCTGGGGAGGTCGGCGTAGAAACGGGCCTGGCGCCCAGCCACCTCGGTCAGGAGGTGGAGCCGCGTCACCGCACCGAGAAAGATCTTGACCTCGACGACGGCCGGACGGCCAACGCCGTTCGGGGCGATCTCCACGTCCTCGGGTCGGAAGAAGGCAACCACCCGCTCGCTCGCGCCGGCCGGCGAGGGGACGGTGAACACGCCGTCGAGGGCGACTCGCCCGTCGACGACCGGCAGCTCGAGGGCGTTCCGGCCGCCGACGAACATGGCCGAGAAGCGGGTCGCCGGCGACTCGTAGAGTTCGGGCGGGCGGGAGACTTGCTCGATCCGGCCGTGGCTCATCACCGCCACGCGGTCGGCGATGGCCATCGCCTCAGATTGATCGTGGGTGACGTAGATCGCCGTCGTCTTGACCACCTGCTGGATCCGGCGGATCTCATCGCGCAGCCGCGTCCGCACGAGGGCATCGAGCGCCGACAGGGGCTCGTCGAGCAGCAGGACGGCCGGCGACGGCGCCAGCGCCCGGGCGAGGGCACAGCGCTGGGCCTGGCCGCCGGAGATCTGGTTCGGATAGCGGTCGGCCTGCGATCCGAGCCGAACGAGATCGAGGAGCTCATCGACCCGAGCCTTGACCTCGGCGGCGGGACGACGCCGGACCTCGAGCGGAAAGGCGATGTTCTGGCGAACGGTCAGGTTCGGGAAGAGGGCATAGCTCTGGAAGACCATCCCGATCGGCCGCTCTCGGGGCGGCGCGGCCGTGACGTCGTCGCCGCCGATGCGGATCCGCCCTGCCGTGGGCAGCTCGAGCCCGGCCACCAGGCGCAGGAGGGTCGTCTTGCCGCACCCCGAAGGCCCGAGCAGGGCCAGCATCTCCCCCGATGCGATCTGGAGGCTGACGTCGTCGAGGGCGCGGACATGACCGAACACCTTCGTCACCCCGATGAGGTCGACGCTGCTCATCGTCGCTCCCCTCGCTCGATGCTGCGCGCCCCCGGAAGGAGGCGGACCGTTTGGCCGCGGTTGAAGTAGACGACGGCGGCGGAGAGCACGAACAAGACGATGAAGTTCACCATCGTCACGACCGCCAGACGGTTGAAGTTCCCCGGCTCGCCGGTGTAGGAGCGGATCGCCTCGGCGCTCCAGATGGGGACCGTGTACACGCCGCGGGCGACGATCTGGACGAGGGCGAACTCGCCGAAGCTCGTCGCGAAGGCGAGCAGGGCCCCGGTGACGACACCCGGCTTGATGTTCGGCAAGACGATCCGGCGCAGGATCTGGGCAGGGGACGCGCCGCACGTCTCGGCCGCCTCCGAGAGCCGCTCGATCCCGGCCGCTGCCATCGCCCCGTCGACGGCCCAGTAAAGGAAGGGAAAGGCGATGGCGGCGTGACCGATGACGAGAAGCGGGAATGTGCCCTGGAGCGGAGGGGCGACGATGCCCGAAACCTGGAGGAGGCCGAAGCCGATGACGATGTACGGGAGGGCGAATGGGATCGCGGCCGAAAGCTCGATGACGGGCCGGATCCGCGGGTTGCGGACGCGCGACCAGTAGGCCGCGGGGACGACGACGACGATGTCGAGGACGGCGGTGATGGTCGCCAGGAAGAGCGTCGTGCCGAAGGCACCGATGACGGCCTGATCGGTGAACGCGGAGATCCACCAGTCGAGGGTGTACCCGTCCGGCAGGACGTTCGCCGTCCACCGGGTCGCCATCGAGTAGAGCCAGACGGTGAGCATCGGCAGGGTGAAGTAGACGAAGAGGGCAGCGAAGAGCGCGGCCTGGCCGGCTCGGACCGCCGCTTGCTCGGCTCGGCCCGGACGGGCAGCCTCGCGGGTCTGGCCCACGGAGCGCACGGTCGTGGCGGTCATCGATCAGAACCAGCGGAGGGCGCGGCGGAGGAGCTGGCGGTAGGCCAGCAGCGAGGCGCTGGCAATGGCCATGAGCACGACCGCCAGGATCGCCGCCCGAGCGGGACCCAGGAGGATGTCCGACTGGAGCGCCGTCCCGATCTGGAGGGTGATGAGCTGGACGCCCGTCCCCCCAGACTTGCCGGCGAGACCGTAGGCGATGCCGTAGATGCCGATCGACCAGGTGAAGATCAGGAGCCAGCCGGCGAGGAGGAAGGGGGCGAGGATCGGCAGTCCCACCCGCCGCCAGAACTGCCACCGCGTCGCCGAGGCGGTCTGGGCCGCCTCCCACCAGTCGTCACGGACGACGCCCATGGCCGGGATGGTCAAGAGGACGAAGAGGGGGATGTTCGTGTACTCGTAGGCCATGAGGAGGGCCAGAAAGGAGCTGGATCGAGGCGGCTCGAACGGCAGCCCCAAGCCCTGGAGGACGAGCGTCAGCATCCCGACCTTGCCCAGGGTGGCCAGGTAGGCAAAGGCAAGCCCGATCCCGCCGAAGTTCGCGGCCACGTTGAGGAGCCCGAGCCAGAACGCCCTCCGTCCGGGCAGCAGCCGGCTGATCAGCCACGCCGCCGGCCCCCCGACCAGGAGGCTGATGGTCGCGCAGCACACCCCGAGGGCGAGGCTCGTGACGATCGCGACCTGGTTCACCGGCTGGCCGAGGACGCGTCCCCAGAGGTCGAGGGTGAGCCCATCGGCGTCGACGAAGGTCTGGGCGAGGAGTACGATCCCCGGACTGATCAAGGCGACGGTCACGAGGGCGAGGAGCGGGAGTGCGGGGAGCCATGCGTCGAGCCATCGGCGGGCCCGGTCGGCGATGCCCGACCGCGTCATCGCGGCGAACGCAGGAGACGCGGTCGGGCGCATCGCGTTCACGGAACGCCTGCGAGAACGCCGACCGGGACTCAGCCCCCGGCGCCGACCTGGTTCTGCCAGATGTCGGCGATCCCGACGATGTCGATCTTCGAGGTGTCGACCTGCTGGACCTTCGCGTACAGATCGTCCGGTAGCCAGCCCGCCTTCGCGTCGGCGGACAGGGTCAGGTCGCCGATGACGGCGCGGACCGGGCGTGCGCCGAACTTGGCGAAGATCGCCTGACCCTCGTCGGACAAGACCCAGTCGACGAAGAGCTTGCCGAGGTCCATGTGGGCGACGTCGTACTTGTTCAGGATGAGCGCCGACGGGGCGTAGATGGAGCCGTCGGCGGGAATGACGACCTCGGCGGCGACGTTCTTCGCCTTCATCTTGTTGGCGAGGGCGATGAGGTTGAAGTCGTACTTGATCTGGATCGGGACCTCGCCCTTCTCGAAGGTGTCGGCGTTCCCCTCCGCGGACGCCAGGTTGACCAGGAGCTGCTTCGCGTAGGCGATGCCCTTCGCGTAGTCGTCGAGGGTGCCGCCCGCGGCGAGGTTCATCGCCACGAAGGCCATCGTCGCCGTTCCCGAGCTGCCCGGCTTGCCAAAGCCGACGAGGCCCTTGTACTCGGGCTTGACGAGGTCCGCCCAGGTCCTGGGCACGGGGATGTTCTTCGAGGTCAAGAAGTCGACGTTGACGACGAAGCCCGGAACGCCCACGAACGTGGCGACCCAGCCGCCGTTCTTGCCCTTCATGATGGCGGGCAGCTTGGCCGCGTTCGGAGGCAGGTACTCCGGCAGGACGCCCTTGGCCTCGGCCTGGCCGGCGAAGAGGATCCCGATATCGGCCACGATGGCCTTCGGGTTGTTTTTCTCGGCGTCGAACGCCGCGATCTCCTCGGCGGACGACATGTCCTCGCCCAGCGAGCGGTTCGGATTGCACTCGAAGCCGTACTTGGCGCAGAACGCGGCGATGGATTCGCCGTAGTTCGCCCAGTCGTTGGGCATCCCGTAGGTGGCGAAGGTCTTCGCCTGTTCCTTGGCCTTGGCGACGTCGGGCGGTGCCTTCCAGTCGGCGGTGCTGCCGCTGCAGGCGGCGAGGGCGAGCGTCGCTGCCATCGCGAGTGCGAACCGGCGCATCGTGGTGTACAAGGCTGCGGGTCCTCCCTGCTGCGTTGGCTCTCCGTCGGGCCCGGCACGATCGGGCCCGTCCGTGACAGGCCGCGATCCGACGGCCCAGCGGGGAGCCTACGGACCGTCGGTGAACGGACCGTGTTCGCCCTGCAAACGAACCGTTAACCGGCCCGCCGGCCCACGCCCCCGCGGCGACCCACCCGGACCGACTCACGGTCGTCGGGGTTGCACGCCTACCGCCAGCCTGCGATACTGAGCCCACTTGTATGGACAAGTCATCGGGTCGCCTCGCGCCGCTCTACCGCCAGATCGCCGACCAGCTCTGGCGATCGATCGAGGCGGGTCGGCCGGCGATCGGCGAGCCCCTCCCCTCCGAGGCCGAGCTCATGGCCCACTTCGGCGTTTCGCGGGGCACAATTCGCCAGGCCCTCGCCGTCCTCCGTGCCGACGGCGTCGTCGCGGGCGGCCAGGGAGCACCGCCGATCGTCCGCGGGCCGCGCCTCTCCCAGCCCTTCACCGAGCTTCTCAGCTTCACGAGCTGGATCAGATCGATCGGGCGGCGGCCGGCTGGCCGGGTCGTCGAGTTGAGCGTTCGGACCGCCTCGCCGGAGGTCGCGCGGGCGCTGGATCTGGCACCCGGCTCCCAGGTCCGATACCTCGTCCGGATCCGGTACGCGGATGATGAGCCGCTCCTCGTCGAACGAACGACCTTCCCGCCCGATATCGGCGAGCTGGTGGCGAGCGTCGACCTCGAGCACGGCTCCATCTACGCCACCCTCGCCGCCCAGGGTGTCGTCTTCCATTCGGCCGATCAGGAGATCGACGCGGTCGCCGCCTCTGCGGCCGATGCCCGCTGGCTCGAGGTCACCCGGCGAGCACCGCTCTTGCGGGTCCGCCGCCTCGCCTTCTCGCCGACCGGCCGGCCACTCGAGTGGTCGGACGATCGCTACGTCGCGGGTCGCGTGACCCTCGCCATCCACAACACGGCCGTGCGCCCTGGCATGGCGCGCCGGTTCCAGCCACCTGGAGGGACGTGAGTGCCATACGCCGACACTGCGGCGACGGCGCGTCGGTGGGCGACCGAGCGGTCCATCGATCTCTGGGCGATCTTTGCCGACGACCTCATTGCCGACCTCGCCCACGAGCTCCAGGCCTCGCTCCGCGTCGTCCGCGAAGACGGCGCCAGGATCGCCCTCGTCCGCCCGACGGCCTCACCCATCGGACCGCTGGCGAACCTGGCGGACCTGGCCGTGCACGGCCCGCCCCCGCCGTCGCCCTACGGGCTGTTCGCGGCGCTCGAGGCCGCCGACGTGGGCGATGCCCGCCGGCTGGGCCTCCTCGGGACCTCGGTGGCAGCCCTCGAAGCGGGGCACCGGGCGGGAGCCGGCGCGATCGTCGGCCTCGCCCCCGCCGACCCCTCCGTCCGGGGCCCGCTCCTGGCCGGTCAGCCAGACGCCATCGTCGAACCGGCCGCCTTCGCTGCCCTCGACGCCGAGCGCTGGGCCAGGGGCCGCGCCCACCGCCAGCGGGTGCTCCTCAACCCTGGCCCGGTCGTCGCCACCGATCGCGTCCACCGGGCCATCGCCGGCCCCGACCTCTGCCACCGCGAACCCGAGTACGAAGCCATCTTTGCCGCCGTTCGGGCCAAGCTGCTCCAGGTTGCGGGCGTGGACGCCGATTGGGCAGTCGTCCTCCTCGCCGGGAGCGGGACGGCAGCCATGGAGGCGATGACGGGGGCCATCGTTCGGCCCGGCCGGCGGCTCCTCGTCTGCCAGAACGGCACGTACGGCGAGCGTCTCGCTGCCATCGCGACGCGGCTCGGGATCGAGGTCGTGCCCGTGACGACGTCGATCACGACTCCGATCGATCCCGACACCGTCGCCGCCGTCCTCGACGCCGACGAGGGGATCGACGCCGTGGCGATCGTCCACCACGAGACGACCACCGGACTCCTCAACCCGGTCAGCGAGATCGCGCAGCTCGCCCGAGCGCGCGGCGTCCTGGTGGCCATCGACGCCATCAGCTCCTTCGGGGCCGAGGAGCTCCAGATCCACGGCAGCGGGATCGACGTCGTCGCGGGGACCGCGAACAAGTGCCTCCACGGCCTGCCCGGTGTCGCCTTCCTGCTCCTCTCGGCCCACGCCCAGGAGCGAGCCATGGCCGTGCCGCCGCGTTCGCTCTACTTCGACATCCCGCGCTATCTCGCGGCCCAGGCCGAGCGAAGCGTGCCCTTCACCCCGGCGACGCCAGCGATCTATGCCCTCGATGCCGCCCTCGACGAGCTCCTCGACGAGGGGCTCGAGCGCCGTCGCGCTCGCTATCGGGCCAGGATGGCGTATCTCGACCGGGCGCTCGCTCGCCTTGGCCTGGCGCCCATCGTGGCGCCCGAGCACCGATCCCACTCGGTGCGCACCCTGCCCCTCCCGGCCGGGGTCCGCTACGCGGCGCTCCACGATGCCGTCAAGGCCGACGGCTACGTCATCTACGCCGGCCTCGGACCGGTGGCGCGGACGCACTTTCGGGTCTGCGCCCTCGGCGCCCTCGAGGTCGGTGCCCTCGAAGGGTTCGTGGCCTCCCTGGAACGGGCGCTGGCGACCCTCCAGGGGTCGGAGACCGACATCTGACCGTTCGCTCCCGTCGCCTCGAACGAAGAGCAATGCCTCGACCGAAAGGAGTCGCCACCGTGGTCGTTCAAGGATCGCCCGACCATCCCGCCCCGCCCGCCCGGACCGACCCCAGGGCCGCCACCGGCGAGAGCGTCTCCGGGCCCCGCCCGGCCGAGACGGCTCGCTATCGCTACCGCCGCGAGTACCGGGGCCCGCTTCAGGCCGTCATCCTCGATTGGGCCGGGACGACCCTCGATCACGGCGTCTACGCGCCGGTCGTCGCCTTCGTCGAGGTCTTCCGGCGCTACGGCGTCGAGATCACGCTGGCGGAGGCACGGGCGCCGATGGGGCTCTTCAAGCTCGATCACATCCGGGCCATCACCCAGATCCCCTCCGTGGCGGAGCGGTGGCGCGCCGTCCACGCCCGCGCCTGCACCGAGGACGACGTCCGTGCGATGTACGTCGACGTCGAGCCTCTCCAGATCGAGGCCATCGCCCGCTACGCGACGCTCATTCCGGGGACGGCCGAGGTCGTCCATGCCATGCGGGAGCGCGGCTACCGGATCGGCTCCACGACCGGCTACATGCGGAGCGCGGGCGACGTGGCGAGGCGCGAAGCGGCCCGTCAGGGCTACGACCCCGACGCCATGGTCTGTGCCGACGAAGTCCCAGCCGGGCGACCCGAGCCCTGGATGATCTTGCGGAATCTCGAGCAATTGCGGGTCTTCCCTGCGGCGGCGGTCGTCAAGATCGGCGACACGAAGGCCGACATCGAGGAGGGGCTCAACGCGGGCACGTGGACCATCGGCCTCTCGAGGAGCGGCAACTACGTCGGGCTGACCGAGGCAGAGTACTGGGCCCTCCCGCCCACCGAGCAGCGCCGCCTCGTAGCGGCAGCCGAGGACCTGCTCCTGCGCCAGGGTGCTCACTACGTCGTCGAAACCATCGCCGACGTGCTGCCGTGCCTCGACGAGATCGAGACCCGTCTCGCTCGGGGCGAGCGCCCCTGACGCCAGCGAGGACCGTCAGCGAAGGAGCGGTACCGTGCCCAGGGCGACTGCGGCCGAGGGTGATCGGAACCAGACGGCGCGCCGCGCCGCCTGGCAGGCCGAGCACCTCGACGACGAGACGCGAGCCCTCCTCGACGAGGACGCTCGCTACTTCCTCCATCAGTCGCTCTCGACCCCCTGCCTGAACGCGCTCGCGGCGGCCGACGGTGCCGAGATCGTCGACCTGCAGGGCCGGCGCTACCTCGACTTCCATGGCAACAGCGTCCATCAGGTTGGATACCGCAACCCGGCCGTCGTCGCAGCCATCAAGGCTCAGCTGGACGCGTTGCCCTTCTCGCCCCGCCGGTACACCAATCGCCCGGCGGTCGCCCTCGCCAAGAAGCTCGCCCAGCTCGCTCCGGGGGACCTGTCCCGGGTCCTCTTTACGACCGGCGGCGCCGCGGCGAACTCGGTCGCCCTCCAGCTGGCCCGGGTCGCGACCGGCCGGCACAAGACCATCTCGATGTGGGACGCCTTCCACGGGGCGACGCTCGACACCATTTCGGTCGGCGGCGAGGCCGAGTTCCGGTCCGGCATCGGACCGCTCCTCCCCGGGACGGAGCACGTCCCGCCTCCCGATCCGTATCGCTGCCCGTTCCGCTGCCGAGACCGGACCGGGCGCTGCGACCTGAGCTGCGCGGACTACGTCGAGTACGTCCTCGCCAAGGAAGGCGACGTCGCTGCGGTCATCGCCGAAACCGTCCGCAACGCCCCGTTCATCCCGTCGGCCGAGTACTGGCAGGCCGTCCGGGCGAGCTGCGATCGCCACGGGGCCCTCCTCATTCTCGATGAGGTCCCCCACGCCCTCGGCCGGACCGGCGCCTTCTTCACCTGCCAGAACTTTGGCATCGTTCCCGACATCCTCGTCATCGGCAAGGGGCTCGGGGGCGGCGTCTTCCCGCTCGCGGCCGTCATCGCCCGCGAGGATCTGAACGTCGCGGCGGATCGCGCCATCGGTCACTTCACCCACGAGAAGAACCCCGTCGCCTGCGCCGCCGGACTGGCGACGATCGAGGAGATCGAGCGCCACGGGCTCATCGAGCGCGCCCGGACCCTCGGCGCTTGGGCCCTCGATCGCCTCCGCGAGCTCATGGCCCGCCGCCCGCTCGTCGGCGACGTCCGCGGGCTCGGCCTCCTGCTCGGTGTGGAGCTCGTCCGCGACCGTGCGACTCGAGAGCGGGCGGCCGAGGAGGCGGAGGCGGTCATGTACGCGGCCCTCACTCGAGGTCTCAATTTCAAGACGACGATGGGCAACGTCATCAACCTCAGCCCGCCCCTGACCATCACGCGCGAGCAGATGGAGCGGGGTCTCGCCATCCTCGAGTCGAGCATCGCCGAGGTCGAGGCAGCGTTCGGGTACGGACCCGGCGGCCGGCCGAACGCGGCCTCGATGCCAGCCTGACCGCCGGTCGGCTCCGGTGGTCCGAACGCTCCGCCGCCGGCGGGGATGAGCGACGGCCCGACCGGGCGTCACCCGCCCGGCGGAGAGGGCTGCTCCAGCAACGTCCGGTCCGCGGGCAGGTCCCGGACGAAGCGCCGCAGGACTCGGGCCAAGCGCGGGCCCGCCTCGGCGCCGGCGGCGAGGACCTCCTCGTGGCTGAGGGGCAGCCCCGTCAGCCCGGCCGCGGCGTTCGTGATGAGCGAGACGCCGCCGACCTCGAGGCCGGCCCACCGGGCGGCGATGGCTTCCAGGACCGTCGACATCCCGACGGCGTCGGCCCCCAGGGTCCGGAGCATCCGGACCTCGGCCGGGGTTTCGTAGGTCGGCCCCAGGAGCCCGGCGTAGACGCCTTCGGCGAGGGGGACGCCCTCGGCCGCGCCGGCGGCGTGGAGGGCCCGCCGGAGCCACCCGCTCCAGGCCTCGGTCAGGTCGGGAAAGCGGGGCCCGAGCTCGTCGGCGTTCGGCCCGACGAGGGGGCTGCGGCCGGTCAGGTTCAGATGGTCGGCGATGACCATGAGCGTGCCGGGGCCGAAGGCCGGGTTCACCCCGCCGGCCGCGTTGGTGAGGACGACGATGCGGGCGCCGAGGCGGCCCATGAGGAGGACCGGCTGGACGACGAGGCCGGGATCGTGGCCCTCGTAGAGGTGGAAGCGACCCTGGAGGAGGACGACCGGCACCCCGTCGAGGTGGCCGAGGAGGAGCCGACCGGCGTGACCGGGAGCCGTAGCGGGCGGCCAGCCGGGGAGCGCCTCGAAGGGGATGGCGACGGCGTCGGCGGCCGCCTCGGCGAGCTCCCCGAGCCCCGAGCCGAGGACGATCCCGACGACCGGCCGAAGGCGGCTCCGCTCCCGCACGACGGCCTCCAGGGCGGCGAGGCGGGTCGGCTGCTCGGCCGGTGGGATTGGGGCCATCTCGGATACCTCGGGCGACCTCGGCGCTCAGCCCGGCGCCCTTGCCCGGGCGGGATCGGCCGCGGCCTCGGAGGGCGTGGCGTTCTCACCGGTCGATCGAGCCGGGACGGGCGGGGCCCGACGCCGAGTCGCCGAGGGCGGAGACGGATCGGGCGGGCCCCTGACGCCCGCCCGGCGGGGGTACCGACACCGGGATGCCGGTCACGCCCCGCCGAGCGAGCGCCCGCGGGCGACCCGGAGGCCGCCCAGACCGGGCAAGAAAAGCGCCCGAAGCGACCGGTTGGGTCGAAAGCCATTGATGTGATCTCCGGCCCTCGGGTCCCTGCGGCCCCTTCGGGCAAG
>DAOTYQ010000184.1:0-2257 GCA_034434735.1 Chloroflexota bacterium
CGATCGGGAACCTCGTCGCGGGGGCGGTGGCCGACCGCTTCGGGGGCCCCGTCGCCCTGGGTGGCGGTGGGCTCTTGAGCACCCTCGTCGTGGCGGTCGTCGCGGTCCTCGTGCCCGAGCTCCGGACGGTGGGGCCTCGGGCCGGCATCGGGGCTGGCCGTTCGGTGCCAGGCGGGGATGCGGCGGCGGGTCCGTCGGAGTGACGAGGTCGGCCGCGGGTCCCGGGCTAGTTCGCCCGTCCGCGGTCGGTCTCCGGCCTGAAACCTTTTCGCGACCGGAGGTCTCGGTCGTGGTGAGAGCGGGGCGATGCCCCGGCACCACGATAGGAGCATGCCGAGCATGTCGAAGTTCGATCGGACGGCGCGCCTCGCCCGCGGCATCGGTGTCGCCGTCGTCGCCCTCTTCCTCGTCGTCGGGGCGGCCCTCGGAGCGGACGCCATCTTCGGTGGACCGTCCCGGATGACCTCCCCGGCTCTCTCGAGCACCGCCCCGGTCGACGCCACGGCGACACCGGAGGCGACCGAGACGCCAGAGTCGTCGGAGACTCCTGAAGCGACCGGGACCCCCGAGGCGATCCCGACCGGAACCCCCGAGGCCGACGAGACACCCGAGCCGTCGGAGACGCCCGAGGCGAGCGACGACCACCGCGGAGGACACGACGACGACGGCGGGTCATCGGGCACCCCGGAGCCCAGCGACGACCACGACGACTAGGATTGGGTCGAGCGTCGCGATGGCGACCACCCGAGCCCGCCGGGCCCGGGTTCGCATCGATGCACGGGGTGACGACGATCCTAGATCCAGAGCGAGAGCG
The DNA here is from genome assembly GCA_034434735.1 of Chloroflexota bacterium. Taxonomy (GTDB): domain Bacteria; phylum Chloroflexota; class Limnocylindria; order Limnocylindrales; family CSP1-4; genus BPIH01. Next base: position 815 of record DAOTYQ010000184.1, read on the forward strand.
CGGGGCGGAGGCAACGACCGATGATGGGGCCATCGTGGCCCGGGTTCTGGCCGGGGAGCGCGACGCCTTCCGGATCCTCGTCGAGCGGGAGCACCGCTCGATCGTCCGGATCTGCTACCGGATCCTCGGCAACCTCCACGACGCCGAGGATGCCGCCCAGGAGGCCTTCGTGACCGCCTATCGGGCCTTGCCGACGTGGCGCCGGGAGGGGTCCTTCGGAGCCTGGCTCGCCCGGATCGCCGTCCGGATCGCGGCCCGGCGCGCCGCCGGCCGGCGGGCCATCGACTGGCTCGACCCGGCCACCGTCGAGGCCGCAGCCGGTGGCGTCTCGCCGGACCCGCTCATCTCGGTCGTTCGCTCAGAGGCCGCGGCTCACCTCCGGTCCGCGGTGGCAAAGCTCGACCAGCCGTACCGGGACGTCGTGGCCCTCCGGTTCTTTGCCGATCTGCCCCTCGGCGAGATCGCCCGCCTGACCGGCCGGCCGTTGCCGACGGTCAAGACGCACCTCCGCCGGGGCCTGCTCCGGCTCCGGGAGGCCGTGGAGGGGACGCCGTGACCCGGCCCGACCCGCGCTGGTTCGATCCCACCGAGCTGACGGGAGCCGGTGAGGAGCCCACGCCCGCCGAGCTGGCCTCGATCGAGGCGATGGCCCGCACGCTCGAGGAGCTCCGGTCGGGCGAGCCGGATCCGGGGCGGGACTTCCCGGATCGGGTCATGGCGGCCATCGCCGCCGAACCCGAGCCGGCGCCCCTCCTCGTCGTCCTCGCCGCCCTGCGCCGGGGTCGGCCCGCGGTCGTCGTCGCGGCCCTCGGGGACGCCTGGCGGGACCTGATCGGAGCGGGTCGGCCGCTCCTGGTCCGGGCCCAGGCGGTCGGCCTCATCGCCGCGACGCTCTTCCTCGCGGCGGTCATCGGCGGTGGGGCGGCGGTCGGCGCCGCGCGGTTGCTCGACCTCCGGGGACCTTCGCCCACCGCGCCGTTGCCTTCGATCCCGGTCGGCCCGAGTCCGAGCCCCGTCGTCGCGCCGTCGCCGAGCTTCGTCTCGCCGACCCCGGAGGCGAGCGAGACCCCGGAGGCGAGCGAGACCCCCGAGCCGAGCGAGACGCCGGAGGGAGGCGGTACCGGGGGGCCGACGGCGACCCCCGAGCCGACCCGGACTCCGAAGCCGACGGCGACCCCCGAGCCGAGTCGGACTCCCAAGCCGACCGAAACGCCGAAGCCGACCCCGAGCGAGACACCCGAACCAGACGAGCACGACTGAATGTCATGAAGAAGGGCCCCCATGGTGACAATGGGTTCTCGTCGGAACCACACCAGGAGGCCCAGACATGTTGTACGCCGGATTGGACCTTTCGCGCCAGCGGCTCGATGTCCATGTTCTTGACGAGGATGGAGCGACGATCGAGGTGACCGCCGGCCGGTCCGATGCCGATGCCCTGCGGAC
>DAOTYQ010000185.1:0-6778 GCA_034434735.1 Chloroflexota bacterium
CCGGGAAGTCCTCGATGCTCCGCCGCCTGCGGCAGAATCGGGAGGGCAATGACGCCGCCCGACAGGTTGCGGGTGGCCGGGGCCGAAACGAAGGCAGGGACGCGGTCAGGACGATGGAACGGGCGAGGACGACGGTCGGGACCGGCCGGGGATTGGCCGGGACGCGCGGGCTCCTCATCGACTGGGATGGCGTCCTCGTCGGCGCGGGGCGGCCGATCCCTGGAGCGGCGACCGCCCTGGCCGAGCTGGATCGGGCGGGGTTCCCCTACCGGATCGCGACGAACACGACGCTCCTGAGTCGGCGCGACTTGGCCGAGCGTTCGGCCGACCTCGGCTTCGCGATCCCGCCGGAGCGGTTCGCCACCGCCGCATCGTCGGCGGCCGCCTACTGCGCCCGGCGCTTCCCCGGCCGGCCGATCGTCGTCGTCGGCACGAGCGGGGCGAAGTCCGAGTTCGCCGGTCAGACGCTCCTGCCGGTCGAGGCCGCCGACGACCCGGCTGCGCCGCCGGCGGCGGTCGTCGTCGGCGACTCGCCCGACGAGCTCACCTATGCGAACCTGAACCGGATCTTCCGGGCCGTCCGGGCTGGAGCGGCCTTCGTGGCGATGCACCGCAACGGTTGGTGGCTGACGGAGGCCGGGCCGACCCTCGATTCGGGGGCGATCGTCGCCGGCCTGGAGTACGCCCTCGGTCGGCGGGCGACGGTGGTCGGCAAGCCGGCTCGGACCTTCTTCGCCGAGGCTGCCCGGGCGCTCCTCGCCGATGCGGCGGTGCGGGCCGTCGGATCGCCGGGGGCCATCGGATCGCCGCGGGCCGCCGACCGGTCGGGGATCGCCATGGTCGGCGACGACGTCTGGTCGGACGTCGCCGCCGCCCAGCGGGCGGGGCTCCGGGGTGTCCTCGTCCTGACGGGCAAGCACGGCGAGGCCGAGCTCGCCCGGCTGCGGGCCCGGGGTCGGGTGCCGGACGCCGTCTGCCCGTCGATCGTCGAGGTCGTCGCCGGCGTCCTCGGCGAGCCTCGGCCGGCTTAGCCGCCGTAGCGGGCTTCGAGCCGGTCGACGAGGGCCCGGACCCGGGCCGCCCGCTCCGCCTCGTCGAGGCCCGCGAAGGCGACCCCGGCCATGAAGGCGGTGATGGGGGCGGCGATCCGCTCGCTGGCGTGGGCGGCGACCCGGGCGAGGTCGAGGAGGGCGGCCTGGGTGGCCGGCGAGACGGCGACCGCGCCCACGTCGGGGTCGGCCTCGAGCTCGGTCAGCCACTGGCGAAGGGTTCGAGGGGTCTCGGGCATCGTCGTCTCCAGGTCGTCGGGGTGAACGGGGCTCAGACGGTGGCGGCCGATGCCGCCGGCCGGGAATCGTACGCCGTCGCCCCGGCGAGGGCGAGGCCCCGAGGCCCCCTCCCGGTGCCGCCAGCGAGGGCGCCAGCGCCTGGGCCGCCCGGCGGCGCCGCGTTAGACTACGGGCACCATTCGGGTCCAGTCGGTCCGCGGCCCCGAGCAGCCGCCGGACCGCCGCACGCACGGGAGCCTGTGCCATGACGACCGAATCTCGGCCCCGCCTCAAGATCACCTATGCCACCCTCCGGGCCGACAACGAGGAGCTCCACGCCGCCTTCGAGGCCGGCGTCGAGAAGGTCCGTGCCCAGCTCGGCCGCTACCACCGGAACGTGATCGGTGGCGTCGAGCGCGACGGTGAGGGCGTCTTCGAGAAGCGCTCGCCCGTCGACGGGACCCTCCTCGGGACCTTCGCCCGGGGGACCCGCCTCGACGTCGCCGACGCCATCGCCGCCGCCCGCGAGGCCTGGCGCGAGTGGAGCCGACGGCCCTGGCAGGATCGGGTCGCCGTCCTCCGCCGGGTCGCCGACGTCATCTCGACCCGCCAGATGGAGTTCGCCGCCCTCCTCGCCATGGAGGTCGGCAAGAACCGGCTCGAAGCCCTCGGCGACGTGGAAGAGACGGCCGACCTCATCCGCTGGTCGTGCGACATGATGGAGCGGAACGAGGGCTTCGACCATCCGATGGGCAACCTCGGCGACCCGACCGTCCACACCCGCTCGGTCCTCAAGCCCTACGGGGTCTGGGGCGTCATCAGTCCCTTCAACTTCCCCTTCGCCCTCGCCGGTGGGCCGGCCGGGGCGGCCCTCGTCACCGGCAACACCGTCGTCTTCAAGCCGTCCTCCGATGCCCCCCTCTCGGCCGTCCTCCTGACGAAGGCGTTCCACGACGGCGGGGTTCCCCCGGCCGCCTTCAACCTCGTCATGGGCCCGGGCGAGACGGTCGGCGACGAGATCCAGAACAACCCCGGCGTCGACGGGATCGTCTTCACCGGCAGCTTCGAGGTCGGCTTCCGGCTTTACAAGAACTTCGCCAAGGTCTACCCGAAGCCGGTCATCGTCGAGATGGGCGGCAAGAACCCGGCCATCGTCTCCCGGAAGGCCGATCTCGAAGAGGCGGCCGAGGGGATCATGCGCTCGGCCTTCGGCTTCTCGGGCCAGAAGTGCTCGGCCAACAGCCGCGTCTACGTCGAGCGGCCGGTCATGGACGAGTTCGTCCGCCTCCTCGTCGCCAAGACCGAGGCGATCACCATCGGCGACCCGGTGAAGCGGGAGAACTGGCTGGGTCCGGTCATCAACGAGCGGGCCGTCGCTCGCTACGAGAACGCCGTCGGGGAGGCCCGCCGCGACGGACGGCTCCTCATCGGCGGGGAGCGGGTGACGGAGAACGGCCTCGACGCCGGCTTCTTCGTCGCCCCGACCATCGCCACCGACCTGCCGTACGAGCACCGGTTGCTCCGCGACGAGCTCTTCATCCCCTTCACCGTCGTCCTCCCCGTCGACTCCCTCGACCAGGCCCTCCGCCTCTCGAACGACAACGTCCTCGGCCTGACGGCCGGCTTCTACAGCGAGGACCGGGCCGAGATCGCCCGCTTCCTCGACGAGATCGAGGCCGGCGTCGTCTACGTCAACCGGCGGGCCGGGGCGACGACGGGGGCCTGGCCGGGGATCCAGCCCTTCGGCGGCTGGAAGGGCTCGACGGCGACGGGCAAGGCCGGCGGCGGCTACTACTACGTCCAGCAGTTCATGCGAGAGCAGAGCCAGACCGTCGTCGATTGAGGGCGCCTGAGGTGTCGCCGGGCTCCCCGTCTCGTCGCTCGCGGGCGGGGGCCTGGGGGTTCGCTTCGGGCGGGTGGCCTGCCCGGGGGATGCGTCCCTGTGGGGCACACGATCGACACCTCGGCCGAGGAACACACGGAAGCGGGGGTCAACCCGTCGGGATGCGGTCCTGTGGGGCACACGATCGACACCGTCGTGCCCCACGGTCACATCTCGGCGGCGGGAGCGGGCGTCCCATCCAGCCGCGTGCCGCCCAGGAACACGTCTGGCAGGACCGCTGGCGTTCCGGCCCCACCGGTCGCCGCGCGTGACTGTGGGGCACCTAGTTGACCCGCCGGATCCCCAAGATCCCCGTTCGAGCCGCCAGAACGTGCCGGTGAGGCACGCGGCCCCAGCGGTCCGTTTGCCACCCGGAGTGCGATGCCGACGAGGGCGCCGGCTATACTCGGCGCGTATGCACCATGCATAGACCGTATGCGTCGCCGCTCCGCGACTCGAGCCCCCGAGCGGCCGCCCCAGCCACCGTCCCGACCCTCCACTACGAGGTGCCGCGTGTCCGAGCCAACCCGGCGTCCCCTCGCTGACCCCCAGCCCGTCGAGTCCGTCCTCGAGGCGCCCCGCCTCGTCACCGAGGTCCCCGGCCCCCGCGCCCGAGCCCACGTCGCCTTCGACGAGACGTGGACGAGCCCGAGCCTGCCGCGGGCCTACCCGATCGTCCCCGTCCGCGGCGTCGGGACCGTCGTCGAGGACATCGACGGCAACCGCTTCCTCGACTTCGCGGCCGGCATCGCCGTCGTCTCCACCGGCCACTGCCATCCCGAGGTCGTGGCGGCCGTGACGGACCAGGCCGAGCGCCTCCTCCACTTCTCGGCCTCGGACTTCTACCTCCCCATCTACGCCGAGACCTGCCGCGAGCTCGCCCGGGTGACCCCGCTCGCCGGCGACGACGCGCCCCGGGTCTACCTCGGCAACAGCGGGACCGAGGTCGTCGAGGCGGCGATGAAGCTCGCCCGCCACGCCACCGGGCGGCCGGTCCTCGTCGCCTTCCTGGGTGCCTTCCACGGCCGGACGTACGGCTCGGTGAGCCTGACTGCCTCGAAGGCGAAGTACCACGCCGGCTTCGGCCCCCTTTTGCCGGGCGTCGTCCACGCTCCCTACGGCCGCCTCGCCGATCTCGACTGGTTCGAGGACGTCCTCTTCAAGCGCCTCGTCCCGCCCGACGAGGTGGCCGCCGTCTTCGTCGAGCCGATCCAGGGCGAGGGCGGCTACGTCGTCCCCGAGGACGGCTTCCTGGAGGGCCTCCGAGCGCTCTGCGACCGCTACGGGATCCTCCTCGTCGCCGACGAGATCCAGTCCGGCGCTGGTCGGACCGGCACCTTCTGGGCCATCGAGCAGTGGGGTGTTCGACCCGACATCCTCCTGACCGCCAAGGGGATCGCCTCGGGGCTGCCCCTCGGGGCGATGGTCGCCCGGCGGGACCTCATGGAGCGCTGGGGGAAGGGCGCCCACGGCTCCACGTACGGCGGCAATCCGCTCGCCTGTGCCGCCGCCCTGGCGACGATCCGCCTCCTCGAAGGGGGCCTGATCGCCAACGCCCGGGTCCGGGGCGGCCAGGCCCTCGCCGGCCTCGCCGACCTGCCGGAGCGGTATCCTGGCCTCGTGGCGGAGGTTCGAGGCCGAGGGCTCATGATCGGGATCGAGTTCGCCACCACCGCCGCCGCCGAGGCGGTCCAGTGGGCCTGCTTCGAGCGGGGCCTCCTCGTCCTCGAGGCCGGCGACTCGGCCGTTCGGCTCTCGCCGTCGCTGACCGTCACCGAAGGCGAGATGACGACCGCCCTCGAGCTCTTCCGGGCGGCCGTCGCCGCGGTCGCCGAGCGCGGCGCCGTCGAGGCGGCCGGCAGCCGACGCTGAGGGCGCCCGATGCCGGGCAAGGTCGCCTCGATGCGCGACGCCATCGCCGAGCTCGTCCGAGACGGCGACACCGTCGCCATCGAGGGCTTCACCCACCTCATCTGCTTCGCCGCCGGCCACGAGATCATCCGCCAGCGGAAGCGCGATCTCGTCCTCGCCCGCCTCACCCCCGACCTCGTCTACGACCAGATGGTCGCGGCCGGGGTGGCCCGCAAGCTCATCTTCTCCTGGCTCGGCAACCCCGGCGTCGGGAGCCTCCACGCCATCCGGCGTCGAACCGAGGGCGAGGCGCCGAGCCTGGAACTCGAGGAGTACAGCCACTTCGGCATGGTCGCCCGTTACACCGCCGGCGCGGCCAATCTCCCCTTCTTCCCGATCCGGAGCTACTTCGAGACCGATCTGCCGAAGGTGAACCCGAACATCCGGCCGATCCGCTCGCCCTTCGGCGACGAGCTCGTCTACGCCGTGCCGCCCCTCCGCCCCGACGTCACCATCGTCCACGCCCAGCGGGCCGACGCCGACGGCAACACCCAGGTCTGGGGCCTCCTCGGCTGCCAGAAGGAAGCGGCCTTCGCCGCCGACCGGGTCATCGTCGTCGTCGAGGAGCTCGTCGACGAGGCGGTCGTCCGGGCCGACCCGAACCGGACGATCATCCCCGGCCTCATCGTCGATGCCGTCGTCGTCGAGCCGTGGGGGGCGCACCCGTCCTACGCTCAGGGCTACTACGACCGCGACAACCGCTTCTATCTCGACTGGGACCCGATCAGTCGCTCGCCGGAGGCGACCGAGGCCTGGCTGCGCGAGTGGGTCTACGACCTCGACGGCCGGGCGGCCTACGTCGAGAAGCTCGGTCCCGAGCGGCTCGCTGGGCTGCGAACCAGCGGGGCCCCGTCGGGCTCGGTCGACTACGGGGTCTACGGATGACGACGCCCCAGCGACTCGGCTCGACCGGGCCGTCCGAGCCCGCGGCCGGTCGGCCGTTCTCGGCGAGCGAGATGATGATCGTCGCCGCCGCTCGGGAGCTGGCCGGCCAGCGGGTCTGCTTCGTCGGCGTCGGCCTCCCGAACATCGCCGTCAACCTCGCCCGGCGGACCGTCGCCCCCGACCTGGAGCTCGTCTACGAGGCCGGCGTCTTCGGGGCGCGACCGGCTCGTCTCCCCCTGAGCATCGGCGATCCGACCATCGTCACCGGGGCCACCGCGGTGACGAGCATGTTCGAGCTCTTCGCCTTCTACCTCCAGGGTGGCCGGATCGACGTCGGCTTCCTCGGCGCGGCCCAGATCGACCGCTTCGGCAACATCAACACGACGGTCATCGGCGACTACCGGCGACCGACGACGCGCCTGCCCGGCTCGGGCGGCGCCTGCGAGATCGCCATCAACGCCCGCCAGGTCTTCGTCATCATGCGCCAGAGCCGGCGGAGCTTCGTCGAGCGGATCGACTTTCGGACCTCGCCCGGCAACCTCGGGGGCGCCGAGGCGGCGGCCCGGGTGCGGGCCGAACAGGGCTGGCTCGGCCGGGGGCCGTCGGTGGTCGTGACCGACCTCGCCGTCTGGCGCTTCGACGAGGGCGGCGAGATGACGGTCGCCGCGCTCCATCCCGGCGTCAGCCTCGAGGCGATCCGGGCGAGCGTGGGCTGGGAGCCGAAGGTCGCGCCGGCGGTGGGGCAGACGCCGCCGCCGACGGCCGAGGAGCTCCGTCTCATCCGGGAGGAGCTCGACCCGAACGGGATCTACACCCGCTGAGCCTGGTCGGG
>DAOTYQ010000186.1:0-21388 GCA_034434735.1 Chloroflexota bacterium
CGGCGCATGCACCGGGCGAATGGATGCGAAGGTCCGGACCGTCGGTCGAGCTCGTCCCCGTCCGGCGCTCCGCGACATGTGCACCGAGCGCATGGATGCGAACGGGAGTTCGCCCTCGAGGCGGTCCGCCTGCGCGATCGCCGGCCCGTGTACCGAGTCCACGGACGCCACCATGGGTAGCGTGTACCGAGTCCACGGACGCCACCACGGGAAACAGGAGAGCAACTCGGCGTGGCCGCGGCCCAGCCGACCCCTATACTCGAATAATGAAGCTCGTCGTCGCCATCGTCCACAGCGAGGACGCCGGTGCCCTCGTCGACGCCCTCCTCGAGCGGGAGTACCGGGCGACGCGGCTCCACAGCTCCGGCGGCTTCCTCAAGCAGTCGAACGCCACCGTCATCGTCGGCGTCGAGGACCACCAGGTGGAAGACGTCCTCGCCATCGTCCGCGAGAACTGCACCGCCCGGACCCAGGTCGTGAACCCGATGCCGCCGATCATGGAGCCGGGCGAGTTCTTCATGCCCTACCCGCTGGAGGTGGAGGTCGGCGGGGCGACGGTCTTCGTCGTCCCGGTCGAGCGCTTCGAGCGGCTCTAGCGTGGCCCGCCGGCCGGACCTCATCGAGTGCTGGGTCTTTCGCGTCCCGGCACCCGACGCTGCCCCGGAGTTCCTCCTCATCCGCCGTGCCGCCGACCGGATCTTCGCCGGCCTCTGGCAGTGCGTGACCGGCGGCCTCGAACCGGGCGAACGCGTCCCCGCCGCCGCCCTGCGCGAGGTGGAGGAGGAGACGGGCTTCCGGCGCCCGGCCCTGGAAGGCTTCTACGACCTCGACCAGACCTACGAGTTCTACGACGAGGGGACCGACGCCGTCGTCACCGCCGTCGCCTTCGCCGTCCGGGTCCGGCCCGACGCCGAGCCGCGGCTCTCCACCGAGCACGACGCCTACCGCTGGGCGACCCGCGCGGAAGCCCTTCGCCTAGCCGTCTGGCCGGCGTACGCCGAATCCATCGACCGGATCGAGCGGCGCCTCCTCGATCCGGCGACGGCGCCCTGGTTCGAGCTCACCCTCGAGGGGGAGCGCATCGCCCGGCGGCCGAGGCGGTAGACTCGGGGACCACGACCGACGTCAGCGGAGGACCCGATTGCTCGATCGTCACGCCACCCCCGGCGGCCTCGATTTGCCGACGAGCGCCGAGACCGCCGACGGCTCGACCCAGCTCGGCGCCCGGCGCCGCGCCTTCCGGAGCAAGGTCGACTCGATCCGGCCGACCTACGGCTTCGACGACGTCTCGCTCGCGCCCGGGACCGACACCGTCGAGCCGGCCGACGTCGAGCTCGCCCAGACCTTCTGCGGGTTCCGCCTCGAGATCCCGATCTTGGCGGCGGCCATGGACGCCGTCGTCGATGTCCGCTTCGCCGCGGCCCTCGCCCGCCTCGGTGGCCTCGCCGTCCTCAACCTGGAAGGCGTCCAGACCCGCTACGACGAACCGGACACCGTCCTGGCCCGGATCGCCGCTGCCCCCGACGAGGAGGTCCAGGCGGTCCTGACCGAGGCGTACGCGGCCCCGATCCGGGAGGAGCTCGTCGCCCGCCGGATCGACGAGCTCCACGCCGTCGGCGCCCTCGCCGCCGTCGCCGCCACCCCTGCCGCTGCCCGTCGCTGGGGCCCCTTCTGCGCCGAGCACGGCGCCGATCTCTTCCTCGTTCAGTCGCAGGTCTCCTCGGCGCGCCACCTGGCCACCGGCTACGAGCCGCTCTCGTTGGCCGAGTTCACCCGCTTCATGCCGATCCCCGTCGCCGTCGGCAACACGACGAACGCCGAGGCGGCCTTCGCCCTCATGGAGCAGGGCGCGGCGGCGGTCTTCGTCGGGGTCGGTCCGGGGGCGGCCTGCACGACCCGCGAGGTCCTCGGGATCGGCGTCCCGCAGGTTACCGCCGTGAGTGACGTCGCCGCCGCCCGCGACGCCTACTTCGCCGAGACGGGGCGGTACGTCCCGGTCGTCGCCGACGGCGGGATGCGCCGGGGCGGCGAGATCGCCAAGGCCATCGCCGCCGGGGCCGATGCGGTCATGCTCGGCTCGCCCCTCGCCCGGGCCGAAGAGGCGCCCGGCCGGGGCACGAACTGGGGGATGGCCGCGCCCTCGCCGGTCCTGCCGCGGGGGACCCGGATCCGGGTCGGCACCGTCGGACCCCTCGAGCGGATCCTCCTCGGGCCGGCTCGGGTGACGGACGGATCGGAGAACCTGGTCGGTGCCCTCCGCCAGTCGATGGCCGCCCTCGGGGCTCGCACGATCCGCGAGATGCAGGCGGTCGAGATCGTCTACGCGCCGGCCATCGTCAGCGAGGGCAAGAGCTGGCAGCTGCGACGCGGTTGAACGATCGGATCGACGAGGCCGCCTCTCCCGCCGGCCTCGATCCCGTTGCTGCGGCGATGGTCGCCACCGGGCGCGCCCTGCAGCTCGAGACCCGGGGCCGCCGGACCGGCCGGCCGGTGCCCGTCGCCGTCGGCTTCGTCGAAGAGGCCGACGGGTCGCTCCTCGTCGCCGCCGGCCGCCCCGACGCCGACTGGGCCCTGAACCTCCTCGCCGAGCCGCGCTGCCGGGTCGAGCTCGGCGAGGCGAGCTTCGAGGCCGAGGCCGAGCTCCTCGAGGGACCCGAGGCGGCCCGGGCGATCCGTGATCTAATCCTCCGCTACGGAACCCCGGCCGAGCGTCTCGGCAGCGGCCCCGCCTTCCGCCTCCGACCGCGGCGCGCCGACGCCCCGGAGCCGTCGGCCGAGCCGCTATCCTGATCGCGTGACGACGCCAGGAGCGCCGAGTCGGTGAGGGACCGACCCGCCGGGGAGCAGGACGCCCGGGCCGTCGAACCCGCCGCTCCCCAGGGATCCGAGACGGAGCCGGCGATCGAGCCGACGGCCGGCCCGACGCCCCGCCCGACGACCGGCCTGACGACCCGGGGCCGGACCGTCCACGGCGAGCCGGCCAACGCCGGCCACCGCGTCCTCGCCCCCGACGACGCCGAGGTCGAGGCCTACCTCGAGACGGCCCTCAAAGCGCCGCCGCCCGCCCGCCCGGCCACCGATCGACCAGGCGGTGGCCGTGAGGAGCCGGACACCGTCGTCGTCCTCGATTTCGGGAGCCAGTACGCCCAGCTCATTGCCCGCCGGGTCCGCGAGCTCAACGTCTACTCGGAGCTCCTCCCCTACGACACCCCCTGGCCCGAGATCGAGCGACGGCGGCCGAAGGCGATCATCCTCTCGGGCGGCCCGGCCTCGGTCTACGAGCCCGGAGCTCCGCGCCCCGACCCGGCGATCTGGACGGGCCGGGTCCCCGTCCTCGGCATCTGCTACGGCCTCCAGCTCATGGCCCACGAGCTCGGTGGCGACGTCGTGCCGGCGACGAAGCGGGAGTACGGCCCGGCCTCGGTGACGATCACCGCCGAGGACGGCCTCTTCGCCGGGCTGGAGCGCGAGCAGCCGGTCTGGATGAGCCACGGCGACTCGATCCTCCGGCCTCCGCCCGGCTTCCACGCCACCGCCCAGACCTCGGCGACCCCGTACGCCGGGCTGGCCGACCCGGAGCGGCGGCTCTACGGGATCCAGTTCCACCCCGAGGTCGTCCACACGCCGCGCGGCCGCGACATCCTCCGCAACTTCGTCCTCGGCATCGCCGGCGCCCGGCCCACCTGGACCCCGGCCAACTTCATCGAGCAGACCGTCGCGGAGATCCGCCGCCGGGTCGACGAGCACGCCCGGGCGACCGGCTCGGACGGGAAGGTCATCTGCGCCCTCTCCGGTGGGGTCGATTCGGCCGTCGCGGCGACCCTCGTCCACCGGGCCGTCGGCGACCGCCTGACCTGCATCTACGTCGACCACGGCCTGATGCGGAAGAAGGAGTCGGAGCTCCTCCGTCAGACCTTCGAGCGGAACCTGGGGATGCGGCTCGTCATGGTCGACGCCAAGGAGCGCTTCCTGGCCCGCCTGGCCGGCGTCGTCGACCCGGAGCAGAAACGGAAGATCATCGGCGACGAGTTCATCCGGGTCTTCGAGGAGGAGGCGGCCAAGCTCGGCCGGATCGACTTCCTCACCCAGGGCACCCTCTATCCCGACGTCATCGAATCGACGGCGCCCGAGACGAAGGCGGCGGCCAAGATCAAGACCCACCACAACGTCGGCGGGCTGCCGCCGGACCTCCGGTTCCAGCTCATCGAGCCGCTCCGCTACCTCTTCAAGGACGAGGTCCGGGCCGTCGGCCTCGAGCTCGGCCTGCCCGAGGCGATGGTCATGCGTCAGCCCTTCCCGGGGCCCGGGCTCGCCATCCGGATCATCGGCGAGGTGACGGCCGAGCGCCTCGAGACGCTCAGGGAAGCGGACTGGATCGTCATCGACGAGATCAAGGCGGCGGGCCTCTACCGCAGCCTCTGGCAGAGCTTCGCCATCCTCACCCCGGTCCGCTCGGTGGGGGTCATGGGTGACGGGCGGACGTACGCCAACGTCGTTGCCGTCCGGGCGGTCACCTCGGAGGACGGGATGACGGCCGATTGGGCGAAGCTGCCCTACGACGTCCTGGCCCGGATCAGCACCCGGATCGTCAACGAGGTCCCGGGCGTCAACCGGGTCGTCTACGACATCAGCAGCAAGCCGCCGGCGACCATCGAGTGGGAGTGACGGGCCTGCCCGGGCGGCCCGTCGACCGGAGACCGCCCGACGTCGACGCCCATCGGCCATGACGATCGGGTCATGACGCCGGACGCCGCCGACAGTATCGTTCCCGCCATGAGCATCGAGGACCCTGACGCCCGGACGAGCGGCCCGGCCGTCTGCCCGTGGTGCTCCGCCGCCCTGGGCGGCGACGCGGACCGCTGCCCGGCCTGCGGCGCCGCCGTCCGCGCGGCCGAAGAGCCGCAGCTGCCGGGGGTCACGGCCGTCGATCCCCAGGCCGTCCTCTGGAGCGTCCGCTCGATGGAGCGGCGGCGCCGGAGCAAGCTTCTGACCTGGCTGAGCGGCGACACCGAGCCCGAGGCGGCGACGCCGGCAGCGCCCGGCGCCCTCGATCCGCCGCCGCCCGAGGTCCGGCGCGAGATGCTCCGCCTGGCGATGGCGGCGGAGCTGGCCGAGCTGTCGGCCGAGGTCGGGGCGATGGAGGCCGACGCGCTCCTCGAGGGCCGACGGGACGACAAGGGGCCCGGCGCCGGAGCCGCCGGGCCGACTCCGACCGACTCGCCGCCCCCCTAAGGGCCGCCCTCCCGCCGGTCCACGGGCAGCCCGGCGCGCCGGAGTACGCTCCTCCCGTCGATGCCCGAACGACTGCCGGCTCCCGGACCCTCCTACCTCCGACCCCTGCCGCTCACCGCCCACGGCCGCAGCCTCGAGGTCGGCTGTTCGCGACCGGCCGACACGGGCGACGGCTGGTGGCTCGCCGTTCTCTGGGTCGCCGACGAGGCCGGGGTCGTGAGCTTCCGCGATCTGGCTCCCGCGGGCGGGCCGCCAGCGGAGCCCCCGGTCGTCCGGCTCGGCCCGGTCCTCGCCGGCGGCCTCTCCGGACTCATCCGCGAGGAAGGAGGGCGGCTCGCCATCCGGCTCGCCCCGGTCGTCCCGCCCGACGAACCGAGCCGCCCCTGGCGGGCCCCGGCGGCGGTCCGGGCCGCCCTCGGCTTCGAGCCCCTCCGGGCGGCGACCATGACCCCGAGCGAGCTCGCCCTCGCCGTCCTCACCGCGTTCCGGGCTGCCGTCGAGCGGCTCGGCGAACGATGAGTCGCCCGGCCGGCGCCCGGACCGGTAGACTGGCCCGACCATGCGCGATCTCTTCGACGAGTTCCTCGACGAGCTCCGCCGCGAGGCGGAGCGTCGCCGCCGTGCCGGGGGCGCCGAGCCGGAGGGGCCCGAGGGTTCGGCGGCGGAAGACGCTCCGGCGGGTGAGTCGGACCCGTCGGCCTCGGCCTCGTCCTCGGCGTCCCGCTTCGCCGACGGCCCCGACGAGGACCGCGCCCCGGGCCGAGACGAGGAACCGATCGTCATCCCGGTCGGCGACCGGCGGGGCGGGGGCCGCCGCCGACCGCCGCGACGCTGGGGGCCGGGCGGCCCCGACGACGGGGCACCCAGCGGCGGCGCGCTTCTCGGGGCGTTCCTTCGACGCCTCGGCGTCGTCGGGGTCCTGGGCGTCGGCCTGCTTCTCGTTAGCCTCTTCACCTTCGGACTCGATCTCTGGACCGACGCCATCTGGTTCGAGAGCGTCGGGTACGCGCCCGTCTTCTGGACGCGGCTGTCGGCCCAGGGGCTCCTCTTCTTCGGCGTCCTCGTCGCAGCCGTCGGGCTCATCCTCGGCAACCTCTGGCTCGCCGGGCGCCTCGCCCCACCGCCCGAGGCGGGACCGAGCACCCTCGGAACGCTCTTCGAGCGGCTGACCGAGGCGGCTCGGGCCGCCGAACGGGGTGATCCCTTTTCCCGAGGCGCTTGGTACCGCGACCGACCCCTCGGCCCTCGGCCCCTCGACGAGGCGATCGAGCCGCCGAATCTCGTGCCCCTCGCCGTCGCCATCCTGGCCGGCCTCGGCGTCCTCGTCGCCCTCGGCCTGGCCGGGTCGGCCGGAGGCCGATGGGAGACGACCCTCCTGTGGCTCAACCGGGTGCCCTACTCGCCGACCGGCGAGGGCGCCGTCGTCGACCCGATCTTCGGGCGCGACATCGCCTTCTTCCTGTTCGATCTGCCCTTCTTCCGTCTCGTCCAGTCGGTCGCCAACGGGATCGTGCTCGGGTCGATCGTCGTTGCCCTCGGCCGCTACCTCGCCGACGGCCTCCGGGGTCGGCTCGTCTTCACGACCCCGATGCGGCTCCACCTCGGCGTGCTCGGCGCCCTCTACCTCCTCTCCGTGGCGGTCGGCTACCAGCTCGACAAGTACGAGCTCGTCTACAGCACCCAGGGCGTGGCGACCGGCGTCTCCTACACGGACGAGGCGGCCCGCTTCTTCGCCCTCGACACGCTCACCATCATCGCCGCCCTCGCGGCCGCCTTCCTCGTCGGCGGCGCCTTCACCCGGATGCTCTGGCCCCTCGGCGGTGCCCTCGTCGTCTGGTTCGGCGCCTCGGTCGTCCTGGGGACGATCTATCCCGAGCTCGTCCAGCGCCTCGTCGTCGTCCCGAACGAGCTGGCCCGGGAGGAACGCTACATCGCCAACAACATCGCCATGACCCGGCTCGCCTACGGCCTCGACACCTGGGAGCAGCGGCGGTACCAGGGCGAGGGGACCCTCGACGAGGCGAAGATCGCGGCCGAGGACGCGACCTTCCGGAACGCCCGGCTCTGGGATTACCGGCCGCTCCGGGTCACGTTGGATCAACTCCAGACGATCCGCCGCTACTACGAGTTCGTCGACGTCGACACCGACCGCTACGTCATCGACGGTCGCCTCCGGCAGGTCATGCTCTCCGCCCGCGAGCTGGCCAAGGAACGGAACCCCCAGGCGACGAGCTGGGTGAATCTGCGGATCACCTACACGCATGGCGTCGGCGTGGCGATGGTTCCGGTCAACGAGGTGACGCCCGAGGGTCAGCCGCGGCTCTTCATCCGAGACATGCCGCCGGTCTCGACGGCGGGCGCTCCGGAGCTCCGCGAGTTCCGGATCTACTTCGGCGAGCGCCCGAGCGACGAGATCATCGTCGGCGCGGTCCAGTCGGAGTTCGACTACCCGGCCGGGTCCGAGGACGGCGGCGCCGACCTCGGAACACGGACCCGCTGGCGCGGCACGACGGGGATCCGCCTCGACACGACCTTCGCCCGTCTCCTCTTCGCCCTCCGGTTCCGCGACCTCAATCTGCTCATCAGCGACCAGATCACCGCCGAGAGCCAGCTCCTCTTTCATCGCTCCCTCGGCGATCGGTTGCCCCGGATCGCGCCCTTCCTCCGCTACGACAAGGACCCCTACATCGTCGTCCACGACGGGCGGCTCGTCTGGATCCAGGACGCCTTCACGGTCAGCTCCCGCTTCCCGCACGCCGAACCCTTCGACCCGGCCGCGCTGGGACCGGCGACGGGGCTCGGGCCGAGCAGCTTCAACTACATCCGCAACAGCGTCAAGATCGTCGTCGACGCCTACGACGGGACGACGACCTTCTACGTCGCCGACTCGACCGATCCGCTCATCCGGGCCTACGGCCGGGTCTTCCCGACCCTCTTTCGACCCATCGACGAGATGCCGGCCGATCTGCGAGCCCACGTCCGCTACCCCGAGGAGCTCTTCAACGTCCAGACCCGGGTCTTCGCCCTCTACCACGTGACCGCTCCGGCCGCCTTCTACAACCGCGAGGACCTCTGGACGGTCCCGGCGGAGGCACCGACGCCCGGTCAGCAGACCCTGCCGATGGAGGCGTACTACGTCGTCATGCGGATGCCGGGCGAGCCCGAGCCGGAGTTCCTCCTCCTCCAGCCGATGGTCCCGGTCAACCGGCCGAACATGATCGCCTGGGTCGCCGCCCGAAACGACGGCACCGCCTACGGCCAGGTCCACTACTACCAGTTCCCCGAGGAGACGACGGTCTTCGGCCCGACGCAGATCGCGGCCCGGATCGACCAGGACCCGATCATCAGCGCCCAGATCACCCTCTGGAGCCAGGCCGGCAGCGAGGTCATCCGGGGCAACCTGATCGTCGTCCCGGTCCAGGACGCGATCATCTACCTCCAGCCCATCTACCTCCAGTCCACCGGGAGCGCCTTCCCGGAGTTTCGAAAGATCGTCGTCGCCTCGCCGACGCGGGTCGTCTGGGGCGACACCCTCGCCGAGGCGCTCCGGCTCCTCATCGCGCCGGGCCCCGGGCCGACGCCCTCGCCGGGCCCCGGGCCCTCGCCCGGGCCGTCGCCGAGCCCCGGGCCGACGCCCTCGGTCGGCCCCGAACCATCGCTCCCGGCCGACGTCGCGGGCCTCGTCGAGTACGCGAACCGCCACTTCCAGCTCGCCCAGGAGGCGCTCCGGAGCGGCGACTTTGCCCGCTACGGCGAGGAGATCCGTCTCGTCGAGGAGGCCCTCCGTCGCCTCGATGCCCTCGTTCGGCTTTCGCCGGCTCCGTAGTCGCAGGGCCGCATCGGCGACGGCGGACCCGTCCGGCGACGCGGCGGGCGCCGACGGAGGGGTCGACCACGGGCCGAGCGCCCGTTGGAGCTGGCTCGGGCGCGCCGTCCTCCTCGTCCTCGAGCGACCCGCCCTCGTCCCCGTCGCCCTGGCCGGCTTCCTCGTCCGGGGCGGTATCGTGGTTCTCCTCCTCCCCATCGTCGTCCTGCCGACGCCGGTGGGCCTGGCGACCATCTTCGGGCCGGACATCGTCTCGGTGGCCCTCGCCGGGCCGAACCCAGGGATCGTCCGGCTCGTCCTCATCGGGGCCGCCGTCCTCCTTGCCTGGCTCGTCGTCGGCGGGCTCGTCGGGGCCGCGGCGGACGTGGCCGTCGTCGCGGCCGTGACAGGATCCGAGCGGGTCGCGGCTGGGCGTCCATCAGGCGCGCCGCCGTCCGGCGTGCTGCGAGCCGCGCTCCAGCCCGGTCGGCGTCCGGTCGGCCGCTGGCTCGTCCTCCGGGTCGCTGCCGTGCGCTGGCTGGCCCATCTGCCCCTCGCCGTCGCCGTGGCGTGGGGCGTCGTCCGGATCGTCGAGGCGACGTACGCCGAGCTCGTCCTCCCGTCGGACACGGCGACCCCCCTCGTCCTCCGGGTGCTGGCGGCGAGTCCGGATGCCGTCGTCGGGGTCCTCGCGACGTGGCTCCTCGGCGAGGCCTGGGGCGGCTGGGCGGCGCGCTTCGTGATCCTCGACGGTCGACGGATCGGATCGGCGCTCTGGACGGCCCTCCGCTGGTTCGTGCAAACCCCGGGTCGCGGCCTCGCCGCCGTCCTCGCGACGAGCGTCGGGCTTGGCCTCGGCCTCGCCGGGTCGACGGCGGCCTCGGCCACGGTCTGGTCCGTCCTCCGACCGCTCGCCCGGATCGATCCGGGCGAGTTGGGGGCGATCGCGGCGATCGTCCTCCTCGTCGGCGTTTGGCTCGTCGGGGTCGTCGTCGTCGGCGTCGTCGTCGCCTGGCGGGCGGTCGTCTGGACTCTGGCCCTGGCGGCCCGGTGACGGGGTGGGGGCTCCTCGTCTCGCCGCTCGGGGGGCATAGGACGAGCGGGCCACGGCCCGGCGATCCGAATAGGGCCTCTTCACGGAAGGTGCGAGATCTGGCACCCTCTGGCCAGACCGGCTGGCCCGACCGGCCGGAGGGCTGGGAGGATGCGATGTCGAAGACCGTCGACTGCCCATCGTGCGGGAGCGCCGTTGCCGCCGGGCGCCTCTCCTGCCCGAGCTGCGGGGCGATCGTGGCGGCGGTCCGCGGCGTCCTGCGGGACCGCCCGGGCGAGTCATTCCCGGAACCGGTCGGCTCGAGCCCCGCGCCGGATGGCGACGTGGCGGCGGCGCGGGGTTCGGTCGTCCCCGCGATGCCCGTGGACCAGCCCTGGCGGGGGAGTGGTGTCGACGAACCCGGTGGCCCCCTCGAACCTGGGGGTCCTGCCGGGCTGGCGGGTGCCCCGGAGCCCCTCGCTACCCCGGCGGCCGATGGGACCGTCCGACCGACAGCGTCGCCGAGTCCCCCCGCCGACGCCTTCCAGAAGGCGCGGGCCGTGCCCGGGGCCTACCTGCCGCCGAGCGCCATCTACCTCGCGCCGACCTCGTCCGTGGCGCCTCCGAGTCCGGCGTCTTCGGGCGGCGAGCCGGGGGCGCCCGGGCCGGAGACTGCCTCGTCCGGTCGCAGCTCGACCGTCGGGCCGGGACCGGCCTCCGCCCTCACCCTGCGCGCCCCGGGCGAGCCCGCGGCGAGCTGGCTCCTCATCCTCGGCTCCGTCCTCGGCGTCGTCGGGTTTCTCCTGCCCTGGTCCCCGAACGGCGTCATCGGCAGCGCCGGCGACACGGGGTACCTGGGCCGCTGGGGCCTGGCGAACGCCGCCTACCTCCTGGTCATGGCGGCGAGCTTCGGCTGCTTCGCCCTTCAGGTCCTCGAGACCCGACTCCCGGCCATCGTGCGGGACGGCATCTACCCGCTCGTCCTCGGCGGCTTCCTGCTCGGCCTCGGCTGGACGTACGTCGCCGGCCCTTTCGGAGCCGACCTCGGCGTTCAGGCCACCCTCGCCGCTGGGACCACCCTCGTCCTGGGCGGCATCCTCGGTCTCCGGGCGGTCGCGTCACGCGGCGGCGGCCCTCCCGCGTCGTAAGGCCGGCGAGCGCGCAGCCCTCGCCTGTTACACTGCCCGGCAGCCGCCTTCCGGGGCAGGAGCGGCGGGCACGGAGGCAACTGACTCTCGATGTTCGACCTTCAACCGCTCTTCGACTCGATCGGCGAGATCCTGGCCAGTCCGGTCGTGCAGTTGGCCGTTCAGGCGACGGCGATCTACGTCGTCGTCGTCTGGCTGGCGGCCGCCTACTGGGCCTTCCGGGACATGCAGCTCCGGACCGAGAACCCGATCCTCCCGTATCTCGCGGCGAGCTTCATCGTCCTCTTCACGCCGCTCTTCTTCCCCCTGGCGGTGTTCGTCTACCGGGTCGTCCGACCCCAGGAGCGCATCGACGAGGTCTACGAGCGAAACCTGGCCGAGGAGGCGCTCCTCAACGAGGTGGAGGCGGTGCCCCACTGCCCGACCTGCGGGCGCCGTGCCCATCCAGAGTGGATCATCTGCCCCACCTGCCGGACGCGCCTGAACCGGGTCTGCCCGAATTGCTCGCGGCTCGTCGGCCTCGACTGGTCGATCTGCGCCTGGTGCGGCAAGGACTTCGAGCGCCGCGACGTCGTCGCGGCGACCCTCGAGCCGCTACCGGGCGGCCGGGGGGCGTTGCCGGCGGGTCGTTCGGCCTCGCTGCCCCGGCCCGCCGCCGACGGCCCGGCCGCCATCGCCGCCGCCGGCGCCGAGGTCGAGGCTCGAACCGGCTTGCGGGCCGCCGTCCACCGCTCGGCTCGTTCGGCGGGCGCTCCCGACCCGCTGCCGGAGCGTTGAGCGAGCCGCCGGGCGGCGCTCGCGGCGACCTCGAACCGATCCCCGGCCGGCCGCCCGGCCTCCTCTCCTTCACCGTCGAGGGGCGTCGTGCGCCCGGGCTCTTCGTCCTGGGCTGGCTGGCGACGCTCGCCGGAGCTGGTCTGCTCGTCGTCGGCTTCGGTGCGGAAGAGCTGCCGGCGACGGTCTTCTCCATCGCCGGTCTCCTCGGGCTCGCCGTCGGGCTTACGGCCCTCGCCGGGTCCCAGGCCGTTGAAGCCCGAGGGCACGGGGTCGCGAGAGCCTACGTGGGGCCGTCGCCGATCCTCGTCTTTGCCGCCGCGGTCCCGACCGCGCTCCTCATCTCCATCGCCAGCCTCCCCCTTCTCGGCGTCCTCGGGATCGACCCGAGGTCGCCAGCGGCTGCCTTGCTCTCCCTGCTGGCCACGGCCGCCGCCTACCTCGGCCTCATTCGGCTCCTCGTCGTCGGGACCGGCGCCCTCGCCTGGCGCGAGATGGGTCTCCGTCGGCCGGAGCGAGGGCTCGGGCGGGAGCTCCTCTACGGCGCCGTCCTCGCCGTCCCCGTCCTCTATCTCTCGGGATTCCTCGCCCTCCTCTTGGGGAGCGTCGTCGCTGCTCCCGAGCCGCCACTGCCGCCGGCCACGGACCTGGTCGGCCGTGGCCTCAACCTCCTCAGCGGGGCGGTCGTCGCCCCGGTGGCCGAAGAGATCTTCTTCCGAGGCTACGCGACGACGGCCTGGCTCCGCCGCCATGGGCCGACGGCAGCCATCGTGCGGGGCGCCCTCTTCTTCGCCTTCGCCCACGTCCTCACCGTGGGTGGGGCGACCTTTGCCGAGGGGGCCGAGCGGGCCCTCTTCGCCTTCGTCGTCCGGCTCCCCATCGCCCTCGTCCTCGGCTGGCTCTTCGTCCGTCGGGGGTCGCTCGCGGCGGCCATCGGCTGCCACGCGGTCTTCAACGGCCTCCCCCTCGCCACCATCGCCGCCCTCGCCCTCGGAGGCTGAGCGGCGGTGGAAGCGGGTCGGCCCGGGCCAGGTGAGCGGCCGGTAAGCGGCTCCGGCTAGGCTGATCCTCGTTCCCGCGGTCCGGACGGCGGGGGAAATCGGCGGGCTCTCGTCGTCCGGGCCCGGGGACACCCCGAGCTGGTGGCTCCGATCCGCCGTCGACGGTCGGCCCCGGGCCGATCGATCGTTCTTCGCCGCCGATCTCCCGCCACGACCGGAGGTGCGGTCATGGATCCCTCCTTGGCCGAGGGGTCGGGCGGTAGCCGGAGCGTCGGCCCGCTCACCCCGAGCGAGCCCGCGCCCGGCCAGGCTCCTGGATTTCGCCCCGTTCGGATGGCAACGAGCCTGCACCGGCTCCCGACGGCCGAGCGGCCCCGCGAGCGGCTAGCGGCCCGCGGACCCGGCGGACTGTCGGCAGCGGAGCTCATCGCCATCGTCTGGGGGAGCGGAACCCGCGGCCGGAGCGCCGTCGACGTCGCCGCCGACGCCCTCGCCCGCCTCGACGGGCTGGCCGGCCTCGCCCGGGCGAGCGACGTCGAGCTCGAGGCGATCCCGGGGATCGGGCGAGCGCGAGCCGCCCAGCTGGCGGCGGCCTTCGAGCTCGGGCGGCGGCTCCTCGCCGACTGGCCGGCCGGGCGCTGGACGGTCCGCGCGCCCGACGACCTCGCCGGGCGCCTCATCCTCCAGATGGGCCGCCTCGAGCAGGAGGAGCTGCGGGTCGTCCTCCTGAACGCGAAGAACGTCGTCCTCCGGGTCGTGACCGTCTACGTCGGGAACGTCAGCGCCTCCCTCGTCCGGGTCGGCGAGCTCTTCCGGGACGCCGTCCGTCTGAACGCCGCGGGGCTCATCATCGTCCACAACCACCCGAGCGGCGACCCGACGCCGAGCCCCGACGACCTCCACCTGACGAGCGAGGCCCTGGCCGCCGGTCGGCTCCTCGACATCGACGTCCTCGATCACCTCATCATCGGCCACGACGCCTACGTCTCGCTCCGGGATCGCGGCGTCGCCTTCGACCGGTCGACCGCCCGGGTTGCCGAGGGCGGTGGCCGCGCCCCGCCGGTCGGCGGGCCGTGATCGGGCCGGAGCGAGTCGAGCCGGAGCGGGCGAGGCGCGGAGTCGCCGGTCGTGGCCTGGGTCTCGGGCCGGTCGCGGGGTGAGGCACCGGACCCCGGGCGGGGGCCGGTGGTCGACGGCGGCGATCGAGGTGCCGTCGGGGGCGCTTCGGACGACCGGCTATACTCGTCGGCGCTCCCCGCGCGGCGACGGCGCGGCCCCCCGGGTTCCGTCGTGGGTCGCCGACCGTTCCTCGCCGCGATCACCAGGAAGGACCCAGGCTCGCCAGATGCTCGACGCCCTCCTCGGCCTCTTCTCCCGCGACATCGGGATCGACCTCGGGACGGCCAACACGCTCGTCCACGTCCGCGACCGCGGCATCGTCATCAGCGAGCCGTCCGTCGTCGCCATCGAGGCCCGGACGAAGCGGGTGCTCGCCGTCGGAGCCGAAGCGAAGCGGATGGTTGGCCGGACGCCGGCCTCGATCATCGCGGTCCGCCCGCTCCGGGACGGGGTCATCTCCGACTTCGACGTCACCGAGCAGATGATCAAGTACTTCGTCCAGAAGGTCCACGACCGGATCGGGCTCATCCCGCGGCCGCGAATGCTCCTCGGCATCCCGAGCGGGGTCACCGAGGTCGAGAAGCGGGCCGTCCGCGACGCCGCCCTCAACGCCGGCGCTCGCTGGGCGCGGCTCATCGAAGAGCCGATGGCGGCCGCCATTGGCGCGGGGCTGCCGGTCTCGGAGCCCACCGGCTCGCTCATCGTCGACATCGGCGGCGGGACGACGGAGGTCGCGGTCATCAGCCTCGGCGGGATCGTCGTCTCGCGGTCGATCCGCGTCGGCGGCGACGAGATGGACCAGGACATCGTCGCCTTCGCCCGGCGGGAGTACAACCTCTTCCTGGGCGAGCGGACGGCCGAAGACATCAAGATCGCCATCGGGTCCGCCTACCCGGGCGAGTGGGATGGTCAGCGCGTCCTCCTCCGGGGACGCGACCTGCTGACCGGGTTGCCGCGGGCCGTCGAGGTGGGCGCGGAGCAGATCCGGGAGGCCATCGAGCCCTCGGTCCAACAGATCGTCGACACCATCAAGGACACCATCGAGGAGACCCCGCCCGAGCTCGTCGCCGACATCATGGACCAGGGCATCGTCCTGGCCGGCGGCGGTGCCCTCCTCGCCGGGCTGGATCGCCGGGTCGCCGAGGCGACCCAGATGCCCGTCCACGTCGCCGACGATCCGCTGACCTGCGTCGCCCGGGGCACCGGGATCGTCCTCCAGGAGCTCTCCAATCCCCAGATGGCCCGCGTCCTCGTCGCCGAGACGTACTCCCGGCCGCCTCGCTAGGTCGGGGCAGCCGGCCGCCAGGAGGTGGTCGCGATGACCGAGATCGCCGTCGGTCGCCGACTCCGGCGCCGCGCCATCGGCTACAGCATCCTCCTCGGAGCCTCCCTCCTCCTCGTCGCCGTCTCTTCGACACCGCCGGTCCGGGAGCTCCGGGCCGGTCTCGCCTTCGCCTTTCGGCCGGCCCAGGTGGCCCTCGACGAGGCGGCTCGGACAATCAGCGGGATCGTCGGCGCCTTGGGCGAGATCGACCGACTTCGGCGCGCCAACGAAGCCCTCCGGCAGGAGAACGAGCGCCTCGAGGCGGAGGCGGCGCGGATCGAGGCGATCCGGCGCGAGAACGAGCAGCTCACGGCGCTCCTCCAGCTCCGGAGCAGCCTCGAGTACGAGACGGTGGCGGCCAGGGTCATCGCCCGTGAATCGTCCGAATTCCGGCGGATCGTTGCCCTCGACCGGGGGGCCGACGCCGGGATCGAGGTCGGCGACGTCGTCATCGGGGCCGGCGGCGCCCTCGTCGGACGGGTCGTCGAGCTCGGCCCGAACACCGCCCACGTCCTCCTCATCAACGACCTCGACTCGGTCGTCGTCGGCCAGTTCGGTTCGTCCGGCGCGATCGGGGAGGTCGTCGGCCAGCTCGGCGGGGCGCTTGTCATGCGGAACATCGACGCGACCGAGCGGATCAGCCTCGGCGAGGAGGTCGTCACGGCCGGGATCGAGCTCGCCGGCGGCGTTCGGTCGCCGTACCCGAAGGGCCTCCTCGTCGGCCAGGTCGTCGACGTCGCCCGCGACCCGAACGCCGTCGTCCAGACGGCCTACCTCGTCCCGCCCATCGACCTCGATCGGCTCGAGACGGTCCTCGTCATCACCTCCTACCGCGGCGGTCTGCCGCCGGCCGACGAGACCCCGACGGACCGCCTCAACCCCGACGGCACGCTCCCCGAGGGCGAGCAGCCGTTCGTGACGCCGTTCCCGTCGGCTTCGCCGGCGCCGTAGCGGTCCGGGACGGCGCCGGTGCCTGTCCGGGTGGTGGTGGCCCGCGCTGACGAGGCCCGTGGCGGGCGCGTCACACACGCCGACGCGCCTGTTACCCTTCGGGGGCATGAAAGGCCTCGTCCTCGCCGGCGGGACCGCGACCCGGCTCTTCCCGCTCACCATCGTCACGAACAAGCACCTCCTGCCGATCTACGACCGGCCGATGATCTACTACCCGATCGAGACCCTGGCCGGGATGGGGGTCAGAGAGATCATGGTCATCGTCGGCGGCAAGAGCGTCGGCGACGTGGTCGAGCTCCTCGCCGACGGATCCCACTTCGGGGTCGATCTCACCTACCGGTACCAGCGCGGGGCCCTCGGGATCGCCCACGCCATCGGTCTCGCCCGGGATTTCGTCGGCGACTCGGCCTTCTGCGTCGTCCTCGGCGACAACATCCTTCGAGGCGAGAGCCTCGCCCCGGTGGCGACGGAGTTCGAGACCGGGCCGTGGGGCGCCGGGACCCTCCTCTACGAGGTCCCCGATCCGGAGCGGTTCGGGGTCGCCGAGTTCGACGCCGAGGGGCGGATCGTCGGCTTCGAGGAGAAGCCCCGCGTCCCGAAGAGCAACCTCATCCCCATCGGGGTCTACTTCCTCCGGCCCGACGCCTTCGACGTCATCGCCGGGCTCGCCCCGTCCTGGCGGGGCGAGTTCGAGATCACCGACGTCCTCAACCACTACATCCGCCACGGCGGGCTCTACTGGCGGCGCTACGAGGGCCAGTGGACCGACGCCGGGACCGTGCCGTCTCTCCTCCGGGCCGCCGAGCTCGCCGCCGCCGACGCCCGGGCCGGGCGCCTCCGGCCGCCGCCCCAGCGGCCCGGCGAGCGCCGAGAGGAGATCGTGCCGACCCCGCCGCTCCGGGTGCCGAGCGAGGCTCGGGAATGACCAGCGGTGAGGCCGGCGCTTCGGCGGTCGACCGACTCGGCCCGGGCACCCACCTCCTCGTCACCGGCGGCGCCGGGTTCATCGGGAGCTGCTTCGTCCGCGAGATCCTGGCCCGCCGCGACGGGACGCGGATCACGGTCCTCGACAAGCTCACCTATGCCGGCAGCGAGGAGAACCTCGCCCCGGTGCAGGCCGACGATGAGCAGGCGGCCCGCTTCCGGTTCGTTCGCGGCGACATCGCCGATCCGGACCTCGTCGGCGCCCTCGTGGCCGAGGCCGACGCCGTCGTCAACTTCGCCGCCGAAACCCACGTCGACCGCTCGATCCTCGATCCCGAGGCCTTCTTGCGGACCGGGGTGATCGGCGTCCACGTCCTCCTCGAGGCCTGCCGCCGGGAACAGGAGCGGGCGGCGGCGGAGGAGCGGGCGCGGCCGCCGCGCTTCCTCCAGGTCTCGACCGACGAGGTCTACGGCTCGGTCGAGGTCGGCTTTGCCCGGGAGGACGCTCCGTTGGCCCCCCGATCGCCGTACGCTGCCGCCAAGGCCGCCGGCGAGCTCCTCGTCCGGGCCTACCACGTCACCTACGGCCTCGACGTCGTCGTCACGCGGGGGGCGAACACGTACGGGCCGTATCAGCACCCCGAAAAGCTCATCCCGCTCTTTCTGACGAACGCCATCGATGACGAGCCGCTGCCTCTCTACGGCGACGGGCTCCAGCGCCGCGACTGGCTCTACGTGACCGACCATGCCGGCGCCATCGACCACGTGCTCCGCTTTGGCGAACCGGGCGGCGTCTACAACGTTCCCGGCAGCGGCGAGCGGACGAACCGCGAGGTCGTCGGTGCCCTCCTGGAGATCCTCGGTCGGCCCTGGTCCCTCGTCCGGAGCGTCCACGACCGGCCCGGCCACGATCGTCGCTACGCCATGGACGGCTCGAAGCTGGCCGCCCTCGGCTGGCGGAACCGGGTCGCCTTCGACGAGGGCCTCCGGCGGACCGTCGAGTGGTTCCGGGCCAACGAGGCCTGGTGGCGGGCGCGGCGATCGGGCGACTGGGACGCCTACTACGCCCGCCAGTACGGGGCGCGGATCGCCGCCGGTCGACCCCTCGAGGTCGGCCCGGCGGAGGCTACCCGGCTCACCGGGGGCGGTCCCGCCGAGGCCGGGGAGCCCGGCCGACGCTGATCGTGCGGGTCGCCGTCACCGGGGCTCGGGGCCGCCTCGGCCGGGCGCTCCTCGACGCCCTGGCGCGGGCGCCCGGCAGGGTCGAGGTCTTCGCCTGGTCGCGGCCCGACTACGACCTCGACCTACCCGAGTCTGCCGAGCGATGCATCGCCCGCGATCGACCCGACATCGTCGTCCACGCCGCTGCTTGGACCGACGTCGACGGCTGCGCCCGGGAGCCAGCCCGAGCCATGGCCCGCAACGCGGAGGCCGTCGCCCGGATCGCCCGGGCCTGTGCGGCCCGGGGGATCGACCTCATCTTGATCTCGACGAACGAGGTCTTCGACGGCCGGCGCACCAACGGCCGCGGCTACGGCGTCGTCGATCCCCCGAACCCGATCAACCCGTACGGGGCGAGCAAGCTCGCCGGCGAGGTCTGGGCGCTTAGGGCCTACGGCATCCCGACGCCCTGGCGGTCGGCGAGGGACGGTGCTGCATCGGAGCCGCCCGGAGCGCCGGCGCCGGGGTCGTCGACGTCCCTGCCGCTCGAGCCATCCGGGTCGCCGATCCGGGCTCGGCTCGCCATCGTTCGGACCGCCTGGCTCTTCGGCCCACCGGGCAACGACTTCCCGTCGAAAATCGCCGCTGCGGCAAAGGCGGCTGCGGCCGAGGGGCGTCCGCTCCGGGTCGTCGGCGACGAAGTCGGCAGCCCAACCTACACGGTCGACCTGGCGGCGGCCATCGTTCGGCTCATGGACCTGAAGCTGGGGCGTCTCGCCCCGTCTCCGGGTGGGCCGATCTGGCACCTCGTCAACGCCGGCCGGGCGTCGCGGGCCGAATGGGCGCGGGCGACCCTTCGGCTCCTCGGTCTCGAGACCCCGATCGTCGAGATCCCGGCCGATGAGTGGATCCGGGCGTCGACGCCGCCCCGCTGGGCCGTCCTCGATCCCGCGGCGGTGCCGCCGGGCGTGGTGATGCGGCCCTGGGAGGCTGCCCTGGCCGAGTACCTCGAAGGCGCGTCGCCGGAGGCGGGCTAACCGGATCCCACCTGGCACACCCTCGGCCGGTTCCCGTCGCGCCCCGCCCGGGCGGCTCCGCTGACCGAGCATCCCTATCCGTCGAAAGGCGGCGAGGCTCTTCACCCGACTACCCAAGATCCCACCGCTCCGCCGCGGCGCGCAGTCGTCGGCGGACGAACGGCCTATCGGGGTCGGGACGATCCCGCGATTGAGCCGGTGCTCGCCGGCGGCGAGGCTAGGCCATGGCTACCGCCAGTCCTATCGAGCCCTCGCGAGGGGGCGCCGAGCGACCGATCTGCAGGAGGCAGATGCTCGTCCGACGAACCATCCGCCAGAGCCGCCCGGGCCGCCCGGTCCACCCCAGCGGAGCGTGCGCCCCTGTGCCGCAGCGGCTCCTCAGGTCCGCTCGCCGACGCCCGCCCGTCGTCGTGGCGGCGGTCGTGGGTCTCGTGCTCGCCCTCCTCGCCCCGATCCTGCCGGTCCATGGCGCGCCGGCCGTCCGAGCGGCCGAGCCGAAGGTCGTCATCATCGTCGGCGCAACGGAGGGGACGACGAGCAAGTACCGCCAGTACGCGGACGCCGAGTACGCCGAGGCGATCAAGTACACCTCGAACGTCGTCAAGGTCTACAGCCCGAACGCGACGTGGTCGGCGGTGAAGGCAGCGGTCAAGGGCGCCTCCATCGTCGTCTACCACGGCCATGGTAACGGCTGGCCGAGCCCGTACCCCTACGACCCGACCTTCAAGACCCGCAACGGGTTTGGCCTGAACGCCACCGCCGGACAGGGCGACTACAACCTGAAGTATTACGGCGAGCCCTACATCGAGACCCTCGAGCTCGCGCCGAATGCCGTCGTCCTCCTCCACAACCTCTGCTACGCCTCCGGTAACTCCGAGTCCGGATATCCGGAACCGACCCTCGACGTTGCCCGCCAGCGGGTCGACAACTACGCCTCGGCCTTCATCCGGGCCGGGGCCGCGGCGGTCATCGCCGACGGCCACATGGGGGCGAGCTACTACATCCGGGCCCTCTTCACGACCCGACAGTCCATCGAGGCGATCTGGCGGAACGCTCCGAACTTTCACGGCAACGTCTACGCCTTCGACTCGGTCCGCAGCCCCGGCCGGACGAACCTCCTCGACCCGGAGCAGCCGACGAGCCGGTTCTACCGGGCCGTCACCGGCCGACTCGGGGTGACGGCGGATCAGGTCACGGGGGCGCCCTTCGCCGCCACGGACGCCGACCCGCCGACCTTCGTCGTCCCCGGGGCGGCCTCGGTCGCCGTCGATGGCGCGACCGTACACCCCGATCCGGGGCTGACGGCGGCCCCCATCGCCTCGCTCACCCACGGAGCGCGATTGCGCCTGATCGCCGACGTCTCGGGTGCCGCGGCCGGCGGCTCGGTCTTCGCGGTCCGGAGCCTCGGTGGCGCCATCGAGGGTTACATGGCGGCGGACGCCCTCGTGCCGCGGGACAGCACCTCGCCCGCGATCTGGGTGAACGAGGCGGGACCCGCCCCGAGCGGCTACCGGATCGCCGGCGCCATCTCGGAGACGGCGAGCTGGACGGCGGAGCTGCGGACCCCGGACGGGAGCCGCGTCCTGCGGACGGCGGCCGGGACCGCGGCGTCGTTCAGCCTCTCCTGGGACGGCCTCGTCGACGGCACGAAGGCTCCGGACGGGCTCTACCCCTATCGCATTGCGGCGACCGACGGCTGGGCGAACCCGACGACGGTCCGAACGGGCACCCTCGTCGTCTCGTCCCTCGTCGTCACCCGCCTCGCCGGGACGAACCGCTATGCGACCGCCGTCGAGGTGAGCAAGGCGGCCTTCCCCGACGGCAACGTGCCCGTCGTCTACGTCGCCAACGGCCTCAACTTCCCCGATGCCCTCGCCGG
>DAOTYQ010000187.1:0-10487 GCA_034434735.1 Chloroflexota bacterium
TTGTCTTGCACCGCCGGCCGGGTCCGTCCGGCGGCAGCCGGTGGCGGAGTAGCTCAGTGGTAGAGCAGGGGACTCATAAGCCCTTGGTCGCAGGTTCGAATCCTGCCTCCGCTACCACCCTCGCCTCCCCGGCGCCCGAGTCCACGCTAGTCTGTCGCCAGTCTGTCGCCGGGTTTCGTTGCGAGTTCCTAACTTGCCACCCGCATCCATCGCAACCCGGGCCCCGTACTCTTGGGTGACGGATGGCCGCTCGCTGGCCGCCGATGATCCGAGCGGTATACTCGCCTCGCGGTCGGCCACCGAGGGCCGGCCTGCCCGGAGGCCGTCTTGAACACGAAATTCTTCCGCAACGGGATCGTGATGCTCGTGCTCGTCGTGGGCACGGTCGCGCTCCTGTACACCCTCCTCCTCCAGCCGACCCAGCAGCCGAGCGTCGGCTATCTCGAGTTCCTCGAGAACGTCAAGGCCGGCAAGGTCGCCCGCATCACCCATCAGGGCGACAGGCTGACCGTGAAGCCGAAGGACGGACCCACCTACACGGTCAACGTGCCGAGCCCCCTCACCGACGTCCCGGCCGCCATCACGAAGGCCCTGGCCGAGGGCAACCAGCCGCTCGACCCGAAGATCTACGAATCGGTGCCCGAGCCGGACACCTCCTGGCTGACCCTCATCCTGACCGGGCTGCTCCCGCTTATCCTCATCGGCGGCTTCATCCTCTTCATGATGCGCCAGGCCCAGGGGACGAACAACCAGGCCCTTTCCTTCGGCAAGAGCCGGGCCCGGATGTTCCTCGCCAACAAGACCGTCGTCACCTTCGCCGACGTGGCCGGGGTCGACGAGGCGAAGGCCGAGCTCCAGGAGGTCGTCGAATTCCTTAAATACCCCGAGAAGTTCAACACCCTCGGCGCGCGGATCCCGCGCGGCGTCCTCCTCGTCGGCCCGCCCGGAACCGGCAAGACCCTCCTCGCCCGAGCCGTGGCCGGCGAGGCCGGCGTCCCCTTCTTCAGCATCTCCGGCTCGGAGTTCGTCGAGATGTTCGTCGGCGTCGGCGCCTCCCGGGTCCGCGACCTCTTCGACCAGGCGAAACGGAACGCGCCCTGCATCGTCTTCGTCGACGAGATCGACGCCGTCGGCCGCCAGCGGGGCGCTGGCCTCGGCGGCAGCCACGACGAGCGGGAGCAGACCCTCAACCAGATCCTCGTCGAGATGGACGGCTTCGACACGAACACGAACGTCATCGTCATCGCCGCGACGAACCGTCCCGATGTCCTCGACCCGGCCCTCCTCCGGCCGGGCCGCTTCGACCGCCAGGTCATCCTCGACCGGCCGGACATGAAGGGCCGGGTGGCGATCCTGAAGGTCCACACCAAGGGCAAACCGATCGACAAGGCGGTGAACATCGAGGACATCGCTCGCCAGTCCCCCGGCTTCTCGGGGGCCGATCTCGCCAACCTGGTGAACGAGGCGGCGATCCTGGCCGCCCGCCGCAACAAGAAGGTCATCGGCATGCCCGAGTTCCAGGAGGCTCTCGAGCGCGTCGTTGCCGGGCCAGAGCGCAAGAGCCGGGTCATCTCGGACGCCGAGAAGGTGATCATCGCCTACCACGAGGGCGGTCACGCCGTCGTCCAGCGGGTCCTGCCGAAGTGCGACCCGGTCAGCAAGGTGACGATCATCAGCCGGGGCATGGCCCTCGGCTACACGATGGCGCTCCCGGCCGAGGACCGCTACCTGCAGACCAAGAGCGAGTTCGAGGACAAGATCGCCGGGCTCCTCGGTGGGAACGCGGCCGAGCGACTCATCTTCGGCGACACGACGACCGGTTCGTCGAACGACATCGAGAAGGCCACCGAGCTCGCCCGGCGGATGGTGACCGAGTACGGCATGAGCGACAAGCTCGGCCCGCTCGCCTTCGGCAAGCGCGACGAGCTCGTCTTCCTCGGCCGCGAGATCGGTGAGCAGCGGAACTACAGCGACGAGGTCGCCAAGATGATCGACGAGGAGGTCCGGGCCATCATCGACCGGGCCTACGCTCGGGCGATGGACGTCCTCACCCGCTACAAGGACCGGCTCACCGCCCTCGCCGAGAAGCTCATCGCCGAGGAGACGGTGGAGGCCGAGGAATTCGAGAAGCTCTTCCCGGATCTGCCGCCGAAGCAGAACTTCCACGGCGTTCCGCCGCAGCTCACGCCGCGCCGGCCCACCCCGGACGCCCCCGCGGATGGCTCGCCGGCGGGCGCCCCGAGCCCGAAGCCGACGCCCCAGCCGGCCTGAGGTCGGCGCGCTCGTCGGGCGCGACCCGCCCGAGCGGGACCCGCATCCCGCGTCGCCCCGGCCGACCCTCCTGGGCGGAGACGGGCGGACTAGAATGCCGCTATCCCGACCCGCAGCTCCGGAGGCAGCATGAGCGCCGCACCGGCTCAAGGCGACGTCGTTGCCTACCTCGAGGCGAGCCACGACGCCCGGCTCGCCTCGTACATCGAGTTCCTTCGGATCCCGAGCGTCTCCGGGCTCCCCGAACACGCGCCCGACTGCCGGCGCGCCGCCGAGTGGCTGGCGGCCCAGCTCGCCGCGGCCGGCCTCGAGCACGTCGAGGTCGCCGAGACGGGCGGCCATCCCATCGTCTACGCCGACTGGCTCCACGCCCCGGGCGCACCGACCGTCCTCGTCTACGGCCACTACGACGTCCAGCCCCCGGATCCCCTCGACGAGTGGGAGCGGGCGCCCTTCGAGCCCCTCGTGAAGGGGCGCCGGATCCTCGCCCGCGGCGCCGCCGACGACAAGGGCCAGGTCCACCTCCACCTCGCCGCCGCCGAGGCCCTCCTGCGGACGCGAGGTCGCCTGCCGGTCAACGTCCGCTATGTCTTCGAGGGCGAAGAGGAGGTCAGCTCCGTCCACCTCGACGCCTGGCTCGAGGCGAACCGCCCGCGCCTGACGGCCGACGTCGCCGTCATCTCGGATACGAGCTTCTTCGAGGGCAACCGGCCGGCCATCACCATCGCCCTGCGGGGCCTCATGTACGCCCAGATCGACGTCCGCGGGCCGCGCATCGACCTCCACTCCGGTGTCCACGGGGGCGCGGTCGCCAACCCGGCGAACGCCCTCTGCGAGATCGTCGCCGCCCTCCGTGGCCCGGATGGCCGGATCCGGATCCCGGGCTTCTACGACGACGTCGTGCCCCTGAGCGAGGCGGACCGGGCCGCCCTCGCCGAACTCCCCTTCGACGAGGAGGCGTACCGGGCCTCCCTCGGGGTCCCGGCCCTCGTCGGCGAGACCGGCTACACGACCCTCGAGCGGCGCGGTGCTCGACCCACCCTCGACGTCAACGGCCTCTGGGGTGGCTTCACCGGCGAGGGTCCGAAGACGATCATCCCGGCCAGCGCCCACGCCAAGGTTTCCTGCCGGCTCGTCGCCAACCAGGACCCCGACCGGATCTTCGAGCGCCTGGCGGCCTACGTCGCCGAGATCGCGCCGCCGGGCGTCGACGTCGACGTCCGCTACCTCGGCGGGGGCCGACCGACCCTGACCCCGATCGATCACCCGGCGACCCAGGCTGCCGCCCACGCCCTCGAGGCGACCTTCGGTCGGCGGCCCCTCTACATCCGGGAGGGCGGCTCCGTCCCGGTCGCGGCCTCCTTCGCCGCCAACCTCGGCCTGCCCGTCGTCCTCCTGGGCTTCGCCCCGCCCGACGGCAACTTCCATGCCCCGAACGAGTGGATGGACCTCGACAACTACGAGGGCGGGATCCGGACGGTGGTCCGCTTCTTCGACGCCCTGGCCGGGGCGAGCTCCTGACGGGCGGAACCTCGTCGCCGGCGGATCTGGCTCGGGCTCGGGCGGTGGCGCCCGGGACGTCGGTGACGGGCGGTACTTTCGGGTCAGCGCCGAGGGCGCCGTCACGGGTCGAGAATCCCGGCGACCGGCGACGAGGCGGCGGTGCAGCCATCCCTCCGGCCGAGTGGTACCATCGCCGCGCAATGCCGGGGAGGATTGAAGGGTGAGCACCGAAACCGTCGACCCCAACGCCAGCGCTACCGGGACGAGCTGGCGGCTCGACACCGACAACGGAAGCATGGTCCCGCGCTCGGCACTGGACGTCCTCATCGACCTCAACGACCGCGTCGTGAGCGGCCGGATCGCCGAGTACCAGCCGATCCCGCTCGGCTTCACGCCCCTCGACAAGACCATCGGGAGCGGGATCCGCCCGGGCGAGCTCCTCCTCGTCGGCGGGGCCCAGGGCACCGGCAAGACGACGATGGCCCTCCAGATGGCCCGGAACGTCGCCTCCGGCGGCCAGGCGAACGTCCTCTACCTCTGCTTCGAGCACGAGGAGCAGTACCTCCTCAACCGGCTCGTGGCGATGGAGTCCGCCCTCGCCCATCTGCCGCACCGGACCGGGGCGATCAAGATCCAGGACGTTCGCAAGGAGATCCTCGGCACCTGGATGGCCGAGGGCGGCGGGGCGGCCCAGCTGGCGAGCAACCCACGGCTGCGGCCCTCCCTCGATCGGATCGCCCGCTACGGCCAGAACCTCTTCCTCCTCCGCGGTTCGCAGACGGCGAGCACCATCGACAACATCCGGCGCCTCGTCCAGCAGCACCGAGCCCTGGCCGCCGACCGCCGCCTCCTCCTCGTCGTCGACTACCTCCAGAAGGTGCCGGTCATCCCCGAGCCGCCGACCGAAACGGAGAAGGTCACCTTCGTCGTCAACGGTCTCAAGGACATCGCCCTCTCCGAGTCGATCCCCGTCATCGCCATCGTCGCCGCCGACAAGGAGGGTCTCAAGGCGTCCCGGCTCCGGAGCCACCACCTCCGGGGCAGCTCGGCCATCAACTACGAGGCCGACATCATCCTCATCCTCAACGAGAAGTACAACATCGTCGCCAAGGTCAACATCGAGTTCAACCCCTACCAGGCCCAGCGCTTCCGCGACTGGATCGTCGTCTCGGTCGAGAAGAACCGGGGCGGGCAGGACAACGTCGACCTCGAGTACGAGAAGCACTTCGAGTACGCCTGCTTCGATCCGAACGGCCGGACCGTCCAGGAGAAGCTCATCGAGGAGCGCCTCTACAACGACTAGGGCCGGTCCCGGGGCGGCTCGGGGGCCAGCGGGATCGGGCCCGACCGACGGGCGGCGCCTTCGGTATCGTTCCGCCATGACCGATCGGAGCGCCGAGTTCCCGGACGTCGTCGAGCTCGTCGTCGAGATCCCGCGCGGGAGCCGGAACAAGTACGAGTTCGACGAGGTCGCCGGGGTCTTCCGCCTCGACCGGGTGCTCTCCTCGGCCGTCTACTACAACTTCGACTACGGTTTCATCGAGGGGACGCGGGCCGAAGACGGCGATCACACCGATGCCCTCCTCATCATCGACGAGCCGACCTTCACCGGCTGTCACGTCTGGGCGCGGCCGATCGGTGGTCTGGAGATGCGCGACGAGAAGGGGCGCGACTTCAAGATCCTCTGCGTCGCCCTCGGCGATCCCCACCAGGCCCACATCGAACGGCTCGAGCAGGTCCGCCCCCACCGCCTCGTCGAGATCGAGCACTTCTTCGAGACGTACAAGCTCCTCGAGGACAAGACCGTCGAGGTCCTGGGCTGGCGGGACCGGACGGCCGCCCTCGAGGTCCTCCGGGCCGACCGACGGGCCTGGGAGGCGGAGCAGCGCGCGCGGCCGGGCGGAAGCGCCCCGGCTGGGCCGCGGGGGGAGGGCTCGCGACCGGCGTGACCGAGGGGCGGCCGGCGGAGGGTCGGGGCCGTCTCCGCGCGTCTCCGCCGTCTCGAGTCTCCCGGGCGTGACCGAGGGGCGGCCGGCGGAGGGTCGGGGCTCCGTCCGGGCCTTCATCGCCGTCGAGGTCCCGGCGGTGGCTCGAGCGGCCGTGGCCGACCTCGTCGCCTCCCTCGGGCCGGGCGCCGGCGGCGGTGTCGTCCGCTGGGTTCGACCCGACGGCCTCCACGTCACCCTCCGGTTCCTCGGCCAGACGCCTCTCGACCGCCTCGTCGCCGTGAGCGCCCTCCTGCGCGACGTGGGCCGACGGACGGTGCCCTTCGAGGTCGAGGTGGGCGGCGCGGGCGTCTTCCCGACCCTTCGCCGACCGCGCGTTCTCTGGCTCGGCGTCCGACGGGGCGCCGAGGTCCTCGCTGCCCTCGCCGGGGCGCTCGATCGAGGGCTCGAGCCCCTCGGCTGGCCGCCCGAAGGACGACCCTACACCGCCCACCTGACGGTGGCCCGGGCCGAGCCGGGTCCGCCGGCGGCGGCGACGGCGGCGGCCCTCGTCGAGGCGGCCGCGGGGTGGCGGCTCGCCTGGAGGGTGGAGGAGCTCGTCCTTTTTGAGAGCCGGCTCGCTCGAGGTGGCGCGATCTACGTTCCCCTCGATCGGGTCCCGCTCACCGGGGAGGGGCCTGGCTGACGAGGGGATCGGATCGGGTGCGCGACGGGGAGCGCTGGATGCCGGAGAAGGCGAACCGATCGGTTGCGCGGAAGCGGTGGGACGGTGTACGGTCGGCGGCGGCGAGGCGCCGCCCGGCGAGACCGGGCCGCCGTCGCGCCGAGTCCGAGCGACTCGAGCCGTCCCCGAGGTTCGACCGGGCCGCCGCCCGGTCCGGTAATGGTGGAGGATGCCGATGGCCGCCGATGCAGGCCGCACGAAGTTCGTCCTCGACGAGGAGCGGATCCCGAGGACCTGGTACAACATCGTCCCCGACCTCCCCGTCCCGCCGCCGCCGGTCCTCCATCCCGGCACCGGCGCGCCGATCGGGCCCGACGACCTGGCGCCCCTCTTCCCGATGGCCCTCATCGCCCAGGAGGTGAGCGGCGAGCGCGAGGTCGAGATCCCGGAGCCGGTTCGCGAGGCCTACGCCCTCTATCGGCCGACGCCGCTCTACCGGGCTCGGCGCCTCGAGCGGGCCCTCGATACGCCGGCCCACATCTACTACAAGTACGAGGGCGTGAGTCCGGCCGGCAGCCACAAGCCGAACACCGCCCTCGCCCAGGCCTTCTTCAACCGCCAGGAAGGGGTGCGGCGGCTCGCGACCGAGACCGGGGCGGGGCAGTGGGGAAGCGCGCTCGCCTTCGCCGGGGCGGTCTTCGGCCTCGAGGTCAAGGTCTACATGGTTCGGGCGAGCTATGACCAGAAGCCGTATCGACGGGTCCTCATGGAGACCTACGGGGCCGAGGTCGTCGCCAGCCCGAGCCCGACGACGGCGTACGGTCGGCGGGTCCTGGCCGAGACGCCGGACAGCCCGGGCTCGCTGGGGATCGCCATCAGCGAGGCGGTCGAGGATGCGGCGACCCGGGACGACACGAAGTACGCCCTCGGCTCGGTCCTCAACCACGTTCTCCTCCACCAGACGGTCATCGGTCAGGAGGCCCTCGAGCAGATGGCGATGGCCGGCGAGGAGCCGGACGTCATCATCGGCTGCACGGGCGGCGGCTCGAACTTCGCCGGGCTCACCTTCCCCTTCATCGGCCGCATGCTCCGGGGCGAGGCGCGCTACCGGGTCATCGCCTGCGAGCCCGAGGCGGCGCCGTCGCTGACGAGAGGCGTCTACACGTACGACTTCGGCGACACCGGTCACATGACGCCGCTCGTCAAGATGCACACCCTGGGCTCGAACTTCATCCCCGAGCCGATCCATGCCGGCGGGCTCCGGTACCACGGGATGGCACCGCTCGTCTCGCTCCTCAAGGAGCAGGGGATCATCGAGGCGCGGAGCGTCCACCAGCGGGCCTGTTTCGAGGCCGGGGTCCGCTTCGCCCGAGCCGAAGGGATCCTGCCGGCGCCCGAGCCGACCCACGCCATCAAGGTCGCCATCGACGAGGCCCTCGCCGCCCGCGAGGCCGGTGAGCCCAAGGTCATCCTCTTCAACCTCTGCGGGCACGGCCGCTTCGACCTGGCGGCCTACGAGCGCTACTTGGCTGGCACCCTCGAGGACTACGAGTACCCGGCCGAGAAGGTCGCCGAGGCCCTCGCCGCCCTGCCGAAGGTCTAGTTCGGCGGAGCGGCGTGTCCGGCCGCCGCGCCGGGCCGCCGGGCACGCGAGGACCCGCACGGGGAGGGGAGGGATGCGGGTCCTAGCGCGCGACGCGCGGCGTCGCAGGCCAGGTCGCCCCGCGGGGGGACGGGACGACCGGCGGCGGCCACCTGCCCAAGTGGCCGCAGGGTCGCCTGACGGCGAACCGAGCCAATGCTGCCGGCTCGGGCCCCGACGGCGCATCAACCATTTGCCGTATTTTGGGGGCCGAATGGCCCGGTGACGACGAGCACCACCCGGCAGCGCTGGGAACGCTACGATCAAGGCATGCCCCGCCTCGCCTGTTGGTCGTGCGGTCGGACCGTGTACACCGTCAGCCCCATCGAGGCGCTCTTCGTCGAGGAGCGGCGCTGCCCCCGTTGCGGCGCGCTCATGAACGCCGAGCGCCGGGAGGGCGAACGGCGCCAGACGAACCGGCGCCAGAACCCGCCCGACGATCCGGGGCCGCCCGACGGGGTGGAGCGGCGGATCGCCGAGCGCCGGACCGGTCAGCGGCGGACGAGCGGTCAGGCAGGGGTGCGGTCGACCCGGCGGGCCGGCGACGGCTGGACCGACTGACGGCCGCGGCTGGCCCCCGCGGTGGGGCCGGGACGGCACGCTCCTCAGTCGACCCGAGGGAGCTCGATAAGCCGGTGGCGGAGGGCGAAGGCGACGGCCTCGAGCTTCGAGTGGACGTGGAGCTTGGCCATGATGTTCTGGACGTGGGTCCGGAGCGTGTTCGGGGCGATGAAGAGGCGGTCGCAGATCTCCCGGCTCGAGAGCCCCTCGGCGAGGGCACGGAGGACCTCGAACTCGCGCGGGGTGAGGGGCTCGATGGGTGGTCGCTCGGCCGTCCGCTCTCGGGCTGCGGCGACCCGGCGGGCGATGTCGAGGATGACCGCGCGCGGCAGCAGGGTCTCCCCGGCGTGGGCGGCGCGGACGGCGCCGACGACCTCGTCGACGGCCCGGTCCTTCGTCAGGTAGCCGTCCGCCCCGGCCTGGATCGACTCGAGGATCGTCTCGTCGTCGGCGACGGCGGTGAGCATGACGACTCTGGCCGTCGGGTGGCGGGCCTTGATCGCCCGCGTCGCCTCGACGCCGGTGCCGTCCGGCAGCCGATAGTCCATGAGGACGACGTCGACGGGCTGGCGGGCCGCCGCCCGCGCCTCGGCGACGGACGCGGCGACGCCGACGACCTCGATGTCTGCTTCGCGGTCGAGGATCCGGGTCAACGCCCCCGTCAGGAGCTGCTGATCGTCGACGAGGAAGACCCGGATCCGGCGGGCAGTGGCGGCGGGCACACGGACCTCACGATCTGACGAGCGGCCGCGTCGGTCATCTCTGACTGATCGTCGACGCGCAGCCGCGATTGTACTCGCTCGACGGTGGGCGGAACGACCCGCGGCCGGCGGGTGGGGGCCGGATAATGCCCTCCATGCGGCTCGCCCTCGTCGGCTTCGGTCTCATCGGCGGCTCCGTCGTCCGTGCCCTTCGGCGGGGCGCGGGCGCGCCGGACCCCTGGTCGAGCGACCTCGAGATCGCCGCCTGGAGCCCGAGCGGGGAAGGTCCGCGGCGGGCCGCCGAGGAGGGGCTCGTCGATCTCGCGCCGGCGTCGGCCGAGGCTGCCCTCGAGGGGGCCGGACTCGTCCTCCTCGCCGGGCCGCCGACGACGGTCCTGGAGTGGCTCGATCGGCTGGCCGGGCCCCTCGCCGGGCCGCTCGGCCCCGACGCCGTCGTGACCGACGTGGCGAGCACGAAGGCGGCCATCGTCGAGCGCGCCGATCGGCTCGGACTCCGCTTCGTCGGCGGTCACCCGATGGCCGGCCGCGAGACGAGGGGCTTCGGTGCCAGCCGGGCCGACCTGTTCGATGGCCGGCCGTGGGTCATCGTCCCCGGGCGCGGGGCGGACGAGCCGGCCGTCGGGCTCGTCGAGGGCCTCGCCCGGGCCGTCGGGGCGGTCCCGGTCCGGATGGCCGCGCCGGAGCACGATCTGGCCGTGGCGGCGATCAGCCACCTCCCGCTCCTCGCCAGCGTCGCCCTCGCCGAGACCGTCCTCGGTCGGCCCGGAGAGCCCGTCCCCTTCGGAGCCGAGACTGCGCTCCGCCTCGCCGCCGGCGGCTGGCGGGACGCGACCCGTCTCGCCCGGGGCGACCCGGCGATGGGGGCCGGGATCGTCGCCACGAACCGGGCCGCCGTTGCCGAGGGCCTCCGCCGCTTCCGGCTCGTCGTCGAGGATTGGCTCGCCCTTCTCGAGGCCGACCCCGTCGACGAGGCGGCCGTCGCCGCCCGCCTCGCCGCGACACGGGCCCGGCTCGAGGGCGGCGCCGACGACAGCGGCCCGCCCGACTGAGGGCGCAAGTGGACGGGGAGCTCGTCCTCGTCGTGCCGCGGGCGGCGGTCCTCGCCCCGCCCGGTTGGCACGGCGTCCGAGCGGACGGCGTCGAGGCGGTCCTGGCGGCGGCCCGCAGCGCGGGCCGCT
>DAOTYQ010000188.1:0-3120 GCA_034434735.1 Chloroflexota bacterium
ACCTCCTCACGTTCCGCTCGTGCCAGGTTCGTTCCGCTCGTGCCAGGTTCGCCGTTCACCGACCGAGTCGGCCGCTGAGCGCGTCCTCGACGGCCGCGACGCCTAGCGCGGCGGCAGGACGCCGACGATGAGCCAGCGCGCAACGGTCGGGCGCATCGCGAACGTCAGATGGAATCGCTCAGTCCGTCGCTCGACGAGGTTGCCACGGCCATCGTACGTCTCCCGGGTCACCGTCCCCGTGCCGGTGAGGCCGAGGGTGAGTCCCGTCTGGACGCCGAAGGGGACGAGGAGCGAGACGTCGAGACTGTCGAAGCGGTAGCGCTCGATGGTCGTCCGACCGCTCGCCTCGGCCGCCCGGAGCCGTGCCTCCATCTCGGCCAATCGATCGCCGTGGTCGACGGCGGCGAGGATCGCCGGGTCGCGGCGGAGGAGGGCCTGGCTCTCGAGGTCGAGGTTCTCGGCCAGGGTCCGGACGACGACCGCCAGCTCCGGGCCGGCCAGCTCGTGGTCCCAGTCGGCAACCTCCCGGCGGACCGTGATCG
This sequence comes from Chloroflexota bacterium, assembly GCA_034434735.1. Classification (GTDB taxonomy): domain Bacteria; phylum Chloroflexota; class Limnocylindria; order Limnocylindrales; family CSP1-4; genus BPIH01. The sequence goes on from DAOTYQ010000188.1 coordinate 543, forward strand.
GCGGGAGCGTCGATGGATCGACGGCGACCGGGGCCCGAGCGAGGACCTCGGCGACGTCGGGCAGGGCGAGCCCCCGGGCCGGGGTCCCGGCCGCCACGACGGCGACCCCGAAGAGGAGGACGGCGCCGGCCCCGGCCCCGAGGGCGGCGGCGCTTCGGCGCAGGCTCGAGGCGCCGAGCAGGTGGGCGGCGAAACGGCGGGGATCGTCGAGGCGCGACCGCGGCGCCGGGAGGACGGCTTCGAGGACCGGCCGCGCGGCGCAGACGAGGACGAGGGAGGCGAGGAGCCCAACCTTCGCCCCGAACTCGGTCGATTGGGGCGCGATGAGGAGCGTCGCCAGGGCGGCGACGAGGAGGCCAAAGACGATCCTGGCGACGCGGCCGGCCGGCACGGTCCGCGGGTCGGTGATCATGAAGAAGAGGAAGATGAGGACCTCCGGCGAGGTCACGACCACCCGCCAGAAGTCGGCCCCACAGACCGGCGCGAAGGCCCAGCGGGCGGTCATGCAGTGACCCGAGGCGGCCAGGATCCCGAGACCCGCCGCGAAGGCGAGCCAGAACGTCGCCCCCAGCTCGAGGAGGCCGAGGCGCCGGGTGATGAGGGTTCCCCCGACGAGGATGACCGCGTAGGCGGCGAGGAGCGGCCCGCCGAGGGGCGCCCACCAGAAGTCGAGGGGCTCGATGGTCGCGCTCCCGAGGACGAGGAAGGCAACGACGAGGCCGACGTTCGAGGGGTTGAAGAGGTGGACGCCGCGGTACCGGACGACGTACTTGGTCAGGAGCGAGAAGCCCGCCACGGCGGCGAAGACCGGCCAGCCGTCGAGGTGCCACGGCTCGTCGGCGGGCGTCCCGACGAGCCGGAGGATGAGGGCGACGCCGCTCCCGGTCAGCATCGCGCTCGCCGGCCAGACGACGGCCCGGCTCCTGGCAAAGGTGATCGCCATCTCGATGCCGGCGCAGGTCAGGATGGCGGCGAGGATCTGGGGGACGCTGACCTGGAAGTGGAGCCCGACCTGGCCGAGGACGTGGACGCTGATGATGACAGCGGCGACATGGAGCCGCGGGTCGCGGAGGCTGGGCAGGACGAGCGGGTAGGTCCGCCCGCCGAGTCGGAGCGTCCGCTCCGTCACCGTCTCCTCCTTCGCTGTCTGGCCGCTGTCTGGCGGCCGCGGGGGCCGGCCGACATCATAGGACCGCCGGGCCGGCACAGACCGCCCGACCGCGCTGGACGGCCAGGCTCAGCGTTGGGCGGCCGACCGGACCGCCGGGCGGGCCCGCACCATCGGCTGCCAGCCCGTCGCCGCCACCTCCTCCCGGAAGGCATCGCCGACCGGCACCCCCGCGGCGAGGCGGGCGACGAGTCGGCCGACGAGGCGATCGAAGGCAGGCCGCCCGTCCGGTCCCGGGGCCTCGAGCACGACGTGGTTCGGCACCGCTTCGAGAACGGTCGTCGGCAGCGGGACGCCGCGCTCGACGGCCACGACCAGGGCGGCGTCCTGGGCGAGGGTGACCTGGACCGCGGTCTCGACGGCCGCCTCCGGAAGCCGGTCGACGATGGCGACGGCGGCGAGGTCGACGAAGTACCGGAGGCCGAGCTCCACGTCGCCGGCGTCGAGGCCGAGGGGCTCGCCCCCACCAGGGCGGTCGTCGAGGACCGGGGTCGGCCGACCGGGCGACCGGATGACCGCGGCGTGGCCGATGCCGCGCCGCGCGAGGTCGAGGACGAGGGCCTCGCCGACCGGGTCGTCGCCGATCCGCCCGAGGAGCTCGACCCGACCGCCAACCTCGAGGGCGGCCGCGGCGACCCCGACGGCGGCGCCGTCGGCGACCCAGCCGGCAGGGCTGCGTCGGGCGAAGGGTTGGCCGACGACGACGATCACCGGACGAGCCTACGCCGCCGCGGCACCGGCGGCAAGCGGCGGCGCCGACCGCCGCGCGGACGTGTGCGGGCGCCGGTACCGATCGCCGGGACGCGCTCGACCGAATGGCCTATGGTCGCGGCGCGGTCGGGCACCGATCATCCGGCCATGCGGACCATCCTCGTCCTCGCCCTCTGGCTCCTGGCCGGCTGGAACCTCGGCGCGATGCTCGAGTTTGCCGTCGGCCTGCCGACCTGGGTCGGCGTCGCCGCCGGGCTCATCGGCGGGCTCGTCGCCGCCCGGTGGCCGTCTCGAGGCACCGCCGGTCGCTGGTCGGCCCCGGTCCGGCTCTCCCTCGGTCGGCGCTAGGCGAGACGCCCCCGCCGTCCTCCAGGGCAGCCCCGTGCCGGCGAGCTGGCCGGGTGCGGCCTCCAGGGCGGCCTCGCCGCGGCGTTCTCGCCCAGGGTGCCGCCCGGCGAACCGGCTAGTCGTGCTCGTCCGGTTCGGGTGTCTCGCTCGGGGTCGGCTTCGGCGTCGCGCTCGGCTTCGGGGTCCGGGTCGGCTCCGGGGTCGCCGTCGGCCTTGGGGTCCGGCTCGGCTCGGGAGTCGGCGTCGCTTGTCCGCCACCACCTCCCTCCGGCGTCCCGCTTGGCTCGGCGGTCTCGCTCGCCTCGGGTGTCCCGCTCGGCTCGGCGGTCTCGCTCGGCTCCGGCGTCGGTG
>DAOTYQ010000189.1:0-8099 GCA_034434735.1 Chloroflexota bacterium
GGGGCGGTGGTCGCGTCCGGCCCGGAAGCAAGGGGCTCCGCGGGCCCCAGCTCGCCGGCGCTCGGGTTCCCCGACGGCTGGCTGGACGACGGGACGTCGGGCGTGGGGCTGTCGCCGGCCGCACCGTGCCCGACCCTCGCCGGGGCGACGGCCGCCCCGGGCGCCCAGGCCGGGATGACGGTGGCGAGCCAGGCTGCGACGTCGACCGGGCGCGCCCCCGAGAGGGACCCGTGGGCCGGGTCGGCGCCGGTGGCCGCGGCCGCCTGGGCATCCTGGGCTCGGTCCGTCCGCGGCCGGCCGGCCGGACCGGTGCGCATCGGCTCGGCTGGCGGGGCCGTCGCCCCCGCTCGGTCGGTCGGCGGGGGAGACGGTGCACCCGCGGTCCAGGCGGCGACGATGGCGGCAAAGCTCGCCGCCGCACCAGTCGCGTCGGCGGCCGAACGAGGAACGCGGCCGTCGGGCCGTCGGGCAGCCGGCCGGATCCGGTTCGGCCCCTCGGCCCGCCCGCCCGCACCACCGGCGCTCGTTTCCTCGGTCGCGGGCTCGGCCGATCCCTGAAGGGTCGCCGGCTGCGGGGCCGCGGACTCCGCGCTCGCGCCCGCGACGGACCCGCCGGGCCCGATGGCCGCGTCTCCAGCGAGCGGTTCGGCGGGATAGGCGCCCGGGTCGACCCCCGGGCCGAACGGCTCGTCGAGCGAGCCCGCGGACTCCACAACAGAAGGGATCTGCATCGGTCAGCGACCTCCCACGACGTCCCGGAGCATCCCGAGACGAAGACTGATGAGCCGCGACACGGCGGCGTAGCGGAGCTGCGTTTCGGCGAGGGCCGTCACCTCGGCTTCGAGGTCCACGGCGTTGCGGTCGTTCCGTCCGGCCTCGACCGTCGGCCGGGGCCGGACGGCCGTCTCGGCCTCCGCCGGCCCCGCCACCCCGGCCAGGTGGCGTGGGTCGCTCCGGGCCGGCCCCGCAGCGGCCGACGGTCCCAGGGTCGGTGCGGCGAGGGCGAGGGGTGACGCCGCGCCGGGCAGTCGCGCCAACTCGGCCCGGAGGGCCGTCTCGAAGTCGACGGCGAGGGGTTGATAGCCAGGCGTGTCGACGTTCGCCAGGTTCGAGGCGATGGCCGCCTCGCGCGCCGCCAGCCCGTCGAGGGCCGTGGCGAGGAGCTGACCGGTGCGATCCACGAGCCTCATCGCCCACCCTCCGCGGCGGCCAGGTAGCGGCTCCAGGTCTCCAGAACCCGCGCGACGTAGCCCCGCGTCACCGGCGAGTCGGGGATCCCGCCGGCTCGCCGGACCGCCGCCTTCCCCGCCTGGTAGGCGGCGAGGGCGAGGTCGACCCGGCCGAAGATCCGCAGGTTCCCCGCGAGATAGCGGGCGCCGCCCTCCAGATTCGCCGCCGGATCGAAGGGATCGGCGACGCCCAGGCTCCGGGCCGTCGCCGGCATGAGCTGGGTGAGGCCCATCGCCCCGGCCCGCGAGACCGCGTCCGGGCGAAAGCCCGACTCGGTCCGGACGAGGGCCGCGAGGAGGAGCGGGTCGATCCCGGCCCGGACCGCGGCGGCCCGGATCTCGGCGGCGTAGGGGATCGTCGACGCGACGGCGTCGAAGCGCCCCAGGGCCGTCGTCGGATCCGTCGGCCCGGCCAGGGCCCCGGGCAGGCGCCCGCTCCGGAGGATCGGCTCGGGGTCGATGGGTCGTCCGCCGAACCACAGTTCCAGGTGGAGGTGGGGACCGGTCGTTCGGCCGGTCAAGCCGATCCGCCCGACGGTCTGGCCCGGGGCGACCCGGTCGCCGACCCGGACGGGCACGGCGGGGTCGAGGTGCGCGTACGAGGACTGACTCCCGTCGGCGTGCTCGACCCGGACGACGACCGCCCCGTCGGGATGGCGACCGGCGAAGCGTACGACGCCCGCCGCCATCGCCCGGACCGGCGTCCCGAGGGGGGCGGCGATGTCGAGGCCGTCGTGGCCCTCCCCGGCCGAGGCAAGGCCGAGGGTGAAGGGCTGGCTGATCCGGCCGCCGGGGACGGGATCGACGACCGGACTTTCGATGGGGCCGTCGGTCCCGGTCACGGCCACCGGCCCCGGCTCGGCCACCGAACGGAGGACCGTCGCGAAGGGCGCCGTCCAGGCGGCGCCGAAGTCGCCGGCCGGCAGCCCCGGTGGTTCAGGTCCCGGCGCCGGATCGCCCGTGGCCGAGACCGGCACCGTTCCGCCCGGCCATGCGCCGACGAGCCGGGCCAGGAGCGCGTCGAGCTCCCGGACCCGGGCGGCCACGGCAACGACGGTGTCCGACATCGGCGACCCTCAGCCCAGTTCCGCAGCGAGCGCCCGGGCGTGGCGGACGAGGGCGATCTCGGTGAGCTCCCGCTCGAGCCGCCGCTCCACCTCGCGTCGGCGCTCGGCGAGGCGCCGGGTCCGGAGCCGCTCGACGGCCTCCCGCCGGCGGGTGGCGAGGGCGAGTCGCGTCCGGGCCTCGCCGGCGGCCCCGACGGCCGTCTCGAGCTCCACGGCCAGGCGCCGCCGGCGCGCCTCGAGGACCTCCACCGCCGCCGTCAGCTCCGCCACCGACGCCGCCCCCACCGGCCCGCCGAGGAGCGTCGCGAGCGTCCGGCAGGCGGCGGCATGCTCGGCCCGGATGCCGTCGAGGCGATCCCGGATCGCCGTCTCCGCCGCCAGCGCAGCGGCGAGGGCGAGCCGGGCCCGATCCTCGTCGAGCCGCCGGAGCCGGAGCACCACGGCGAGGCGGTCGCCGGTCGGGTGCTCGCCTCGAGAACGCCCGGCGCTCATCCGTCGCCTCCGAGGACGCCGGTTGCCTCGAGTCCAGCGATGGCCTCGGCCAGACTCGACGTCTCGTCCGGTCGTTGCTGGAGGAAGGCGAGGATGGCCGAGCGGAGGGCGATGGCCCGATCGACCTCGGGGTTCGAGCCGGCGGCGTACGCGCCGACCTCGATGAGGTCGCGCGACTCCTCGTAGACGGCGAGCGTCGCCCGAAGGGCCGCGGCGAGTCGCCGGTGGCGCTCGTCGGTCACGGCCGGCATGACCCGCGAGACCGAAGCGAGGACGTCGATGGCCGGGTAGTGGTTTCGCTCGGCCAGGAGCCGCGAGAGGACGATGTGACCGTCGAGGATCGAGCGGACGCTGTCGGCGACGGGCTCCGAGAGATCGTCGCCCTCGACGAGGACGGTATAGAAGCCGGTGATGGTCCCCCGCTCCGCGTTGGCGGCCCGCTCGAGGATCCGGGCTAGATAGGCGAAGACGGAGGGCGGGTAGCCCCGCAGGGCAGGTGGCTCGCCGGCACCGAGGGCGATCTCGCGCTGGGCCATGGCCAGGCGCGTCACCGAGTCCATGACCAGGAGGACATCCTCGCCGTCGTCGCGGAAGGCTTCGGCGATGGTCGTCGCGACCTCGGCCGCCTTCACCCGGAGGAGGGCCGGCTGGTCGGAGGTGGCGACGACGACGACGGAGCGGGCGAGCCCCGCCGGGCCGAGATGGTGGTCGATGAACTCCTGGACCTCCCGACCCCGCTCCCCGATGAGGGCGATGACGTTGACCCCCGCGGCGGAGTTCCGGGCGATCATCGAAAGGAGGGTCGACTTGCCGACCCCAGACCCGGCGAAGATCCCGAGACGCTGGCCCTTGCCGGCCGTCAGGCAACCATCGATGGCGCGGACGCCCGTCGAGAGCGGGGTCTCGATCCTGGCCCGCGTCAGCGGGTGGGGAGCAGCACCGCCGATGACCCGGGTCGGCGCGCCGAGGGGGCCACGCCCGTCGATGGGTCGCCCGAACCCGTCGAGGACCCGGCCGAGGACGCGCGGGCCGACGGGCACCCGGAACTGGTCCTCGCGGACGCGGACCCGCGAACCCGGCCGGACGCCGACGACGTCGCCGAAGGGGACGAGGGTGATCCGGCCGTCCCGGAAGCCGACGACCTCGGCGCTCACGAAGCCGCCCGGGGCGGCCTCGATCCAGCAGATGGAGCCGATCTGGACGAGGAGGCCGGCCGCCTCGATGGTGCTCCCGACGACCCGCGTCACGGCCCCCGTCGGGACGAAGGTGGGCTGGCTGCGAACGAGACGCTCGATCCGGGCCAGGAGCGGGGAGTCCGCCTCGGTCGGGAGGGGCGCCGGTCCGGCGAGCGCGACGGGGACCGGCCCCGGGGCCAGGGTCGTGCCGCTCATCGGTCAGCTCCAGCCTCGCCGGGCTCGGGGATCGGCAGGGTCGGGTCGGCCGCGGTGTCGGCTCCGGTGTCGGCCGACGCGTCGGCCGGGCCGGGCCGCAGCGCGCCGTCGCCACCCAGGTGCCCGACCTCGCGGAGGAGGATCGGCAGGGCATGCTCGACGGCGCGCCCGATCTCCTCGAGCTGGACGTCGAGGGAGGCATCGACGAAGCCGTGCTCGTAGACGAGGCGGCAGCCGCCCGCCGGCAGGCTCGGGTCGGCCTCGAAGGACCAGCGCTTGCCGAGGAAGGCCGTGCCGTGCCGGGCGACCCAGGCCGCCTCGACGATGGGGCGGGTGGCGGGATTGAGGATCACGCGCGCCGCCGGCGAACCGTTGATGGTCGCCGCCGCCCGCTCGACGACCTCGACGAGGCGGCCCGGATCGAGGGCGATGGCCTGACCCATGATCCGTTCGGCGATGACGAGGGCGAGCCGGACGATGGCGGCGGCGGCGCGACCCGCCTCCCGCGGGGCGAGGCGCTCGAGTTCGGCGGCGAGGTTGCCGGCAGCGGCAACGGCGGCGGCGAGGTCGGCCTGTCCCCGAGCCAGCCCGTCGGCGTAGCCGCGGGCGGCGGCGATCCGCTCGGCCCGAAGCTCGGCGTCCGAGCGCCGGCGGGTCGCCGCGGCGGGCGATCGGTGCCCCGGCTCGCCGTCGCTCGGCGCAGTGGTTGGCAGGGGCGACGATCGCGCCGGCGGAGCAGGGACGGGCCGAGGTACGCCGCTCGGTCGGCCGACGAGCAATCGCCTAGGCGAGGACATCGTCGCCTCCGCCCCGGCTGATGACGATCTCGTCCTGGTCCTCGAGGCGCTTGATGACGTCGACGATCCGGCCCTGTGCCTCCTCGACGTTCTTCATCCGGACCTGGCCGGCCAGCTCCATCTCCTCCTTGAGCATCTCGACGGCCCGCTGGCTCATGTTGGCGAAGAACTTCTCCTTGACCTCCTCGGTCGTGGCCCGGAGGGCGAGGGCGATGTCCTTCGTGTCGAGCTCGCGGATGACCCGCTGCATCGCCCGGTCGTCGAGGAGGAGCACGTCCTCGAAGACGAACATGTACCGGCGGACCTCGTCGGCGAGGGCCGGGTCCGCCTCGCCGAGGGCACCCAAGATCTGCTTCTCGGTGGAGCGGTCGACCTGGTTGAGGACGTGGGCGAGCGGTCGGGCCCCGCCGACGTGGGTCGCCACGCTCGATGTGTAGGCCGTCATCCGCGACCGAAGCTGCGCCTCGACGACGGCGACCGTCTCCGGGCTGACCTGGTCGGTGGTGGCGAAGCGGCGGGCGACGTCGACCTGGAGGGGCGGGTCGAGCTCGGTGAGGATCCGGGCGGCCGTTCGCGGGTCCAGATGGGCGAGGACGAGGGCGATGGTCTGGGGGTGCTCGGTGGCGAGGAGCTCCCGGACCTGGCTCGGATCGGCGCCGCGGAGGAACTCGAAGGGGGCCGGGATCTGGGCCTGCCGGACCCGGGCGATGACGTCCTCCGCTCGCTCCGGCCCGTAGGCTTCCCGGACGACCTCGTAGGCGAAGGCTTCGCCGGCGGGGAGGGGTCCGGTCCCGCCGAAGAGCCCATCGTGGGCCTCGGCGAGGACGGCGTCCCGAAGCGGGGCGTCGAGGGCCGGGGTCCGGAGGAGCTCGAGGGTGAGCCGCTCGACGGCATCGGCCGGCAGGCGGGCGAGGACGCGGGCCGCCGCCTCGCGGCCGAGGGCGATGAGAAGGGCGGCCGCCTTCCTGGCGCCGGGCAGGGACGCCGACGTCGTCATCGCTTCTGCTCCTCGGTCAGCCAGCCGGCGAGGACGCCGGCGACCGCATCAGGCCGATCAACGGCGGCGTGGCGGAGCCGCTCGGCGACGGCCGCCGAGGGATCGGGCGGCAGGGCGGCTACGGCCGAAGGGCCGCCGAGGGCAGCGGCTGCCTCGCCCTCGACGCGGGTCGTCGTGCCAGCTCCGAAGGCCGCTGCGAGTTCGATCTCCTCGGCCCGCCGGCGGAGCGCCCGCAGGTTCCGCCAGACGACGAAGACGAGCAGGGCGGCGAGGAGGATGCCGACGGCGGAGCCGGCCGCGCCCAGGGCGGTCTCGACGAGGCCGAGCTCACCAAGGCCGGCCGCCTCGGCCGGCCTGGCCGCGGCAGCGAAGGGGACCGCCTGGACCGAGACGACGTCGCCCCTGGCCGGATCGGCGCCGATGGCGGCGGCGATGGCCGCCTGGAGGCCGTCCACCGTCGTCGAGCCGAGGGCGGCCTGGTCGATGAGGACGGCCACCGAGAGCCGCACGATGGCGCCCGGCTGGCGGATGACCCGCTCGACGGTCTGGCTGTTGGCGTAGTTGACGGTCTGCTGCGTCCGCTGGTAGGCGGGGTTCGGTTCCGGCGTCGGGCTCGCCGTTGGCGTCTCGGGGCCGGCGCTCGGCGCCGGAGTCGCCGCGAGGCCCGGGATGCCGCTGATGGGGTAGGTCGGCAGGCCGGGCACGTTCGAGGCCGTCCCGGGGATGCCGGCGGCCCCGCCGGCGCCGGCGCCGACGTACCGCTCGTCGATGGTCTGGACCGAGGCCGGCGTCCAGTTGGAGGCGTCGATGGGCTTGACGGTCGTGATCGTCTGCTCCACGGTGTCGGCATCGAGCGCGGCACTCACGGCGACCGTCGACCGGCCAACCCCGAGGACCTCGTCGACGAGACGCTGGGCCTTGGCCGCCAGCGACCGCTCCACGGCCTCGCGCATGCCGGCCAGATCGGCTCCCGGAGCCGCGCCCGGTCCCGCGAGAACCCGGCCCTGCTCGTCGACGACGGTGACGTTGTCGGGCGAGAGGCCGGCCACCGCGCCGGCGACGGTGGAGACGATCCCCCGGACCATGGCCGCGTCCGGCGAGCCACCGCCGCGCATCCGGATCGTCACCGACGCCGAGGCCGGCCGATCGTCGGAGGTCAGTGCCCCCTGACGCTGGGGGACGATGGCGACCGAGGCATCGGCGACACCGGCCAGGCCCCGGATCGTCGCCTCGAGCTTCCGTTCGAGGGCCCGCTGGTAGGCGACGTTCTGCTCGAACTCCGTCGCCCCGAAGCCCTGCTTGTCGAAGAGGTCGAAGGCGGAGCCGTCGTCGGGCAGGACCCCCGCCGAGGCCGCCGCCAGCCGCGCATCGGCCAGGGCGCCGGTCGGGACGAGGATCGTGGTCCCGGCGTCGGTGACCTCGTAGGGGATCTTCGCCCCCCGGAGGGCCTCGACGATGGCGGCCGCATCGCTCGCGGCGAGCCGGGTGAAGGCTGGCTGGTATTCGGTGCGGCCGGCCCAGAGGACGAGGCCGACGAGGAGGAGGGCGGAGGCGATGGCACCGAAGACGATGCCGATCCGCTGCGAGATCGTGAGCTGGCGGAGGAGCGGGGTGAGCTGGTCGAGCACGGTCGGCCTCGGTCGTCTCGCTAGTCTGGCTGCGGGTCGGGCTCAGATCTGGAGCCGCATGACGTCGTGGTAGGCCTCGAGGAGGCGATCGCGGACGGCGACGCCGAGGCGGAGTCCGATCCCAGCTTCGGTGAGGGCGAGGACGACGTCGTGGAGGTCGGTGGCGCCGCCGGCGGCGAAGTCGGCCGCGGCGGCGTCGGCGGCTGTGAGCTGGGCGTTCAGGTGGGCGACGGCTTCGCCGAGGGCGTCGAGGAAGGACCCGTGCCCGTCCGATCCGGTGGGGCCGAGGACTCGACCGCTTCGGCCGAGCGACCCGAAGCCGGGCTCGCCGATACCCGCGGATCCGAGGGAGCGGCCGGGGAGGGACCCGAGCGGTTCGATCATCGGCCGATCTCGAGGGCGTCGAGGGCGGTCTGCTTCGCCGCCGCCGTCACCGTCGCATTCAGGCTGTAGGAGCGTGCCGCTCCGATGAGATCGGCGATCTCGGCGGCGACGTCG
>DAOTYQ010000190.1:0-18183 GCA_034434735.1 Chloroflexota bacterium
CACGCCGGCCGCCGCGGCCCGGCGGCTGGGTCATCGCTCTTGGGCAGCCGAGCCGGCGGTCTCGGCGTCGGCGGATTCGACGCGCTGGAGTCGATAGCCGCCCCGGGGATCGGTCACCAGATAGCGCGGGTGGTCGGGATCGAGCTCGATCTTCTGGCGGAGGCGGCGCATGGTCACCCAGGCGTAGGCGGGATCGGCGCGATCCGAGCGACCCCAGGCGCGAGTCAGGATGATGTCGGTGGTGACGGTCTGTCCGAGCGAGGCAGCGAGGATCTGGAGGACGCGGACTTCGGTGGGCGAGAGGCGGACGGGACGCCCGGCGACGACGGCGAGCCGCTTCCGGAGGATGAGGGTGAGGTCGGGGCCGAGGACGAGCTCCTGGGCGGGAAGGCGATCGTAGAGGCGCCGCACGACGCGGTTGATCCGGGCCGCCAGCTCCGGGTAATGGAAGGGCTTCGTGACGTAGTCCTCGGAGTAGCGGGCGATGAGCTCCACCTTCGCCTCGGGGTCGTCGACCGCGGAGAGGACGATGATCGGCAGGTCGGCCCGCCGCTTCACCTCCGCGGCGACGTCCTCGCCGGCCAGATCGGGCAGCATGAGATCGAGGAGGACGACGTCGGGCCAACGGGCGTCGAGGGCGGCGATGGCCTCGCGACCAGAGAAGGCGACGCCGACCTCGAAGCCGTCGCGCCGGAGGCGATCGGCGAGCAGTCCGGCCAGTCGGACGTCGTCGTCGACGAGGAGGACGTGGATGGGCGGTCTCATCGGGTCGAATCGGCTTCGGTCACGGCTTCTTGCCGCCGCTCTTACCCTGGCCGGCTCCACCCGATCCAGTGCCGTTGCCGCCACCCTGCCCCGGCGGGGTGCTCGCCTGCCCAGGCGGCGTGCCACCGTGCCCCGGCGGGGTGCTCGCCTGCCCCGGCGGCGTGCCACCGTGCCCCGGCGGGGTGCTCGCCTGCCCAGGCGGCGTGCCACCGTGCCCCGGCGGGGTGCTCGCCTGCCCCGGCGGCGTGCCACCGTGCCCCGGCGGCGTGCTCGGCCGCCGGCTGACGGGCTCCGGTGTTCCCAGTCCGGGTGGCTCCGGAGTCCGGTTCGGCCCGATCGACGGCCCCGGCGCCCCATTGCCGCCGCCGGTCTGGGCGCTCCCCTCTCGGACGATGATGTATGTCGGCGGGCCGTCGGCCGAGACCGACACCGAGACGACGACCGCCCCTCGCTGGAAGACCCGCCAGGTGCCAACCTGCCGGACCAGCTCGAAACCGGCTCGGGCGAGGTCCGTCGCGTAGCGCTCCAGGGCGACGGCCGGGGGATCCATCGACCGGTAGGCGACGAACGATCCCGTACTGTCCTGTCCGGGCCCGGATCGACCGACGTCGAGGACGGCCCCGCTCGGTTCGGGCAGGTTCGATGCCCAGCCGACGGGGGTCTCGGATGGTGCCGGTTGGCAGCCGACGACGGCGAGGAGGAAGAGGAGCGCGAGGAGGACGGCAGCCACTCGGGCGACGGCCGCTCGGCGCTGCAGCGAGGCCGGTCCGTCCAAGACAGGCCGCCTCGCGGTGCGGGTCCGCCCCGTGGTCGCCCACTTCGTCGCGGGGATGATCGTTCGACGCCGACGCGCCATGGTCACCGTAGCCCCCGGTCCGGTACGTTGGTCCCGACAGTCTACGCTACCGAAGAGATCATGGGGGCTCCGGCGGTGTCGGATGTCACCAGATCCTGGCCGGGATCGGGTCGCGTCGCGCCGGCCGTGGCCGGCCGCAGCGCCGCTCGGCGGACCGTGACACCGATGGGACGGCTGGGGGCTCGTCACGGAGAGGGTCGGTTCGGCGCCCGCCTACAATGCCGCGCATGACCGAATCCCGGGCACAGGGCGGCCGGATCCTCCGCGAGGCCTGGATCGTCGACGCCGTCCGAACGCCGATCGGGCGCTACGGCGGTGCCCTGGCCAGCGTCCGACCGGATGACCTGGCGGCGGCCGTCATCGAAGCCCTCGTCGCTCGGACCCGCATCGATCCCGCCCTCGTCGAGGACGTCATCTTCGGCTGCGCCAACCAGGCCGGCGAGGACAATCGGAACATGGCCCGGATGGCCGCCCTTCTCGCGGGGCTGCCGGTGGAGGTGGCCGGCCAGACCGTGAACCGGCTCTGTGGCAGCGGCCTCCAGGCGGTGGTCTCGGGCGCCCACGCCATCATGGTCGGAGAGGCCGACCTCGTCATCGCCGGCGGCGTCGAGTCGATGACCCGAGCCCCGTACGTCATGGCCAAGCCCGAGGCGGCCTTCGAGCGGGGCGAGCGACGCCTCTACGACACGACCCTCGGCTGGCGCTTCGTGAACCCGCGCCTCGCCGAGCGCCACCATCCGTACTCCATGGGCGAGACGGGCGAGAACGTCGCCGAGCGCTGGCAAGTCGCTCGGGAGCGCCAGGACGCCTTCGCCCTCCGCTCCCATCGGCTCGCCGTGGCCGCCATCGAGGCGGGCCGCTTCGACGATCAGATCGTCCCGATCCGGGTCCAGCCGGCGCGGGGCGAACCGGTCCTCGTTACCCGGGACGAACACCCGCGGCCCGATACCTCCCTCGAAGCCCTCGCCCGACTCCGGCCGGCCTTCCGGGAGGGCGGGACGGTGACGGCCGGCAACAGCTCCGGGATCAACGACGGGGCCTCGGCGCTCCTCCTCGTCGAAGCCGAGCGGGCCCGCTCGCTCGGGCTGCGGCCGATGGCGCGGTTCGTGGCCAGTGCCGTCGCGGGGGTCGATCCGGCGATCATGGGGATCGGGCCGATCCCGGCCGTCCGCAAGGTTCTCGCTCGGGCCGGGCTCTCGGTCGCCGACCTCGACCTCGTCGAGCTGAACGAGGCCTTCGCCAGCCAGGCGCTCGTCTGCATCGACGAGCTCGGCCTCGATCCGGAGCGGGTAAACGTGAACGGCGGGGCGATCGCCCTCGGCCACCCGCTCGGGATGAGCGGCGCCCGTCTGGTCACGATGCTCGTCCACGAACTCCAGCGGCGGGGTGGCCGGTACGGGCTGGCGACGATGTGCATCGGGGTCGGGCAGGGGATCGCGGCCATCGTCGAGCGGATCGAGGGCTAGCGCTAGCGGGCGGGCTCCGGCGCCGTTCGACCCGGAAGGGGCCTGCCCCGGGGGAGGTCGGGCCGGCGCACTCCGGGCTGGCGAGATTTCTGACGAACCCCTTGTCGAAACCCGCGACGTCGCGTACGATACGTCCAGCCGGCGTGACCGGCCCAGAGGACCGTCCAGGAGGACGAACACGGAATGATCGAGAGCCCCGCGATCGTCACGCTGACCGAGGCCGCCGCCAGCAAGCTGCGCGAGCTGACGAAGGACGAGCCGAACCCGAACATCGGCCTGCGCGTCTACGTCTACTCCGGCGGCTGCTCCGGCTTCCGCTACGGGATGATGCTCGAGGACACGCCGACGCCCGACGACCGGGTCATGGAGGCGAACGGGATCCGGGTCTACGTCGACGAGAGCAGCGTCCGCTATCTGCAGGGCTCGGAGATCGACTACGTCGACACCCTCATGGGTGCCGGCTTCACGGTCAACAACCCGAACGCGGTCGCGGCCTGCGGCTGCGGGTCGAGCTTCCGGACGGCCGACGAGGCCGGCGCACCCCGGAGCTGCGCGCACTAATCCATCGCCCCCTCCTCCGACGCCGCGGGGCCGCCGGCGCAAGCCGGCGGCCCCGTCGTCTTTCCCGCCGCGTCGGGCTCACGCGCTGAAGCGCTCCTCCCGCCATGGGTCGGCGTCGTTGTGGTAGCCGTAGCGCTCCCAGAACCCCGGCTCATCGTGGGCGAGGAACTCGAGGCCGCGGAGCCACTTGGCGCTCTTCCAGAAATAGCGCTTCGGGACGAGGAGACGGACCGGGTAGCCGTGCTCCGGCTCGAGGGGCTCGCCGGCGTACGTGTCGGCGAGGAGGACGTCGTCGTCGAGCAAGACGGCGAGGGGGAGGTTCGTCGTGTAGCCGCCCTCGGCGTGGGCGACGACGTGGCTCGCCTCGGGTCGAACCCGGGCGAGGTCGGCGACGACCGAGAACGGGACGCCCTCCCAACTCGTGTCGAGCTTCGACCAGCGGGTGACGCAGTGGATGTCGGTGACGACCCGCTTGCGGGGGAGCCGGCGGAACTCCTCCCAGGTGAGCCGGAGCGGGTTGTCGACGAGGCCGCGGACGACGAGGTCCCAGCGGGCGAGATCGACCCGCGGCACCGAGCCGTAGTGGAGGACGGGGAACTTCTCGGTCACGTACTGGCCGGGCGGAACGCGGCCGGCGAGGGTGGGGTCTCGGTCTCGGCTCCCGAACAAGCGCTCGAACATCGTGGTCTCCTGTGCGCCCGGCACCGGCGGGCATGGGCGGGGCGAACCGGCGCATCGGGCTCCAGGACCATTGTCGCCGGAGCGGCTCGAACCTGCAGTCGGCGCAATGGGGCTCCTCGGCGGATCGCCGACCGGGTACAGTCCACAGGCATGGTTCGCCCGACCGACTGGGTGCGTCCATGACCGAGCGCCTCGACCGCGATGGCGGCGCGGCACCGCCCGCCGGGCCCGACGGCGTTCGGGTCGTCGTCGTCATGCCCGCCTACAACGCCGCCAAGACCCTCGAGCGAACGTACGCCGACATCCCTCGCGACGTCGTCGACCACATCATCCTGGTCGACGACGTCTCCCGCGACGAGACCGTCGAGATCGCCCGCCGGATCGGCCTCGAGGTCATCGTCCACCGGCAGAACCTCGGCTACGGCGGGAACCAGAAGACGTGCTACGACGCCGCCCTGGCCGCCGGCGCTGACGTCGTCGTCATGCTCCACCCCGACTACCAGTACGATGCGACCCGGATCCCGGAGCTCGTCCGCCCGATCGTCGAGGGGACCCACGACCTCGTCCTGGGTAGCCGCTTCCTCGGCGACCCGCTGGCCGGCGGGATGCCGCGCTGGAAGTACGTCGCCAACCGGTTCCTGACGACCGTCGAGAACCTCGCCTTCGGGCTCCGGCTCTCCGAGTACCACACGGGCCTGCGGGCCTACAGTCGACGGCTCCTCGAAACCATTCCCTACCGCCGCAACAGCGACGACTTCGTCTTCGACCAGGAGCTCATCGCCCAGGCCGTTGCCATCGGCCTCGGGCATCGGATCGGCGAGATCGCCGTCCCGACCCGGTACTTCGAGGAGGCGAGCTCGGTCGGCTTCCGCCGGAGCGTCGTCTATGGCCTCTCGACCCTCGCCGTCGTCCTCCGCTACCTCCTCCATCGGGCAGGACTCAGGATCGATCCGGCCCTTCGCCCCAGGCGGCCGCCGGAGACTGGGTCGGACGCGCTCGCCGGGCCGGACGCGCTCGCCGGCCGGGCGGGCCGACACGCGAAGGACCCAGATCCCCGCTGACGGGTCGGCGAGGAGCGGTTCGACGCGACCGACGGCGCCACCGAGTCGATCGGCCGCCCGACGAGTCGTTCCATCGGCTACCGTTGCCCCGATGGTGAGCCGCGCTCCCTGCCTGCAGCCCGCCCGAGCCTTCGTGGTCCGGGCCGGCCTCCCCGCCGTCGGGGCCGTCGCCCGCGGGGCCGCTGCCCGCGGGAGCCGATGATCCGTCGGCGACGGCGGCGCGCGCCGCTCCTCCGGGCGCTGCTCGGCATCGGCATCTCCATCGTCGCCGGGCTCCTCGCTCTCCGCTCCATCGATCCGGCTCGCGTCGCCGAGGTCCTGGGCCGGGCGGCCCCGTCCTGGCTCGCCGTCATGCTCGCCTGCAGCGTTGTCGACGTGGCCGTCCGCGGTTGGCGCTGGCAGCGCCTCCTCGTCCCCGTCCGGCGTGTCCGCTACCCGGTCACCCTGGGTGCCCTCCTCATCGGCTACCTGGCCAACAACCTCCTCCCGGCCCGCCTCGGCGAGCTCGTCCGGAGCCATGTCCTCGGCGACCGGGAGGGGCTCAGCCGAACGACGGTCTTCGGGACCGTGATCGTGGAACGGGTCATCGACACGGCCACGGTCGTCGCCATCGGGGCTGGCTCCGTCGCCCTCCTCTCGGTCCGCGGCGTCCTCGGCGAGAGCGTCGGGCTCGGGGTCGCCCTCGTCGGGCTCCTCGGCGGTGGGCTCGTCGTCGCCCTCGCCGCCCACCGGCTGCCCGGCGTCCGGACGATCTTCCAGAGCCTCGCCCGTTGGCCCCGCGCGCACGAGCTCATCGGCCGCCTTCGGGCGGGCCTCGCCGTGGCCGGTCGGCCGCGGACCATCGCCGAGGCGGCGCTCCTGACCGTGGCCGCCTGGACCGCCTCGGTCCTCGCCTTCGCCGCCGCCGGTGCGGCCGTCGGCGCCGACCTCGTCCTCAGCCAGGCCGGCTTCGTCGCGGCGACCGTCGCCCTCGCGACCGCCGTCCCGTCGGGCCCGGCCTACCTTGGCACCTTCGAGCTGGCGGCCATGACGGCCGGCGTTGCCGTCGGCGTCCCGGCGGAGCGGGCCCTCGCCCTGGGCATCCTCGTCCACGCCGGGATCGTCGCGGTCACTTCGGCCGGCGGGGCAGGGGCGGTCGCCCTGGCCTGGCGGACGGGCTCGGACGTGGCCTGGCCGACCGGCTCGATGGCCGTGGCACCTGGCGGCGGGCCGGACGGCGCCGACCCGGATGGACCCGACGCACCCGCCTCCGCGGGACGTCGGCTCCCGGGCCCGTGACGGGGCCGGCGATCCAGGGCCGAACGAGCACCAGCGTGGCCTGCCCGTTCCCCGCGTTCCCGGGAGGCACGTTTCTGACACCCGCGTTCCCGGGAGGCACATTCCGGACGGCGGCAGCCCCGCCCCGGTCGCTCGCGTTCCGGGGAGTCACCTCTCCGGCGGCGACGGGCCGTCCGCCGGCCAGCCCTGACCGCCGCGTTCCTCCCAGGCACCCATCGGGACGGTCTCGGCCGTCGTGGACCCTCCCGACCCTCCAGAACGTGCCTGTCGGGCACGCGGCTCTGGCCGATGGGCCGGCAGGCTAGGATCGCCGTCGATGGCGAGCGGGGCCTACCCCGAGCTGAGCCGGTCGGAGTGCTGGGCGACTGTGGGCGCCGAGCTCCTCGCGAACCTCGGCTTCACCCTGATCAACGGCGACCGCCCAGCGTCCCCGGGCGGGGCAAACCTCCTCGTTGCCCTTCGCGATCGACCGACGCTCCGGCACTTCGACCCCGAGATCGTCTTCCACTGGGCCCTCGTCGAGGGCCGCGGTCGGGTCGTCCAGATCGACCGGACGACACCGGTCCGGCCGGAGGCACGCTTCGCCTGGGGGCGGGTCCGGATCGTCGACCGCCTCGGCGAGATGAACCAGTGGATCGCCTTTGGCGGCGTCGTCCGGGTCGCCGACGTGGACCCCTCGACCCGGCTCGTCGGCTTCAACTCTCCGGCGCCGATCCTCCGCTGGGCCGGCCACAGTCAGGGCCTCGACCGCCTGACGGCGGCCGTCGGGGCCTTCTACGGCCGGCTCATGGTCCCCATCGACTTCGCGCCGGGCGCGGAAGAGCGGGTCGGTCGAAGCGACCCCCTCGTCCTCTACGCCGCGTTCCTCCAGGACGCCCTCGAACGGCGGGTGCCCGAGGCGGCGGAGCAGATCGGTGACGACGAGACGGCGACCTGGATCCGGTTCGAGGCCCGACGCCTCTACGCGGCCGCCCCGAGGATCTGGGAGGCGGCTGGGCAGCTTCGCCGCGAGATCGGGCTCAGCCGAGGGTGAGGAGCCCCGCGGCTCGGAGCGGGCGGACGCGCCGGCTGGCGCTCCGACGCCGCGGTCGGCGGCCCGGGCCGCTCACTTCAGGAAGCCGTTCTCCGTCAGCCACGCCTTCGCCACGGCCGCCTCGCTCTGCTGCTCGACGGCGACCTTGACCCCGAGGTCGATGAGAACCTGGGTCGTGATCTTGGCCGAGACGTCGTCGAGGAGCTTCTCGAAGGCGGCCCGGTCGCCGAGCTTGGCCAGGTAGTCGTTCCGGACCAGCGGGGCGATGTTCTCGGCCGGCTGGGTCTGCTTGTCGTCCTCGAGGGCGACGAAGCCGAACTGGCCGATGGCGGGCTGGGTCGAGCAGAGCTCGGCGATGTCGACGGCGCCGCTCCGGAGGGCCTCGGCGATGGGGGCGTCGCAGGCGGCGAGGAGCTCGAGGCTTTTGGGCGGCCAGCGGATCCCGTAGGCCGTCTCGAGGGCACCGCGGCAGAGCGGGTTCGTCTCGCATTCGGGCGGGAGCCCCCAGGTCAGCTCGTCCTGGACGGCGGCGAGGTCGCTCATCTTGGCGAGGCCGTACCGGTCGGCCGTGTCGCGGCGGACGACGAAGGCGTTCGTGTCCTCGCCCGGGGTGAAGCCGAGGACGGTGATCCCGCCGCCCTTCGTGGCGAGGATCGCCTGGAGGGCCTCCTTGTTCGCCGCCGGGTCGCCGGAGATCTGCGAGGCGTCGTAGAAGCCGAGGCCGGAGCCGAGGTACTCGGGGGCGAGGTCGATCTCGCCGGCTTCGAGGGCCGGCTGGCGAACCTTTCGGGATCCGAGCTTGAGCTTCCGCTCGACGGGGTAACCGTTCGCCTCCAGGACCTGGGCGTAGATCTCGGCCATGAGGGCCGATTCGTAGAACCCGTCCGAGCCGATTCGAACCGTGGGCTTGCTCCCCCCTCCCGGCGTGCAGGCGGCGATGGCCACCAGCAACGCCGCCCCGAGGGCGAGCGCGCGGGACGTCCGCATGGGTCGGTCCTCCCCTGGTCGCGCCGGGCTGGATGCTCGGCGTCAGGTCGGCCCAGGATAGCAGGACGCGGCGCGGGGTCCGTGATCCAGCCCACGTTTCGGCTCGGGCCGTCGCTCGATCGGCGCCGCGACCCGACGATCCGCCTCCGGTCAGGGGTCGCCCGCCGAACCCCGCGTGCCCGCCGAACCCCGAGCGCCCGAGGGGCCGGCAGCACGCCGGACCCCGGCCGGCGTGACGAGCCGCTGGACGAGGGCGAGCCCGGCCTCGACGCCGAGGGCAAGCCCGGCGACGAGGATGACGCCAGCGAAGAGGCGTCCGTCGTCGTTGCGGGCGATGCCGTCGATGAGGTAGCGACCGAGGCCACCGTAGGCGATGATGGCGCCGAGGGTCGCCGTGGCGACGACCTGGACCGTCGCCGTCCGGATGCCGCCGACGATGATCGGCAGGGCGAGGGGGAGCTCGAGCCGCCGGACGATCTGGCGCTCTCGCATCCCCATCGCCCGGGCCGCCTCGACGATCTCGGGGTCCACCGAGCGGATCCCGGCGTAGGCGGTGACGAGGATCGGCGGGATGGCGAGGAGGACCATCGCCACGACCGTCGGGACGACGTCGAGCCCGAGGTTGGGGTTCCAGCGGATCGAGATGGGCAGGACGATGACCATGACCGCGTACGAGGGGACGGCCCGGCCGATGTTCGCCAGGTTCACGGCCAGGGTCGCGCCGCGCCCCGTGTGGCCGATGGCGATCCCGACGGGCAGGGCGATGGCGGCGGCGACGAGGACCGACGGGATCGAGATGGCCAGGTGCTCGGCGATCCGGGTCGGGATCCCGTCTGCGCCCTGCCAGTGGCTGGGATCGAGGAGCCAGGCGACGCCGTCGAGCACGAGCCGTCTCCTTAGCCGGCCAGCCGGCTCGCCCCCGCCCGGGCCCAGGGCGTCAGGCGGCGCTGGATGAGGACGAAGACGACGTCGGCGCCGATGGCGAGGGCGACCGAGAGGACCGCCCCGACGTAGACCTTCGTCGCGAAGAAGGTCTGGAGGCCCTGGGTGATGAGGACGCCGAGGCCGCCGAAGGCTTCGCCGAGCTGGGCGGCGATGGTGACGAGGCCGATGGTGGAGACGCTCGCCAGGCGGAGGCCGGCGACGATGAGGGGGACGGCGAGCGGCAGCTCGACCCGGCGGAGCCGCTCGAGGCGCCCGTAACCGAGGCCGTCGGCCGCCTCGAGGACGTCGGCCGGGACGGCGTCGAAGCCGGCGACGATGCTCCGGACGAGGATCTGGAGGGTGTAGATGACGAGGGCGATCTCGGCCGTCAGGAGCGAAATCCCGGTCACGCCGACGAGGGCGGCGAAGAGGGCGATGGAGGGGATCGTGTAGAGGACCCCGGTCAGGCCGACGATCGGCCCGTAGGCCCGCCGGACGCGGAGGACGAGGAGGGCGAGGCCGAAGGCGACGCCGAACCCGACCCCAACGGCGAGGGCGGCGATCCAGAGGTGCTCGAGGGTCCGGCGGGCGATCTCGTCGAGGTGGGCGACGACCCAGGCGAGGTCGACGAGGGGTTGGCCGTCGCGCACCGGTCAGGCGCTCCGCGGCGTGTCCGAGGCGGCCGGCTCAGCCCCCGCGTCGGCGGGCGACCGACTCGCGCCGTCGCTCCGGAGCCAGGCGACGACGTCGTCGACGGTGAGCAGCCCGACGGCACGGTCGCCCTCGTCGACGACGATGCCGGCCTGGACGTCGGCGTCGAGGAGCATGGCGAGGGCGTCCTTCAGCGTCGTTCGGCGGTCGAAGACCGGGACGGCCGGCTGGAGCCCACCCGCGTCGAGGCTGCCCGTCTCGGGGACCTCGTCCTGGTCGAGCCAGCCGAGGGGCCGCTCGGCGGCGTCGACGACGAGGAGGTAGGGGAAGGGGTCGGCCCGGATCCGGTCCCGGGCCGGCCCGGCGGGGTCGCCGACGCGGGCCGCCACGGGCCGCCGGAGGGCGAGCTCCCCGACCCGGACGAGGGCGAGCCGCTTGAGGCCGCGATCGGCGCCGACGAAGCGGGCGACGAACTCCGAGGCCGGCGCGGCGAGGATCTCGGCCGGCGTCCCGAACTGGGCGAGCCGGCCGCCGGTCGCCATGACCGCGACGAGGTCGCCCATCTTCATCGCCTCGTCGATGTCGTGGGTGACGAAGAGGATCGTCTTGGCGAGGCGCTCCTGGATCCGGAGGAGTTCGTTCTGGAGGCGCTCCCGGACGATCGGGTCGACGGCCCCGAAGGGTTCGTCCATGAGGAGGATCGGCGGATCGGCCGCCAGCGCTCGGGCGACCCCGACCCGTTGGCGCTCGCCGCCCGAGAGCTCGGCCGGGTAGCGGCGGGCGTAGCGGCTCGGCGGGAGGCCGACGAGCTCGAGCAGCTCCGCCGCCCGCGCCCGACGGCGGGCCGCCGACCAACCGAGGAGGCGGGGCACCGTGCCGATGTTCTCCTCGACGGTCTCGTGGGGGAAGAGACCGACCTGCTGGATGACGTAGCCGATCCCCCGCCGCAAGACGGTCGGGTCGCGGGTCGCGACGTCGACCCCGTCCAGGAGGATCTGGCCGCTCGTCGGCTCGACGAGGCGATTGACGAGCTTGAGGGTCGTCGTCTTGCCGCAGCCCGAGGGGCCGACGAGGACGCAGACCCGACCGGCCGGCACGACGAAGGAGAGATCGGTGACGGCGCCGGGGGCGCCGGCTCGGAGGGCGGCGTCGTCGTAGTGCTTCGTGACGTGGCGAAACTCGACGGTCGCCGCGGCGTGTCCCTCGCTCACCTCCATCGGGCACTGCTTCCGGGCCGTGCGCGCCGCCGGTACGTCCGGCGGGCGGGCCGCTCCGGCTAACCGTACACGGTCGGCCGCGCGCCCGTCCGTGACGGCCGCCACCAGCCGGCCGGTGCGCCCTCGGCGGATCAGGGGCCGTCGGGCGGCAGTCGGTCCAGCTCCCGGACGACGGCCCGCAGGATGAGGCGGGCCGCTTCGGCGCCCTTCGCCCCGATCTTGCCTCGCTCGTCCGGCTCGAGGGCGGCCCGCAGGTCGGCGACCATGCGTTCCAGGACCGGCGTCCGGGGCAGGGTCCCGGCCGCCTGGGCGGCCTCGAGGACGGCGAGGGCGCGGCGGGCGTTCTCGGCGGCGTGCCCCTTCGCCTCGAGCCAGGCCCGGACGGCAGCGCGAGCGGCCTGCCCGGCGCTTCGCGGACCCTCCGCGGATCCGCTCGGTCCGGGCGCCGGGCGGTCGCTCGTCATCGGCTCGCACCGGGGGGCGTGGCGAGCGGCGGACTCGACGCACCGATCTCGGCCGCCTCCGGCGACGGGTCGCCGCGACCGGCTCGGAGGGCCTGCCACTCCCGATCGAGCATGCTCATCATGATCTCGTCCCACCAGCGACCGTTCCGCCAGATCGCCTCCCGAGCCCGGCCCTCGACGACGAAGCCGATCCGCCGGTAGGCCCGGATCGCCCGTTCGTTGAACTCGAAGACCGAGAGGCCGATCCGGTGGAGCTTGAGGGTCTCGAAGGCGTGGGCGAGCATGAGCTGGGTCGCCTCGGTGCCGTAGCCCTGGCCCCAGCAGTCCTTCTCGCCGATGGTGATGTGGAAGAGGGCGGAGCCGTTGTCGGGATCGAGGCCGGAGAGGGCGCACGTCCCGATCAGGCGGCCGCTCGAGCGGAGGTGGATCGCCATCGCCAGCGAGTCGGGGCCCAGGACCCGGGCGGCGAAGAAGCGGTCCACCTCGTCGGGCCGCATCGGCTCGCCCTGGTAGCGGGTCAGGTGGGCGACCTCGGGGTCGGCATACCAGCGGCGGAAGGCGGGCAGGTTGGCCGGCGAGTGACGGCGGAGGACGACCCGCTCGCCGACCAGCTCGTGCGGAAACCAGGCCCGGGCCACCATCGCGGGGAGCGTATACCATCCGCCGCGGAGGAGGGATCGCCAGGGTGAGAGGATCGATGCGCCGCTGGAGCGAGGTCGCCGAGCAGGTGGCGGCGACGAGCCGAACGTCGGAGAAGGTCGATCAAATCGCTGCCTACCTGCGAACCCTCGACCCGGCCGATCTCGCCGTCGCCGCCGTCTTCTTCTCGGGCCGCCCGTTCCCCGAGGCCGACGGTCGCGCCCTCGGCGTCGGCTGGTCGGCCATCGCCGCCGCCGTCCTCGCCCTCGTCCCGGCCGAGCCCGCCGCCCTTGCCCGGGCCTACGATCGCCACTCGGATCTCGGTCGGGCCGTCGGTGATGTCCTCGCCGCGGCGGGCCACGCGCCCGACCCCGCCGCCGGCCCGAGGCCCGCCGATGTGGCGGCTGCCTTCGCCGAGATCGAGGCGACCCCGGGCGCGGCGGCCAAGACGGAGCGGCTCCGCGACCTCCTCGCCCGCTGCGATCCGCTGACGGCGACCTACGTCGTCAAGGTCCTGACCGGGGAGCTCCGGATCGGACTCCGGGAGGGGCTCCTGGAGGCCGCCATCGCGGCCGCCTTCGGGCGATCCCTCGAGGCGGTCAAGTGGGCGGCGATGCTGACCGGCGACCTCGGGCGGACGGCGCTCCTCGCCCACGACGACCGCCTGGCGGAGGCCGCCCTGACGCTCTTCCATCCGATCCGCTTCATGCTCGCCTCGCCGGCCGAGGACCCGGCCGAGATCCTCACCCGCCTCGGCCCAGAGGTCTGGCTGGAGGACAAGTACGACGGCATCCGGGCCCAGCTCCACCGGAGCGGCGAGCGGGCCGTCCTCTACTCGCGCGACCTCCACGACGTCACCGGCCAGTTTCCCGAGGTTGCCGCGGCGGCCCGCGACCTACCGTGGTCGGGGATCCTCGACGGCGAGCTCCTCGCCGAGCGCGACGGCCGGATCCTGCCCTTCCTCGCCCTCCAGAGCCGCCTCGGCCGGAAGGCACCCTCGCTCGAGATCGTCGAGCGCGTCCCGGTCGTCTTCGTCGCCTTCGACCTCCTCGCCCTCGGGCCGCGCGACGGGCCGGCCGAGCCGCTCCTCCGCCTACCCCTCGCCGAGCGTCGGCGCCGCCTCGACGCCCTGGAGCTCCCGCCTGCCGAGGCCGGCGGTCGCTTCCGGCGCTCCCTCCGGACCGTCGCTCGGAGCGTGGATGAGATCGAGGCGGCCTTTCGGACCGCCCGGGAGCGGGGCAACGAGGGCCTCCTGGCCAAGGACCCTCGGAGCCCGTACTCGCCGGGGCGGCGCGGCATGGGCTGGCTGAAGATGAAGCGGGCCCTGGCCACCCTCGATTGCGTCGTCGTGGGGGTCGAGCTCGGCCACGGCAAGCGCCACGGCGTCCTCTCCGACTACACCTTTGCCGTCCGCGACGAGGCGACGGGCGAGCTCGTCACCATCGGCAAGGCCTACAGCGGCCTCACCGACGCCGAGATCGCCGAGCTGACCCGCTGGTTCGAGGCCCACACCATCCGTCGCCATGGTCGCTACCGGGTCGTGGAGCCGACCATCGTCGTCGAGGTCGCCTTCGACGTCATCATGCGCTCGGCCCGCCACCGCTCGGGCTTCGCCCTCCGCTTCCCGCGCATCGTTCGCCTCCGGCCCGACAAGACCCCGGCCGAGATCGACACCCTCGCCATCGTCGAGCGCCTCTTCCGGGAGCTCCAGCCGACGGCCGATCACCTCGTGACCGAGGAGGCGCGGACGGGACGGCGGTCGTGAGCGTCCCCGCCGGGCGGCCGCCGCGGGCCGGTCGTTCGGCGGCGCGGGCCGGACGCCCGGCGGCCCAGCCGTCCGGCTATGCTGACGGGCGACATGTTCGACCCCCTCGGCGTCGGCCAGCCCGCCCGCCTGACCCTCTACACCGACGCGTACATCGTCAAGGGGACCGTCCTGACCCGCCTGCGCCGGGTGACCGACATCCTCAACGAGGCCGAGCACGAGTTCCTCGTCCTCTCCGACGCCGTCTTCGAGGAGTTCGGTTCGCGCGCGCCGGCCATCCAGGCCGAGTATGCCCAGGTCAACCTCGGGGCCGTCCTCTTCGCCGTCGCCGACACGCCGGTGGAACCGATGCCCGAGCTCCGGACCCCGAAGGTTCCCGAGCAGGCCCTCGTCACGGTGCCGCCCTTCAAGGTCGTCGGCCGGATCCACCTCCTACCCGAGCGCGACCTCCGGGAGGCCCTCGACCAGCTCGTCGGCCGCTTCATCCCGGTCACCGAGGCGACGTACTGGTCCGACGTCGTCGGGGAGGCGCGAACGCAGGCGCTCATGGTTGCCGTCAACCACAGCCGGGCCCAGATCCTCGCTCCCCACCGGGAGGTCGATCCCTGGGCGGGGCTGAACCGCTCGCCCGAGCCGAGGGACTGACGGCACCTCGGTTCAGGGACGGCGTCGAGGCGGGCGTCGGTCAGCGCTCGACGGGGAGATCGAGCCGGTCGCCCCACTCCGCCCAGCCGCCGTCGTAGACGGCGACGTCGTCGAAGCCGAGGACGGCGAGGACGAAGGCGACCTTCGTGGCGGCCAGCCCGGACCCGTCGTAGCAGACGATGCGGCGGCTGCGACCGATGCCGGCCTCGCGAACGAGCAGCCGCAGGGTCTCGATGGAGGGCAAGCGCTGGCTGCCGGGTTCGGCGAGGCGCCCGGCCGGCAGGTTCACCGCCCCTGGGATGTGCCCGAGCCGTCGGGTGTTCCCCCCGCGACCGAGGTACTCGTCGGGTGCCCGGGCATCGACGAAGAGCACGTCCGGGGAGCCGAGGAGCCCCCGGACGTCGGCCGTCGTGAGACGGAGCCGCGGCTGGGCTCGCGGGGTGAAGGTGGCCGGCGTCGGGTCCGGGACGGCGTTCGAGAGGGGTCGTCCCTCCTCGACCCAGGCCGGGAAGCCACCGTCGAGGATCCGGCACGACTCGAAGCCGTAGCAGCGGAGGCTCCACCAGACCCGGGCGGCGTAGATGCTCTGGACGTCGTCGTAGACGACGACGGTCGTGCCGTCGCCGATCCCGGTCCGCCGGAGGGCGGCGGCGACCTGCTCGGGGCCGGCGAGGAGGAAGAGCTCGGTCTCCTCGACGCTGTCGGTGAGGTCGGCGGCCCAGTCGAGGTAGACGGCCCCCGGAACGTGGCCCCGGACGAAGAGCTCCCGCCCGGTGCCGTCGGGGCGCCAGCGGACGTCGGCGATCCGGAGCTCGGGCCGCTCGAGGTTGTCGGCGAGCCACTCGGTCGTGGCGATGAGTTCGGGGCGCGGGAGGCCGTTCATCGGGCCCGGGTATCATACGGGGCCGTGGCTCCCCCCTACCCGTCCGACGCCGAGCGAGTGGCGGCGATCCGGGCGGCCCTGCCCGCCGTCGAGGCCGGGATCTACCTGAACACCGGCACCGCCGGGCCCCTGCCAGCCGAGGCGGCGGCCGCGATGGCCGAGGCGGCGGCCTGGGAGCTGCGGACGGGCCGGGCCCACGAGGCCTACTTCGAGGCCCTGGAGCAGCGGCTCGAGGAGGCCCGAGCTACCCTCGCCGCGGCCATCGGCGCCGGGCTCGAGGAGGTGGCCCTCCGGCACTCCACCTCCGACGCGGTGACGACCGCCGTCTGGGCCCTCGACTGGCGGCCCGGCGATCGGGCGGTGACGACGACCATCGAACACATCGGCGGGCTGGCCGCCCTCTACGCCCTCCGCGATCGCCTCGGGGTCGAGGTCGTCTTCGCCGACGTCGGCGACGGCGGCGACCCCGAGCGGGTCCTCGACGCCGTGGTCGGCGCTCTCGACGAGCGGACCCGCGCCATCGTCGTCTCCCACGTCTCCTGGGCGACCGGGGCGGTCCTCCCGGTCGCCGAAATCGCCGCCGCGGGGCGGGAGCGCGGCATCGCCGTCGTCGTCGACGGTGCTCAGGCCGTCGGCGCGATCCCGGTCTCCGTCGGCGAGGTCGGGGCCGACTTCTACGCCGTCGCCGGTCACAAGTGGCTCCTCGGTCCGGAGGGCATCGCTGGCCTCTGGCTCCGGCCCGACGCGGGGGCCGCGGCGCGGCCGACGGGCGGTGGCTGGTCGAGCTTCGTCGAGCCGGACATCCGCGGCCGGGCCGTCTTTCGGCCCGATGCCCGTCGGTTCGACGCCGTCGGCTGGTACGGGCCGGCCGTCGTCGGCCTCGCCCGGAGCGTCGGTTGGCTGGCGATGGTCGTCGGCTGGGACCTCGTCCACCGGCGCGGCCCCACCCTCGCCGCCCGTCTCGCCGATGGGCTCGCCGCCGTCGAGGGAGTCAGGCTCGTGACGCCGCGGAACCACATGGCGACCCTCGTCACCTTCCGGGTGGCGGGCTGGTCGGCCGAGGCCGTCCTCGAGGAGCTGGCGCGGCGGATCTTCGTCATAGGCCGCACGATCCGGCCGCTCGATGCCGTCCGGCTCTCGGTCGGCTTCTACACCACCGAGGCCGAGATCGACCGGGTGGTCGAGACCGTCGAGCTCATCGCGGCCCACACGCCCGAGACGATGCCGCGGCGGCCGACGCTCCCGATCATCGGGCCGTGAACGGGTCGAAGCGGGCGGCGGGTGGCGGCGAGGCGTCCGGGCCCCGCCGGCGGTCGTTCCTCGAGGTCCGGTGGCGCCAGCTCCGGAACCCGCCCCGACCGGTCGCCCGGGCGGTGGCGTCGAGCCTCGGCCTGGGGATCGTCCTCGGCCTCGCCTACCTCGCCTACGACGTCGCCCTCACCCGCGGCGCGGCCCTCCCGGGCGGCGACCTCCGACCGCTCGCGGCTGCCCTCGTGGTCCTCGGGATCGCCGTCGGTGGCGCCGTCGCGACGTACCTCTTCGTCCCGCTGCCGACGGGCTCGGGGCCGGCGACCCGGATCCGGCGGACCTGGTGGAGCGCCCTCCTCGGTCTCTTCGCGGCGATCCCGATCGCCTACCTCGTCCTCGTCGTCGTGGCCCAGGTCCTCAAGCCCGTCCTTCTCTGACCAGCCGGGGCGAGGCAGCCGGCGACAGGCGAGCGGCGGCGTCTGGCCGGCCGGCGGTGTCGGCCCGCACCACTGCCGGCGGGTAGCCCGTTCGTACCATGCCAACGGGACCGGTGCTGGCTATGATCAAGCCGTGGCGACCGGGCGGGCCGGTCGCGGCCAGGCAGGAACCTCGAGGCCTCGCCGTGTCGAGCGAAGAACAGCACCACATCGCCCTCCCGAAGCTCTACGGCGCCCCGGCCTACGCGCGCCCGCCCCGGCCGGTCGTGTCGAGCACGCCGCGGCCCTTCGATCCGGACGATCTGCCGCTAGAGGCGTTCATGACCCCCGAGGAGCGAGCGCTCAAGGAGGCCGCGCTCGGCGGCCTGAGCGGTCCGGCCGGGACGCCGTCGGCGGCCGACCGGCGCCCTGCTGGATGGGACGGCAGACCAGGTCTCCAGCCCCGGCCGTTCCGGCTCCGCTCGTTCGCGGCACGCCTCCTCCGGGGCGGCGGTTCGCCAGGCGACGGAAACACCTAGGGCCCGGTCCCCCTCGGCGGGTCCCGATCGCCGGACACTCATTCCTCTGGGTTTCGGGAAAGTCAAGCTACCAGATTGTGAAGTCGTTTCCCGCGTCACTTTCA
>DAOTYQ010000191.1:0-3248 GCA_034434735.1 Chloroflexota bacterium
AGATGGCGAAGGACGACCGGGCGGAGGCGGCGAGCCGTCTCGGCGTGATCGAGGTGGGCGCCGCCCGGCGGCTCCTCGACCACGGCATCGACGACGCCGAGGGCGAGCTGGTCGGCCGCCGTCATCCGCATCGCCACGGCGGCCTCCGGGGCTCGCTCGGCGGTCCGCCAGAGGATCGAGGCGCAGCCTTCGGGGCTGATGACCGAGTAGACGGCGTTCTCGAGGGCGAGGACGACGTCCCCGGCGGCGATGGCGAGGGCGCCGCCCGAGCCGCCCTCCCCGGCGATGACGGTCACGATCGGCGTCCGGAGGCGGGTCATGGAGGCGATGGCGCGAGCGATGGCCTCGGCGACGCCGCGTTCCTCGGCGGCCGGGCCGGGATAGGCGCCGGGCGTGTCGACGATGGTCAGGACCGGGAGGCCGAAGCGCTCGGCGAGCTCGAAGCAGCGGATCGCCTTCCGGTAGCCCTCGGGGTGGGGCATCCCGAAGTTGCGACGGATGTTCTCCTCGGTCTCGGCGCCCTTCTGGTGGCCGACGACGACGAGACGACGACCGTCGATCCGGGCGAGGCCGGCGACGATGGCTTCGTCGTCGCCGAAGAGGCGATCGCCGTGGAGCTCCAGCCACTCGTCCGCCAGCTGTCCGACGAGCTCGAGGGTCCGCGGTCGGCGGAGGTGGCGGGCGAGCTGGACGCGCTCCCAGACGGCGGCCTGGTCCGGCGGGAGGGCGGCCGTTTCGGCGTTGCCGGGGGCGGCCGCGGCGGCGGAGGCCGTGCCGGGCGTGGCCGCGGCGGCGGAGGCCGTGCTGCGCTCGGCGGTCGTGCCGCGCTCGGCGGTCGTGCTGCGGTCGGCGGTCACACCCGGCTCGACGTTCGTGCCGGACGCTGCCTCGTCGCGCCGGGCCTCGGCCAGGACCCGGTCGGCGAGCTCGCTGATGAACGAGAGCGGCCGGAACGCCGGCAGGGCCGCCTCCCCATCCTCGTCGGGGCCGGCGACGGCGAGCTTGGGCGGTCGCAGGTAGCGGAGGACGAGGGCGAGCTCGTCGCGGAGGGCGGCCCGCGGCACGACCCGGTCCACGAACCCGTGCCGGAAGAGGAACTCGGCCCGCTGGAAGCCCGCTGGGAGCTCGGCCGCGATGGTCCCGGCCGACACCCGCGCCCCGGCGAAGCCGATGAGGGCATTCGGCTCGGCCAGGTTGACGTCCCCGACGGCGGCGAAGGAGGCGTAGACGCCGCCGGTCGTCGGATCGGTGAGGATCGAGACGTAGGGGATCCGGGCCGCCCGGAGGCGCTCGATGGCGGCCAGGGTCTTCGCCAGCTGCATGAGGGCGAGGGTCCCCTCTTGCATCCGCGCCCCGCCCGAGGCGGAGACGATGACGAGGGGAACCCGCTCGGCCAGGGCCGCCTCTGCAGCTCGGGCGACCTTCTCACCGACGACCGAACCCATCGAGCCGCCCATGAAGCCGAAGTCCATGACGCAGATGGCGACCCGCTCGCCCTCGATCCGGCCGAAGCCCCAGACGGCGGCGTCGCGGAGCCCCGTCGCCAACTGGGCGGCACCGAGGCGCTCCGGGTAGGGCTTCTGGTCGACGAAGCCGAGGGGATCGACCGACTGGAGGTTCGCGTCCCGCTCCTCGAAGGAGCCCGGGTCGAGGAGGAGGGCGAGCCGCTCGGCCGCCGTCATCCGGAAGTGGTGGCCGCAGTTCGGACAGACCCGGAGCGACTTCTGGAGCTGCCGGTTGAAGAGCATCTCGCCGCAGGACGGGCACTTCGTCCAGAGGTCGGCCGGGTAGGTGTCCCGGCGAGGGCGGAAGGAGGGAAGCTTGATCGGCATCGGTCAGCCGGCCATCGGATCGGGTCGATCGAGCGAAGCGCCGACGGGCGACCCGGCCCGCTCGGCGGCTCGGAGGGCGAGCCCAGCGAGGAGGGCGGGGCCGCGGCCGCCGCGGCGGCGCGCCGGCGAGCCGCGGCGCTCGGCGACGGTGCCGGCGACCCCGAGGGCACCGTGGGCGAGTGGGACGGCTCGGGCCATCGGGTGGCGTGGCCGGCTCCGCCGCCAGGCGAAGAGCGCCACCCCGGCGATGGAGATGGCGGCCGAGGTGATCGCCCCGCCGATGACGAGGGGGTGGCGGAGCGGCACGGACGGCGGGACGCGGCGGCCGACGGCGGGGCGATGGGCGGCCGGGGAGGCGACGACGGCCGGCGGGCTCGTCGCCGTCGCGGGGGCCGGGGTCGCCGCGGGGGCCGGGGTCGCCGCGGGCGGGCCGACCGCGGCCCGTGCGGCCTCGACCGGTGCGGCCTCGACCGTCGGCGACCAGTCCGCCGCCGGCGACCCCTCCCCCGTCGGTGCCGACCGAGCGAGGGCATCCGGTGAGATCTGGGCTGCCGGCGATGGGGCCGGGCTCCCGGCTGCCGCGAGTGCGGCGAGGCACTGGGCGAGGCGCTCCTCGAACCGGAAGGAGGGGTGGACGCGGACGAGGGTCGCTGCGAGGCGGTCAGCCGCGAGGCGGTCGGCGGCGGCGCGCTCGACCATGAGGCGGTCGACGGCGCGCTCGACCCCCTTCGGCGCTGCCGATCCGGATCGACGTCCCCGCGTGGCGTCGCCCTGCCCCGCCTCGGGCGCCATCGGCGGCCGCTCGAGGCGACGGCGCCGGCTCGCCACCGCTTCGTCGCGGGTGGCGAGGAGGCCGTCGATGTAGCGGTCGAGCTCGAGGGCGGCGATGGACTCGTCCCCACCCGTCGCCCCCCAGGGTCGGTCGAGGGTCGTCACCGCCGGGCCCTCTCGGGGTTCGCCGCCGAGGCCGTCTCGAGCGTCGCTGGCTCGGTCCCACCGTGCGCTCCCAGGCGTTCGGCGACCGAGCGGACGGCCCGGTGGAGGAGGACCCGGACGGCGCCCTCGGAGCGCCCGAGGACGCCGGCGATCTCGGCGATCGACATCTCCTCGACGAAGCGGAGGACGAGGACCCGCCGTCGGTCGGCGGGGAGGGCCGCCACCGCATCCCAGACGGCGGCCGCCTCGGCTCGGCGCACTGCCACGGTCGGAGGATCGTGGCTCGGGGCCGGATCGGGGAGCATCGCGGCGGCGGAAAGGTCCGTGGTCGGCCGTCGGCTCCGGGCGCGTCGCTCGTTGGCGATGGCGTTCCGGGCGATCCGGAAGAGCCAGACCCGGAAGGTCGAGGCACCCTCGCCGTCCGCCGGTCGGGCCCGCTCGTCGAAGCGAGGCAGGGCCTGGAGGGCCGAGACGAAGGTC
>DAOTYQ010000192.1:0-11481 GCA_034434735.1 Chloroflexota bacterium
CCCCGTCGACGGGTAGGGCCACCCACGCTGCCCCGGCGACGTCGCCCTAGCCGACGACCCGCCAACCCTCCCGCGGCCAGACCGTCCGCTCCGCCGCCGCCGCGGTCATCGCCAGCTCGCCATCGGCGGTCACCCACCACGCCGCCAGACGACGGCGGAGCGCTTCGGCGGCGATCCCGGAGCGGCCGGCGAGGAAGAGGGTCTTTGTCCAGACCTCGGCCCAGGCCGGATCGGGCCAGGCGACGGTGACGGCGACCAGGCCCTCGCCCCCGGGCTCGCCCGTTCGCGGGTCGAGGAGGTGGTGGACGAGGCGGTTGGACCGGTCGCGCCACCGGCCGAGCCGGATCGACGACGTGCAGACGGCGCCCTGCGCCAAGACGACGGCCAGGACGGCGTCGCCGCCGGAGGGGTCCTCGATCCCGACGAGCCACGCGCCGCCCTCCGGGGCAGAGCCGGCGGCGACGAGATCCCCGCCCGCCTCGAGGAGGGCGTCCGGCGGCCGTGGTGGGTCGCCGACGCCAGCGCTGCCTCGGGTCCGGGCGAAGACGGTGAGCAGGCGCCGCCACGCCCAGCGGAGGGCGAGACCCTTGCCGATCCCACCGAGGTCGATGGGCTCGGCCAGGACGAGCCGCCGGGCCCGAGGTCGCCGGACGAGCCAGGAACGGTTCGGTCGATCGCCCGGCGGCGCGGCCGCGGGCGACCGGACCGGGACGACCCCGGGTTGCCCGAGGCGATCGAGATCGGCGGCAACCCGCGGGTCGAAGGCACCCCCGGTCACCCGCCAGGCCCGATCGGCCAGGGCGACGGCCCGGTAGAGGCGTTCCGGGACCCGGACCGCTCGGCCACTCCCCGCCGTGGCGTTCAGGGCGACGAGGCCGGCCTCCGGCCGATGCCGCGACAGGGCGCGGTCGGCGGCATCGAACTCGTGGCTCACGGCCTGCCAGCACCGCTCGGCCAGGCCCGGCGGGTCGGCGGGACGGCAGACGAGGGTGAGGCGGAGCGGCGATCCCATGACCCGCCGCTCGAAGCGGTGACGGCCGCCGGCGAGACGCCGCCACCGCCCGCGGGCCCAGCCCACGGTCCGGCCAGGGCCTCGGCATCCGGCCGATCGCCGGTCGGGACCCCAGATGCCGGCCGGCCTTCGATCGAGGTCGCCCCTCTGCCGGCCCCGGGCTCGAGCCCCGGTGCGGATCCGCCGGCGCTCGGGGGAGCGCCGTCAGCCGCCACCCGACGCTCCGGTCCTGACGTACGACTTCGGCGCGGGCGCTGTCACGACCGGCGCGGGAGCCGTCTTGACCTGCGGCACCGTGGGCAGGGAGATCGCGGTCGGCAGCCGGCCGGCCGCCCCCTCGATGGCCGCGACCTGGCCGTGGAGATCGGCGAGCCGGTCGTGGAGGCGGCGGAGCTCGTCGTTGACGAGCCCGTAGCGATCGGCGGCTCGCTCGTACGCGCCGCGGACGGCCTCGATCCGATGGGCCAGCCGATCGTCGTGGGTGGCCAGCTCGGCGATGGGGTCGGCCAAGGGCTCGCGCGCCGCGATGAGCTGGCGATCGTGCTCGAACTGGAGGATCGAGACCCCGGCCACGCTGAGAGCGTACACGCCAGTCGAGCCGGCCGAAGTCCAGGCTGCCCCCGGGCAGGTGGTCGCCGCCATCCGAAACAGCGGCTCGACCGACTGGGATGGTCGGGCTCCCGCCGCCGGCGACCCGCCGCCGCGCGGGACGCCCGAACCACCGCGACTTGTGGCGACGTGGGTCGGTCTCGCGACGCCCTGGACGACCCGGGTCGATCCGGGCCGGGTGATCGGCCCACTCCGGCCCGGCGAAGAGGCCGCCATCGTTCTCCTCCTCCGTGCTCCCGAGACGCCCGGCCCATACCTCCTCCTCGTCGACATCGACAGCCCCGACCACGGCTCCCTCGTCGCCGCCGGGTCCGAGCCACGGCTCGCGCGGGTCCTCGTCCTCGACGGCGGGCCGACGCCCGCCCCATCGGACTCGGGCATCGACAACCCGACCGTCGCCCCGAGCGGCTGACCGCGCCCGTCCCGAAGGCGGCGGTCCGGC
This sequence comes from Chloroflexota bacterium, assembly GCA_034434735.1. Taxonomy (GTDB): domain Bacteria; phylum Chloroflexota; class Limnocylindria; order Limnocylindrales; family CSP1-4; genus BPIH01. The sequence goes on from DAOTYQ010000192.1 coordinate 2,064, forward strand.
TCCGGTCCGGGCAGCGGAGCACCCCGCCTGAGAGCTGCGGCCTGCACGCCGCCGGCGGCGAGGGCATGATGGAGCCGTGACCGATCCGACCCGACCCCCTGCTCCGCCACCGACCGAGGCGGCCACCCCCGACCCCGCTCGGGCCGCCGAGCCCCGGGCCGTCCTGGCCCGCAAGCGGGGCCTGCCCGGGCCCTACATCACCGGCGGCGAGGACGCGGATCCGGGCGCCAGCCGGCGCGAGGAGCGCCGCTACGGAACGCTCCTCCTCGTCATGGTCGTCGCCATCGTCCTCGCCGGCTTCGTGCTCGGGATCATCGGGGTCCTCCTCGGCGCCGGGGCACCGTAAGCCCGAGCGGCACCGTGCGCCCGACCGACGATCTGCCGTGAGTGCCTCGATGGCGGACCCACTCCAGCCCGATCCGGCGGTCTGGGACGCCGCCCACGACGAGCTCGTCGCGACCCTCCGCGACCTCGTCCGGATCCCCTCGGTGAACCCGCCGCCGCCCGACGCACCCGACGGCGAACGCCGGGTCGCCGAGTACCTCGCCGGTGCCCTCGCCGACGTCGGGCTCCGGCCGGAGATCGCCGAGTCCGTCCCCGGACGGGCCTCGGTCTTCGCCCGCCTCCGCGGCGACGGGACCGGCGGCGACCCGCTCCTCCTCCTCAGCCACCTCGACGTCGTCCCGGCCCCGCCCGACGGCTGGACCCACGACCCATTTGGCGCGGACATCGCCGACGGGTACGTCTGGGGCCGAGGGACCGTCGACATGAAGCAGATGGTCGCCATGGAGCTCATGGTCGTCCGCCTCCTCGCCAGAGCGGCCCGGCGGGCCGGTCGCGACCCGGCGAGCGACCCCGTCCCCGGCCTGCGGCGCGATGTCTGTTTCTGCTCGACCGCCGACGAGGAGGCGGGTGGCCACCTCGGTGCCGGATGGCTCGTCGAGCATCGGCCCGAGTGGCTCCGGGCTGCCGCGGCGATCAACGAGTGCGGCGGCGTCTCGTTCGAGATCGCCGGCCGTCGCTTCTACCCGATCCAGGTCGCCGAGAAGGGCTTCGTCGTCTATCGGATCACTGTCCACGGCACCTGGGGTCATGGCTCCATGCCGCGGGATGACAACGCCGCCGTCCACGCCGCCCGGATCGTCGAGCGTCTCGCCGCGCCGCTGCCGATCCGCGTCACCCCGGTCCTCCAGCAGGCGATCGACGGGCTCCGGGCGAACCTTCCCGGACCCGTCGCCCGACGGGCCGCCGAGCTCATCGATGCCGACCCGCACCGGGCCGAGCGAGCAGCCGAGGCGCTCTGCGATCCCAGTCTCGCCCGTGCCCTCCGCGCCCTCCTCGGCGACACGATCTCTCCGAACGTCGTCCGGGCCGGCGTCAAGTACAACGTCGTCCCCGGGGCGGCCACCATCGAGCTCGACTGTCGGACGCTCCCCGAAACCGACGAGGCGACGCTCCGGGCGGCGATCCTCGAGCGCCTCGGCCCCGAGCTCGCCGCCGTGTGCGACATCGAGCCGGTGAACGTCGGTCGACCCGTCGAGGCACCGCTCGACCACCCCCTCTACGGCCTCCTCGAGACGACGCTCCGAGACCACGACCCCGATGGGGTCCCGCTCCCGGCCATCGCGCCATGGGCGACCGACGCGAAGCACACCGCGAAACTCGGCGTTCCGACGTACGGGTTCGCCCCGCTTCGGCTGCCGGCCGAGGAACGGTTCCTCGAGCGCTTCCACGGCGTCGACGAGCGGGTCTCCCTCGACGGGCTCCGCTTCGGCCTACCGGTCCTCTACGACGTCGTTCGCCGCTTCTGCGGCGGCTGACCGGGGCAGGCGACCCCGGACGAGCCGTTGCCGGGGGCGGGTCCGTTGCCGGCCGGACCCGCCCGTTCGGCACCGGTTACGTCCGTCGCCGGCGAAGGACGAAGGCGCCGACCAAGAGCCCCCAGCCCAGGAGCCCGAGGACGACGGCGGCGGGCCCGGGGCCAGCCGTGGAAACCGGCGGCGGCGTCGTCGTCGCCGGCGGGGTCGGCGCCTGGCCTGCCGTCGGGCTCGGTGACGCCGCCGGAGCCTGGGTTCCGATCTGGCCCCGGATTTCGCCGGCCGGGTTGGCCGCCGTGTGGAGGTTGAAGTACGTGCCGCCCGCCCGGATCGCGGCGAGGGCGCCGGCGTAGTCGGCGACGCTCCCCGTGGCCTGGAAGTCGGCGGCGGTGAGGGTACCGACCATCGGGCTCGGCCCGTGGGCGAGCGGGAACAGGACGCCGCCGGTCTCGCCGGGCCCGCCGAGGTGGATGTGGGCGGCCACCACCGGCCCCGAAAGCCCGCCGTACTCGATCCGGTACGTCAGTCGACCGGCATCGCTGGAGATGACGAGGAGGCCCGCCCCACTACCGCCCGTCGTGACCGGCGGCACCTCCTGGGCTCCGTCGAGGCTCGATTCGAAGGCCTCCGCGGCGTCGACGAGGTTGCCCCGGATCTCGCCGGCCGGATTCGCGGCGGTGTGGAGGTTGATGTAGGTCTGGCCGTTGCGGATGGCGTCGAGGGCGGCAGCAAAGGTCGTCACCCCGCCCGCCGCCACGAAGTCGGCCGCCGTGAGCGTCCCGGACATCGGGCTCGGCCCGGCGGTGAGGGGGAAGATGACCGGCCCGGTCGCCCCCGGCGCCCCGACGTGGATGTGGGCCGCCGAGACGGCCCCCGAGAGCCCGCTGTACTCGACGTAGTAGGTGATCGTCGTCGCGTCGCTGCTGATGGCGACCCAGCCGTAGCCCGTCGCGCTCGTGCTGACCGGCGGCACCTCCGAGGCACCGTCGAGGGTCGCGTCGAAGGCCTCGGGCCCGGCGGCGATGACCGCGGCAGGGACGAGGCCGAGGACGAGGGTGAGGGCGAGGCCCCCGAGGATGGCTCCGAGTCGTCGCATGGCTGGCTCCTCCCGACTCCGTGGGCCGGCTGTCTCGCCCGAGGACGCGGGGCGAGACCGGCCGGACACTTCCCGATACGCCGGTGGTGCCCGACCGGATTGCGTCGCTCGGGCGGCAAGATCGCGGGACCATCTCGGCCGCCGACCGGGAAACCGATCCGACCGGATCCTCGTACCCACGGATGTGCCGCGCCATCGCCGCGCCTCGGGCGTCGTCACCCTCGCCGTCGCCCTCGCCGCCGCCGTCGCCATCCCGGTCGCCGTCGCCATCCTGGGCGCCGCCGGCGCGATGCCGGCGACGGCCGCCACCCGGACCGTCGAGGCGAAGAACTACACCTTCGACCCGGCGTCCCTGACCGTCGCCGTCGGCGACACCGTCGTCTGGGCCTTTTCCGGGGAGCCCCATACGGTGACGAGCGGCACGGGCCCGAACGACCCCCAGCTCGGTGCGGCCTTCGACTCGGGGCTCGTCGAGGCCGGGGGCCGCTTCGAGGTCACCTTCACCGCCCCCGGGACGTATCGCTACATCTGCCTCGTCCACATCGACAGCGGGATGGCCGGGACCATCGTCGTTCGAGCGGCGGCCACCCCCACCCCGCGCCGAACCGCCACCCCGACGCCCGGCGCGACGCCACGAGCCACGCCCCGACCCACGCCTCGCCCCTCCCCGACGCCCACCGCAACCCCGAGCCCCACTCCGACGGCGTCGCGCGCCGCTTCGGCGAGCGCGAGCCCGATCGGTGCGTCGACGCCGATCCCGAGCCCGACGCTGACCCCGAGCCCGGCACCGCCTCTGACCGCCTCGCCGCCCCCGAGCCCGAGCGCACCCCCCGAGCCCGCCGGCTCGACGGGGGATTTGGGTTCGACGATCGGGCTCGGCGCCGTGCTCGCCCTGGTTGCCCTCCTCGCCGTCGGATCCGTCGGACTCGCCAGGGCGCGGCGCCGACGCTGATTAGCACGGCTCGGGAGAACCGAAGCGAGCCCGCCCGGAGCCGGCCGCCCTCAGTCGACGGGGCGCCGGAGGAGCCGCGGCTGGAGTGGGACCAGCGCCAGGCTGGCCACGACGGTCGGCCTCAGTCGACGGGATGCCGGAGGAGCCGACCCTGGGGCGAGATGGCGTGCGTGGCGAGGGCCGCCACCCCCATGGCGATGAGGGCTCGCTCCGCCGGCGGCAGCGCCCGGACCGCCCGGAGGAACTGCTCGGCCCGCGCCCGATCGACGGTCCGCAGGAGCGCCCGGCCGCGCTGGGTCAAGGCGACCGTCCGCTGTCGGCGGTCCGCTTCCTCGACCCGCCGCTCGGTCAGCCGGCGCCGGACGAGCCCGGCCACGAGCCGGCTCGTCGCCGAGGGCGAGCGGCCGAGGGTCTCGGCGAGGTCGGCGATGGTGCGCGTCCGGCCGTCGGCGAGGATGTAGAGGGCGGCGAGTTGGGCGAAGCTGAGCCGGAGCTCGCCGAGCTGCGAGGCGAAGCCCAGGACGAGCTCTCGCCAGAGGGCCCGACCCATGGCGATCCGCTCCGAGATCTGGCGCGGGTTGCTGATCCGGTTCGCGGCGGCCAGCACCGGCGCCGAAAGGTCGGCCTCGAAGACCCGGGCGATGACCCAACGCGGCGCGGGCCGCCGACGGCGGCGGAGCGCGGTCTGAGCGCCGCTCGAACCCGCCGCTGGTGAACCGGCCGGCCGCCGCCCGCGACTCGTCAGGCCGTCGCTCCGGCGGCGGGCGACACCGGTCGCGGCCGACGCCTCGACTCGGCCGGCGCCCTCCGCCGGGCGGGCCGCCCCGACCGGTGTCGCAAGCTCGGATCCGGGAACGGTGGGCTCGTCAGGCATCGTTCGCTCCGCTCGTAGCTGATGGGATCCCGAGGGTCCGCCGCCGTCGCCGCCGGGGCTTGGGTCGCCCGCCGAAGGTTCGCCGGCGCGGGCCCTCCTAGCGTAGCCGGTTCGCGGTCCCGCGTCGGGCCGGAGCATCGCACGGCACCTGTATCCCTGCAGCCCTACACGCAATCCGAGCGTGGCGCCGACCGGTCCCCGTACGCTTCGAGCGATGTCGCGCGTCGCCTTCGTCTTTCCCGGCCAGGGTTCCCAGGCCGTCGGCATGGGGGCCCGCCTGGCCGCCGCCTCGCCGGCTGCCGCCACCGTCTTCGCCGCCGCCGACGCCGCCCTGGGCGAGCCCATCAGTCGGGTCGCCCACGAAGGCCCCGAGGATCTGCTCAACCAGACCGAGTACGCCCAACCGGCCCTCCTCGCCTGCTCCATCGCCTTCCTGGCCGCCCTCCGGGAGCGCTGGGCGAGCCTCGGCGCCGAGCCACCGGCGCCGGCCTTCGTCGCCGGCCACTCCATGGGTCAGTACAGCGCCCTCGTCGCCGCGGGTGCCCTCGACCTCGCCGACGCCGTCCGCCTCGTCCGCGAGCGGGGCCGACTCATGCAGCGCTCGGGCACCGGCCGACCGGGCCGGATGGCGGCGATCATCGGCCTCGACGAGGCCCGTCTCCCCGAGCTCCTCGCTCGGGCCGCCGAGCAGGGCATCGTCGGGGTCGCCAACCGCAACGCACCGGGCCAAGTCGTGATCTCGGGCGAGGCCGAGGCCGTCGCGGTGGCGACGCGGATCGCCCGGGACCTTGGCGCGAAGCGGGCCATCGAGCTCCCGGTCTCGGTGGCCGCCCACTCGCCCCTCATGGCCGAGGCGGCCGCGGGGATGCGCCGGGTCCTCGCCGCCGTCGCCTTCCGGGACCCCCAGCCGCCCCTCCTCGCCAACGCCGACGCCCGGGTCATCGCCACCGCCGCCGACGCTCGCGCCGAGCTCGTCGAGCACCTGACCACCGGCGTCGACTGGATCGCTGCCGTCGAGCGGATGGCCGCCGAGGGCGTGTCGACCTTCGTCGAGATCGGCCCCGGGCGGGTCCTGACCGGCCTCATCCGGCGGATCGTTCCCGAGGCGACCATCCTGGCCACCGACGACCCGAACGCCCCGGACGGCCTCGCCGTCCCCTTCGTGCCCGCCGCCGAGGCGACGTAGGCCACCACCAGGAGGAGCGACGAACCGTGCGCCCACCCGACTACTCCCGCCGCGTCGTCGTCACCGGTCTCGGGGTCATCAGCCCGGTCGGCAACGACAAGCAGACCGCCTGGCAGAACCTCGTCAACGGCGTCTCCGGGATCGGCGAGATCACCCGCTTCGACGCCTCCCGCTACGAGCAGAAGGCCGCCGGGGAGGTGAGGGACTTCGATCCGACGGCCTGGCTCGACCCGAAGGCCGTCCGCCGGAGCGAGCTGAGCCTCCAGTACGGCGTCGCGGCGGCCAAGCAGGCCCTCGCCGACGCCGGCTTCGAGATCAGCGACGCGAACCGGACCGAGGTCGGCGTCGTCTTCGGGTCTGGGGCCGGCGGGCAGACCCTCATGATCGACAACTGGCTCACCCTCCGCGAGAAGGGGCCGTCCCGGGTCGCCCCGACGTTCATCGCCAACGGCCTCGTCGATTCCCCGTCGGGCATGATCGCCATCGAGACTGGCGCCATCGGCTTCAACATCTGCGTCGTCACCGCCTGCTCGACGGGGACCGCCTGCGTCGGCGAGGCGGCCGAGGCGATCCGCCGTGGCGACGCCGTCGCCATCATCGCCGGCGCGACAGAGATGCCGCTCCTCGAAGTCGCCCATGCCGGATTCGCCAACATGCGCGGCCTCGGCAACCCGCGTCCCGGCGAGCCGATCACGACCGTCTCTCGACCCTTTGACCGGACCCGCGACGGCTTCGTCCTCGGGGAAGGCGCGGCCGCCCTCTTCGTCGAGGACCTCGAGGTCGCCAAGGCCCGCGGGGCCCGGATCTACGCCGAGGTCGTCGGCTACGCATCCTCGGCCGACGGTTGGGACATGATCCAGCCCGTCGAGGGCGGGGCCGGCTCGGCCCGGGCGATGCGCTGGGCCCTCGAGCGGCGCGGCGTTCCGGCCGACGAGGTCGACCTCATCAACCCCCACGGCACCTCGACGCCCCTCGGCGACAAGCGAGAAGCGGAGGCGATCTGGACGGTCTTCGGGGAGCGGGCGAGCGCCGCCCGGCGCGAGATCGCGATCAGCGCGACAAAGTCGATGACCGGCCACATGATGGGCGCCGCCGGGGCCTTCGAGGCCTTCGCCACGGTCATGGCCGTCGCCGAGCAGTGCGTCCCGCCGACGATCAACTACCGCGACTTCGATCCGGAGTGCGACCTCTGGGTCGTCACCGAGGCGACGCCGATGCGGATCCGCTACGCCCTCTCGAACAACATCGGCCTCGGCGGCCACAACGGGGCGGTCGTCTTCGCCCGATACGACGGCGACTGACTCGCCCGGCGGGCGAACCGGCGCTGGTATGATCGGCGCCGATGCGCCCCCTGAATCCGCCAGGGACCGACCGAGCGTCGGCCCGTCCCCGACCCCGCTGACCCGTGCCGCCGAGCGTTGACCCCGCCCGCCGGGCCGTGGTGACCGGCCTGGGCGCCGTCATGCCGATCGGGAACGACTTCCCGACCTACTGGCGGAACCTGGTCGCCGGGGTGAGCGGCGTCCGGCCCATCGCCAGCTTCGACACGACCGGCTTCGAGGTCCGGATCGCGGCCGAAGTCGTCGGCTTCGACCCGACCGTCGCCATGGAGCCGCGGATGGCCCGTCGGATGAGCCGCTTCATCCACTTCGCCATGGCGGCCGGGCAGGAGGCCGTCGCCGCGGCCGGGATCGACTTCGCCGCCAAGACCGAGCCCGAGCGCGATCGGGTCGGCGTCGTCGTCAACACCGGTGGCGGCGGGATCGAGCAGATCATCGAGGGGACCCACGTCCACGACACGAAGGGCCCCCGCTTCGTCTCCGCCTTCGCCATCCCGGCCCTCTCGGGGTCGATGGCGGCCTGCATGCTCTCGATGAAGTACGGCCTGACGGGTCCGGTCATGACCCAGGTCGCCGCGTGCGCGACCTCGGTCATCTGCTTCGGCGACGCCCTCCGGCTCATCGCCTCGGGCGAGTGCGACGTCGTCCTCGCCGGCGGCTCGGAGGCCCCGATCGTGCCGATGGGGGTCGCCGCCCTGGCGAACATGGGCGCCCTCTCGAAGCGGAACGACGAGCCCGAGCGGGCCTCGCGACCCTTCGACCGCGATCGGGACGGCTTCGTCATCGGCGAGGGCGGCGGGGTCGTCGTCGTCGAGTCGCTCGCCCATGCTCTCGAACGGGGCGCCCGTCCGATCGCCGAGATCATCGGCGCGGCCCTCACCGCCGACGCGTACCACATCAGCGCCCCCGAGCCGTCCGGCCGGGGCGCCGCCCGGGCGATGACCCTGGCCATGCAGAACGCCGGGATCGCCCCCGACGAGGTCGACTACGTCGTCGCCCACGGGACCTCGACGCCGCTCAACGACGTGACCGAGACGCGGGCCATCAAGGCCGCCTTCGGGGAGCACGCCCGGCGGGTCGCCATCAGCTCGCCGAAGTCGATGGTCGGCCACCTCGTCGGGGCGGCGGGCATCGCCTCCGCCCTGGCCGCCCTCGGCGCGATCCGGGATCAGATCATCCCACCGACCGTCAACCTCGAGAACCCCGACCCGGAGTGCGACCTCGACTACGTCCCGAACGTCGCCCGCCCGACCCGGGTCGAGACGGTCATGGTGAACGGCTTCGGCTTCGGCGGCCAGAACGCCGTCGCCATCTTCCGCCGGGTCGCCGAGGTCTAGGCGCCTGGCACCGCCGGCGCGGAGGCCGCGCTCGCTCGCCGGGCTCGAACTTCCACCGATGCGGACTGCGTCGCGCCCTCGTTCGTCTCGGTTTGGCCCGAGCGGGTTCGAGGTCATTGTCCTCGCCTCGCCATGGGGGCCTATCCACGTCGCCGGCCGGGCCGGTCGCCTCTGCGCCGTCGCCCTCGGCGGATCCGACGAGGCGCTCTGGGCGGACCTTCGGCGCCGCTTCGGCCGCCGACTCGATGACCGCCGACCGGCGACCGCCGCCTCGATGGACGACTCCTCGGCGGACGACGTTATCTCCAGCCACGTCGTCGCCGAGGCCGCCCGCCAGCTCGAGGCCTACTTCGCCGGGCGCCGCCGCCACTTCGAGCTGCCCCTCGACCTCGACGGCCTCGCCGCCTGGGACCGCCGCGTCCTCGAGACCGTCCGCTACGTCCCCTTCGGGACCGTGACGAGCTACGGCCGCCTCGCCCGCGCCGTCGGCGCGCCGCGGGCCGGGCGGGCGGTGGGTAGCGCCGTCGGCCGGAACCCCATGGCGATCGTCATCCCCTGCCACCGGGTCGTCTCGGGCGACGGCTCGCTCGGCGGCTACGGCGGGCGCTGGCCCGACGAGCGGGAGGCGAACCTGGCCCGGAAACGAGCCCTCCTCGCCCACGAAGGCGTCGGGCTGCCGCCCCCGAGCTTCTTCGAGCCACCGCCGGTCGCCCCACCCTGGTCCGCTGGATCTGCCTGACCGACCGGGGCCGGCGCCCGCCGGGCAGTGGGCCGCGCCAAGCGGCCCGGGCCGTCGCCCCGTCGCTCCGGCCGGTC
>DAOTYQ010000193.1:0-12578 GCA_034434735.1 Chloroflexota bacterium
CTACCTCATCTTCGTCGCCTACGGTGGGCTCGGCGTCGACACCGTCGCCGAGGCGCCGTTCCTCATCGTCGGTTTCGGGTTCGGGGCGAGCTTCGTCGCCCTCTTCGCCCAGCTCGGTGGCGGGATCTACACGAAAGCGGCCGACGTCGGGGCCGACCTCGTCGGCAAGGTCGAGGCCGGCATCCCCGAGGACGACCCCCGGAACGCGGCCGTCGTCGCCGACCTCGTCGGCGACAACGTCGGCGACTGTGCCGGCCGCGGGGCCGACCTCTTCGAGTCGACGGCCGCCGAGAACATCGGGGCGATGATCCTCGGTGTCGCCGTCTACAAGATCGCCTCCGACCTCGGCTGGCCGAACCCGGCGGCCTGGATCTTCTTCCCCCTCGTCGTCCGTTCCTTCGGCCTGCTCGCGACCATCGTCGCCATGTTCTTCATCCGCGGCCGCGAGGACGAGGACCCGATGAACATGCTCAACCGTGGCTACTGGGTCACGACCGGCCTCTCGGCTCTCGGTCTGCTCCTGACGACCGCGGTCATGATGGGGACCGCCGGTCAGACCCCGGCCGGCGTCCCGATCTGGCTCTACTTCTTCGGGGCGGGCCTCGTGGGCCTGGCGACGAGCGTCGCCTTCGTCTACATCACCCAGTACTACACCGCCGGCGCTTGGCGGCCGGTCAAGGAGATCGCCCAGGCCAGCCGGACCGGTCCGGCGACGAACATCATCTCCGGGATCGCCGTCGGCTTCGAGACGACCTTCGTCACCGCCGTCACCATCGGGATCGCTCTCTTCGTCTCCCACTGGCTCGGCCAGGAGGCCTTCGCCGGACTCGGCCTCGACCACAACCCGGGCGGGGTCTTCGGGACCGCCGTGGCGACCATGGGCATGCTCATGACGACGGCCTACATCCTGGCTATGGACACCTTCGGCCCGATCACCGACAACGCCGGTGGGATCACCGAGTTCAGCCGGGCCGAAGCCGGCGCCCGCGAGATCACCGATCGCCTCGACGCCGTCGGGAACACGACGAAGGCGCTGACGAAGGGCTACGCCATCGCCTCGGCCTCCCTCGCCGCCTTCCTCCTCTTCTCGGCCTACATCGACAAGGTCAACCTCATCCTCGGCCGGCGAGGCGATCCGCTCATGGAGGCCGTCGATCTCGCCGACGTCAACGTCTTCATCGCCGCCTTCCTGGCCTCGATGCTCGTCTACCTCTTCAGCTCCCTCGCCATCCGGGCCGTCGGGCGCGCGGCGAGCTCGATCATCCTCGAGGTTCGGCGCCAGTTCCGGGAGCACCCCGGGATCATGGACTTCAGCGAGAAGCCCGACTACGCCCGCGTCGTCGACATCACGACCCGCGCCGCCCTCCGGGAGATGGTCGCCCCGGGTCTCGTCGCCGTCCTCATGCCGGTCGTCGTCGGCGTCCTCCTCGGCTACCAGGCCGTGGCCGGTCTCCTCATGGTCGGGACCATCGCCGGCGTCCTCCTCGCCACCGTCCTCAACAACGGCGGCGGCGCCTGGGACAACGCGAAGAAGTACATCGAGGCGGGCCACCTAACCGACGAGCAGGGCAACGTCATCGGCAAGAAGACGGAGGCCCACGCGGCGGCCGTCGTCGGCGACACCGTCGGCGACCCGTTCAAGGACACGGCCGGACCGTCGCTCCACGTCCTCGTCAAGCTCTTGGCGACGATCACCCTCGTCCTCGCCCCGCTCTTCATCCGCTGACCCGGGCGGGCGTCGAGCAGGGGACGGGACGGCAGGCAGGCGCGGCAGGCCGCGGCGTGGACATCGTCCTCCAGGCGGTGGTCATGGGGATCGTTCAGGGGCTGACCGAGTTCCTGCCGATCTCGAGCTCGGGGCACCTCATCCTCGTGCCCTGGCTCGCCGGCTGGGACGACGCCTTCATCCGCTCCCTCTCGTTTTCGGTCATGCTCCACGTCGCCTCCCTCGGGGCGCTCCTCGCCTACTTCGCCGCCGACTGGCGGCGCCTCGTCCCGGCCGGCCTGGCCGCCCTCCGCGACCGCTCCTTCGCCGACGATCCGGACCGCCGCCTCGCCTGGCTCCTCGCCGCGACGACGGTTCCGGCGTCCGTCGCCGGCGCCCTCCTCAACGATCCGATCGAGCGGACCGTTCGCCAGCCGGGCCTCGTGGCGGTCATGCTCGTCGTCGGCGGGGCGATCCTCTGGCTCGCCGAGCGCCACGGCCGCCAGCGGCGGCCGATGGAGGCCCTGAGCTTCCCCGCCGCGTTCGGCATCGGCTTCGCCCAGGCCCTCGCCCTCGTGCCGGGCATTAGCCGGTCCGGGATCTCCATCGCCGCCGGCCTGGCCGCCGGCCTCGAGCGGCAGGCGGCGGCGCGCTTCAGCTTCCTCATGGCGACGCCGATCATCGCCGGAGCGGGCGCCTTCGAGGCCCGCCAGCTCCTGGCCGGGGCCGGGGACGCGGCCGTCGCGCCCGCGCCCCTCGTCGCCGGGATGCTCGCCGCCTTCCTCTCGGCCATCGCTGCCATCCACGTCCTCCTCCGGTTCCTCCGCCACCACCGAACCGACGTCTTCGTCGCCTACCGGGTCGGCCTGGCGGTCCTCGTCGTCATCGTCTTCCTGGGGCGGTAGCCAGATGGGCGGGCGGGGTCCGGCCGAGCGGGATCCGGCCGGGCAGGGTCCGAGCGACCGGGCGTCGGCCGAGCGGGCCGAGCGACCGACCGAGATCATGAAGGGGCTTCGGCAGCGGGCGATCCGCGACCTCGTCGAGCAGCGCCCGATCCGGACCCAGCAGGAGCTGGCGGCGGCGCTCCGGGAGCGCGGCTTCCGGGCGACGCAAGCCACCATCAGCCGCGACGTCGCCGAACTCGGGCTCGTCAAGGTCAAGCGCGAGGGGGTCTCCGTCTACGCCCTCCCGGCCCGCCTCCGCGAGGCCGAGGCGAGCGGCGAGGAGCGGCTCCGGCGCCTCCTTCGCGACCTGCCCGTCGAGATCCGCGAGTCCGGCCTCCTCCTCGTCATCAAGACGCTGCCGGGCTCGGCCCACCCCATCGCCGCCGCCATCGACCGGGCCCGCTGGCCGGAGGTCGTCGGCTCCCTGGCCGGCGACGACACCCTCTTCGTCGCCGTCACCGACCGGGGTGCCCTCCAGCGGGTGAAGCACCGCCTCGCCCGCCTCGCGGAGTGAGGTCGGGTCGGCGGCCCGCGCTCCGACGTCGGTGGGCAGGGCGGTGAACGTTTGACGCCCCGCCTCGTCCTCGCTACCATGGCGCGCCGGTCGGACTTCAGGCCGCGGCGTCGTCGCTCGCCCAGCCTGGAGTTCTTTCCTTATCCCGACGGGGGTGCCCCGGGCCGACCGACACCGTGGTCCCCTCTGCCCAACCCCGGGCGCCAGACCATGGCCAGGGGGTGAACGGAACGATGAACACGAAGCCCACGTACCTGTCTCGGGAGGGGCTCGAGAAGCTCCGGGCCGAGCTCGAGGAACTCGTCAACGTCCGCCGGGCCGAGATCGCCCAGCGCATCCACGACGCCAAGGCCCACGGCGACGTCATGGAGAACGCCGAGTACGAGGACGCCAAGAACGAGCAGGCCTTCGTCGAAGGCCGGATCGCCACCCTCGAGGCGCTCATTAAGAACGCGACGATCATCGACGCGAACCTCCCGACCGACCACGTCCAGATCGGCTCGACCGTCGTCGTCCGCGGCGCCGACGGCGAGGAGCGCTTCACCATCGTCGGCTCCACCGAAGCCCGTCCCGCGGAGGGGAAGATCTCGAACGAGTCGCCCGTCGGCCGGGCCCTCCTCGGGCGCAAGCCCGGCGACACCGTCGTCGTCCGCGTCCCCGCCGGCGACTTCACCTACACCATCGTCAGCATCAGCTAGCCCGTCCGGACTCCGGCCGCTGGCGGCGACGAGCTCACCGGGTCGGAGCCGCCGGGGCGCAGGCGAGGGAGGTCGATGGACTGGGCCGACGAGCTGGCCGCGCGGGTCCAGGGGCCGCAGGTCGTCAACGACAGCAAGACACCGTCCGGAACCGTCCACGTCGGCTCCCTCCGGGGACCCGTCCTCGTGGACGTCATCGCCCGGGCGCTCCGGGCCCGCGGCCTCGAGACCCGCTACCTCTACGGGATCGACGACATGGATCCCATGGACGCCCAGGCCCTCCTGACGCCGGATGCCGTCGAGCGCGAGATGGGTCGACCCCTCGCCCACATCCCCGACCAGGAAGGCGACGGCCACGCCTCCTACGCCCGCCACCACGCCGAGCGCTTCGTGGCCACCTTCGAGCGGCTCGGGATCCGGCCCGACCGCTACTACTGGATGAGCGAGCTCTACGCGGCCGGGGTCGTCGATCCCTACATCCGCCTCGCCCTCGACCGCGCGGAGCTGGTCCGGGACATCTACCGGCGGGTGGCGAACGTCCGCCATCCCGACGACTGGCACCCGGTGAGCGTCCTCTGCGAGCGGTGCGGCAAGATCGGGACGACCATCGTCACCGCCTGGGACGGCGAGCGCGTCCGCTACGAGTGTCGCCCGAACCTCGTCGGCTGGGCCCGGGGCTGCGGGATGGCCGGCTGGGTTTCGCCCTTCGGCGGCCGGGCGAAGCTGCCCTGGAACCTCGAGTGGGCCGCCCAGTGGAGCATCTTCGGGGTGACCATCGAGCCGTGCGGCAAGGACCTCTCGACGGCCGGCGGGTCCCGCGACCGCTCCGATGCCATCGCCCGCGAGGTCTTCGAGCGCGAGCCGCCGATCAACGTCCCCTATGAGTTCGTCAACCTCGGCGGCCGGAAGATGTCGACCTCCCGCGGGCGGGGCGCGGCTGCCCACGAGATCGCCGAGGTCGTCCCGCCCGAGCAGCTCCGCTTTCTCTTCATCCGACCCCGGCCGAACCAGGCCATCGAGTTCGATCCCGACGGGACCGACGCGATCCCCCGCCTCTTCGACGAGTTCGACCGCTTCGCCGCCGCGACGGCCGGGCGACCCGTGAAGGGCGAGCTCCCGGCCGGCTACGAGCGGATCTTCCGCTATGCCCTTCGGGAGCCGGAGGCCGACGTCGCCGCCGAGGCGGCCGCCTACCGTCCGCCCTTCGCCCACCTCGCCCTCCTCCTCCAGCTGCCCGGGGTCGACGTCGCCGCCCGGCTCGCAGCGGAGAAGGGGAGCCCGCTCACCGACCGCGAGCGGGCGATCCTCGACGAGCGGATCGCCGCCGCCCGGGCCTGGCTCGAGCGCTACGCGCCCGAGAGTGCCCGGATCGAGGTTCGCTTCGGTGCCCTCCCCGACGAGGCCCGGATGCTCCCCGCCGAGGAGCGGCGCTTCCTCGCCGAGCTGGCGGCGACGATCGAATCCGACCGGCCCACGACCGGCGAGGCCTGGCAGGCCCGGATCTTCGAGGTGGCAGGCTCGGTCGACCTCCCGAGCGGCCGTGCCTTCGCCGCCCTCTACCTCGCCTTCCTCGGGCGCCGGAGCGGCCCCCGGGCCGGCTGGCTCTTGGCGAGCCTCGAGCTCGGCTTCGTCGTGGCTCGGCTCCGGGAAGCGGCCGGCGAGGGGTCGGCGCCGCCGAGCGGCGGCCGGCCCGAGCCACGACAATGAGGCCCATGCACCGAACGTCCGCCGCGAACGGAGCGCCCACCGTCTCGTCCGCTGCGAACCCAGCGCCCACCGTCCCTCCAGCCGCCCAGCCGCGGTGGCGCGTCTCACCCGCCGCCCAGCCGAGGTGGCGCCGATGAGCGTCGGTCTGGCCCGCCTTCGCGAGGAGCCCGAGCGGCTCCGCCGGGGTGCCATCGACAAGGGCGAGGATCCGGCCGTCGTCGATGCCGCCCTCGCCCTCGACGAGCGCCGGCGTCGGCTCCTCGGCGAGGTCGACCGCCTCCGGGCGGAGCGGAACGCCGTCAGCCGCTCCGTCGGCGAGCGGATCCGCGCCGGCGCCGACCCGAACGGTCCCGAGATCGCCGCCGTCCGGGCCGAGGCCCGGGCCCTCGGCGACCGGATCGCCGAACTCGAACGGGACCTCGCCACGGTCGAGGCCGAGCTCGACGAGGCGCTCCTGCGGATCCCGAACCCGGCCGACCCCGACGTCCCGGTCGGCGGCCCCGAGGCGAACGTCGTCGTCCGGACCTGGGGCGAGCCGCTCCCGCACCAGGCCGTCGCCGCCGACGGGCGGACCTGGGAGCGGCGGCCCCACTGGGAGCTCGGGGCCGCCCTCGGGATCCTCGACGAGCCCCGTGGGGCGAAGATCACCGGCTCCGGCTTCCCCGTCTACCGGGCCGCCGGGGCCCGCCTCGAGCGAGCCCTCATCAACTGGTTCCTCGACGTCCACGTCGCCGAGCACGGCTTCGTCGAGGTCTGGCCGCCGGCCCTCGTCAACGCCGCCTCGGCCCGGGGGACCGGCCAGATCCCGGACAAGGAAGAGCAGATGTACGTCGTCACCCGCGACGAGCTCTACCTCGTCCCCACGGCCGAGGTCCCGGTCACGAACCTCCATCGCGAGGAGATCCTCGAGGCCGCCGACCTGCCGATCCGCTACTGCGCCTACACGCCGTGCTTCCGGCGTGAGGCCGGCGCCGCCGGCGCCGAGACGCGGGGGATCCTCCGGGTCCACCAGTTCGACAAGGTCGAGATGGTTTTGTTCGAGAAGCCCGAGGACTCGCCGGCCGCCCTCGAGTGGCTGACAGCCCGGGCCGAGGTCCTCCTCCAGCGACTCGGCCTCGCCTACCGGGTCGTCCTGATGAGCACCGGCGAGATGGGATTCGTCCAGGCCAAAAAGTACGACCTCGAGGCCTGGGCGCCGGGGGTGGAGCGCTGGCTCGAGGTCAGCTCCTGCTCGAACTTCCGCGACTACCAGGCGCGGCGGATGGCGATCCGCTACCGGCCGGAGCCGGGGGCGAAGCCGGAGCTCGTCCACACCCTCAACGGCTCGGGCCTCGCCCTGGCCCGGGTCGTGGCGGCCCTCATCGAGACGTACCAGGAGCCGGACGGCTCGGTCGTCGTGCCGGAGGTCCTGCGCCCGTACATGGGCGACCTGGAGCGGATCGAGCGGGGCTGAGGGAGGCTAAGGCGGCGACGGCCGAGCGCCGCGACCGTCAAAGGCGGCGACTCGGGATATGGGCTGCCGGTCTCCACCCCGGGAGGCGGTGCTGTCCGGCCACCGCTTCTCCTGGACGCTCATCCGAGACCGTTCGTCGAGCGGGTGCTCTCCTCTCTCGGTAACGATGGTCGCCGACGCGCGCTGCTTGCCCATCCACCTCGGCGGAACCTGAGCCGGCCCGTCGGTGACGTGCCCGAGGGCGGTCGGCGTGGCGACACGGGCAGCGCGGCCCACGCGCGGGCGGTCACCGCCATGTCGGGGGACGGTAGACCCATCGGCCGGACGGAAGGCGGACTCGATCGGGGAGCTGGCAGGCGGCGAGCGTTGAGATATGCAGGGACCCGTACGAGGACGCCACCTGCTGGAGCTCCCGACTCGGCTGTGATCGTGGGTTCCGAACGTGGACGGGGCCGAAGCGCGCCACCGCCTGTCGGATGGGTTCCGCCAGGTCCGAGTCTCCTGTGACGACGAACGACTCGTCCCACGTTCCATCCATGCCGTCAACGAGGAGGAAGGTCGCGAGATTGACGTCCGAGCCCTTCTCCTCGGTGTCGAGGACCCTCACGACGGGTGGCTGCCCAGGCATCGGTGCGGCGAGCGGCCGAGACACTTCGTGGCTGAGAAACGTGCCGTAGTGGATCGACACCCCTGAGAGCGTCTCGAGCGCGCGGAGGTAGATCTGCTGCCGTTTCGGTTCGCCCGGGTCGGTACGGGCCTCACCTTGGCCGTGAAGTATCGCACGGAGAGGATAGCTTCCGGGGCCAGGGCCTGCGCCAGCGCCGTGAGGTCGAGCCACTTCAGGTGCGGATTGGGACGCAGCAGGCCGTAGTAGAGGTTGGAGCCGTCGATGTAGACGGTAACCCTGCGCGGATGACCGGTACGGTGCTCTTCGTCGGGGGTCATGTGCTAACCGTACGAAAAAACCCGACGGGCGAAACCGCCGGGGGCGTAGCGCTATCCTGCCACAACCATTGGCTGCCTGCAAGATGCGTCCATTCGTCCGCGGAGCTCCTCCGTCCGAGCAGCACCACCAAGCAGCGAGAAGGGCGTCCAAAGCGAGCTCCGTGTCGGGTGTCGGAGCGTGGACCGGGCCGTGCGCTGGGCTCCGACGACCCGGCGCCCCGAGGACGTCCCCGGCAACGCTTACGTCATGAGCCTACGACCGGTCCGCGGGTCGATGGATCTGGATCGTCGTCCTCGGCGAGCTGCTGGTCGTATGACCGAGCTCACGGTGTCGGCGCCTCGGCGGATGCGAAGAAGTGCCGAGCCTCGCGGGGCGGCCCCTCGGCGCAGCTTCAGGGCGGCGCACACGCCACCAGCAAATGGCGTCTCGGCGACGGCCGGGCACGTCCCGCCGCTGCTATCCTGGGAGCAGCTGCGGAGAGGTGGCAGAGCGGTCGAATGCGGCGGTCTTGAAAACCGCAGGGCGCAAGCCCCGTGGGTTCGAATCCCACCCTCTCCGCCAGCCTGGTGCATCACGAGTGATCTACCGGCAAAGACTCCTCGACGGCCGACAGGGAGACCCGGACGAGTCACCAGGCGCGCGACCTCTCTCGACGTCATCACCGGTCCCGGCGGGTGACAGCTCGTGGCCCGGAACCGAGGCGTCACTCACACCAAAGATCTCGCTTCGAGGCGCCGGACAGCCGCCCACGAGACCGTACTGCCCACGTTGAGACCGGACACCGCGGCCACGATGCGCGCACGTGGCGGCTAGCTGGCGGTCACATCCTGTCCGACCGGCTTGCGCCGGATGTGATCCGGAAGCCAGAGACAGGCGAGATCTTCGGCCATCGCATTATCGGGTCCCTGGCGACGACCACCATCTGGACGGTGGCGCTTCGCCCGGAGGTATTCAGAGGTCGGTTCCGGGCTCGTGAAACTCTGGATCGTTGGCCGAGCCCCCGGTGGGCTGCGTCCCAGTAGGCACCGCAAGCTGACGTGCGTACGCTCGGACGCGCTGCTCCGCCGCCTCCCACGACTCCACCCGGTCGTCGCCACCGAGCTCCTCGTTCGTTGGATTGGCGAACACGATCACCCGCTTGCCGGCGCTCCGCAACGCCTTAACGATGTGAGGGGTGTCCTCAATGTACAGATCGGCACCGACATCAACCTTGTCCTTCAGGAAACACAAGTCCCAGTACGGGATGCCGTGGTTGTCGAGCCACTGGACCGTCTGCCGGACGGCCTCCTGGTGGAAGTGCGGGATGAACAGACGGTGGGTGATAAGTCGAATGTGTACCCCGTCGTCCGACAGCCGTCTCAGTGCGGGACCGGCGCCGGGGATGGGCGGCATGTCAAGGAACAGGCTGCGTTGCGTGACCGCAAAGCGATGGATCCTCTCGTAGTGCTTGTTGTCCCGAACCCCCCACTCTTTCAGGCCGTATCGATAGCTCTCGAGACTGAGGCACTCAGTCGGGACGCCCAGCCACTCCGCCACAATGGGCCGCATCGCGCCGTAGAAGTCGGCGACCACCCCGTCTAGGTCGACACCCAGGACGAAGCGCGGGGCACCGCCGTTCTCGCTTCGGAGCTGCCCGTCTCGCCCGCGACGGAGGCTCGCCCAAAGTTGCCGAATGCCCTTCACGACTGTTCCGTAGCCCGCGCCTATCTCGAACGTGCTTGGGCACCCCAATCCTCGGAGTGCAGGTCCACCGGGATGATCCCCCACTTAGCCCTCATATCACTCCTCCTCGAACTCGACGTGGTCGAACCGGAGCGTGCGGGCGTTCTCCCGCACCACCCGGCTCGTCGTGGCGTCGAACCCATCGCCGCGGTGTTCCGCCTCGATCTC
Organism: Chloroflexota bacterium; assembly: GCA_034434735.1. GTDB lineage: Bacteria > Chloroflexota > Limnocylindria > Limnocylindrales > CSP1-4 > BPIH01. Next base: position 9,858 of record DAOTYQ010000193.1, read on the forward strand.
CAGGCGCAGCTCCACCCGGACGTTCGGGTCCCCGGCCAGGTGACTGATCACCTCCTGAGCGATCCGCGAGAACTCCGGGATCGGCCGCCCCGGGTCGAGTCTGACGCTGCCGCGGAACCGCCGTTGGCCGGCTGGGGGTACCCGAACACGGCTGGCCTCGTCGAGGGTCGCCCTCGTCTCGGCGATGCCGGTGCCCGCCGACCCGACTTCTCCTGACGCGCCCGCAGCCGACCAACCCGGACGATCGACGCTCCCGCCCAGAGCCTCGCTAGCCGCCGCCGCGCCGAGCCCCGCCGCCGCGAGCAACGGGGCCGCTACCTCCGGCTTGACGATCATCGAGCTCCCGTCGACGACGACCTGGACCGCTCGCCCGGCGACGAGCCCTAGGTAACGGCCATCGGGAGCCTTGGCGACGGCGTACGCCAGCCCCTGGGTGTTCCAGAGCAGACCGCTCACGGCTGCCTCCACCGCCCCGGCGAGGACCGAGCGATCCCGCAGCCGGGGCAGATAGAGGTACGAGGCGAAGTACGACCAGAGCTGGGCGAGCCCGAGGTCGCCGTCCTCGGTCCACATCCCCGGGTTCTGTTCGAGAACGAGGCGGAGGTTCTCGCCGCCGAAGCGGGTCAGGAGGAGCCCGTCAGCCTCGAGCTTCCGGCCTGTCCGGACGGCGAGCGATCCATCCCCGGAGACCCGGATCGCCGACCACTCGACCGGCCCGCCGACCGCCTCCGTCTGCGACGGCACGAGCGCCCAGATGTATGTCTCGGGGATCCGCACCGCAACCGTCTCGTCTGCCTGCTCGCGCTGCCGTTTTGCCATCTGGCTCTGCATCGGCTCGAGGTTGAGGCTCTCGGCATCCTCACAGATCGATCCCCAGGCGATGAAGCTCCGGACCGCCGCCTCCAGTTCCGCCAGCCGGGCCTCGTCGGGGGCCAGGAAGACGAGCATGTTCCGGTAGAGCCGCGGCCCCGTCCCCCGCTCGGTGAGGATCGCCGTCGCCGCCTCGCGCGCCCGCGACGGTCCCGTGGCCCGGCTGTGGGGGTGTTCCGGTCCCAGGACGACGAGTCCGACCTCGTCCTCGTCCGGGACGTCGCCCGCCGACCGCGGGGCGACGTGAACCCGGGCGAATGTGCCCCGCTCCCGCTCGGCCCGCAGCCGCCGCACGATCTCGTCCCGCACGGCCTCGGGCGCGACCGCCTCGGCTCGATCGCGGGCCAGGCGGTTGACCGACGGCTGCGTGGAGTACCAGTACCGACCGCCCTGTTCATAGAGGTAGGTCGCCCGGCTGGCGAGCGTCCGGAGGGCGTCGCCGAAGGTGGCCGGCGACTCGCCCGGCAGAACCGAGCCGAGCTTGATGGCTCGATCGTCGATCCCGCGCGTCGCCGCCCGCAGGGTCGGTGCCGAGCCCAAAAAGACGGTCCGGGCGACGCGCCGCGCCGCCGCGTATCTCTGGAAGGCCGGGTTCTCACGGTCCACGGCGAGGGGCAGCGAGCCCGGCCCGTCGACGTCCGAGGCGACGATCGGCACCCACTGGTCCTCGAGGTACTGGGTGAACTGGGAGACGACGAGCTCGTCGTCCAGGGGGATCGAGCCCGGCAGGATGAGCGGGCTCCGGTCGCCGCGCTCGTAGAGGACGTGGACGACGACGGCCATGAGCTTGAGGACGCCGCGGGTCTGCTGGAAGCGATCGAGGCTCGCCCAGTCGCCGAAGAGCCGGTCGAAGAGCTCGGGATGGATCGGGTAGGCCCGCTCCATCCGCCGTCGGTAGTCGGCCTCCCGGGTCTCGTTCGGGAAGTCGCCTCGGCGCTGGGCGTAGAGCTCGGCGAAGTGCTGGATGACGGCGTCGCGGGCTGGTGCCCGCTCGGCCGGGAGGGCTTGGAAGAGGCGCCGCCGGACGATCTCGAAGCCCTCCTCCGGAGTCGCGGGCCGCCACGGGGATTGGAGGCGACCGTACGTGTCTTGGAGGCGGGCGAGGGCCATCTGGCCGCCCTCGCCGCCGACTTCGACCGCCGAGGAGGGGAGCGAGGCGACGAGGAGCGAGTTCGGCGTCGCCCGAATCGCCTCGGCGAGGGAGTGGGCGAAGGAGAGGTTCGCATCGAAGGACCCGGCCGGGAGGCCGTCCACCGCCCAGAGCTGGCGGAGGAAGGTCAGCCACTCGTCGACGAGGACGATGGCCGGCCCGAAGCGCTCGAGGAGACCCCGGATGATCTCCGAGCCCGGACTCACCCCGGCCCGGTCCGAGTCGGCGACGAGGTCGAAGCCGGCGCCCCCGCCGAGCTGCCAAGCGAGCTCGCCCCAGAGGGTCCGGATCGCCCGGCCATCGCGCACCCACGGCTGGCCCGGCGAGAGGGCCTGCCCGGCCAGGACGACCCGCCGGACCGTAGGCAGGGTCGACACACCGGCCGAGGCGAGGACCGGCTCCAGCCCGGGGAGTTCGGCCGGTCGGCGGTCCGGGTCGGCGAGGTGATAGAGGGCGATCATCGAGTGCGTCTTTCCGCCGCCGAAGGTCGTCTGGAGCTCGATGACGGGATCGCCGCCTCCGGAGCCGAGTCGACGCAGGGCGCTCTCGAGGAGCCGCCGGAGGCCCTCGGTGAGGTAGGTCCGCCGGAAGAACTCGACGGGGTCCTGGTACTCGATGCTCGCCGTCCCCCGGCGAACCTGGTCGAGCTCCGCTGCCTCGGCGGCCGACACGCTGGCCCGCACGCGCTGGGCAGAGACGCA
>DAOTYQ010000194.1:0-10405 GCA_034434735.1 Chloroflexota bacterium
ACGTCGCCCGCCCCGGTCGGGTCGACGACCCTCCCGCTCGGGACGGCGCGGTAGGCACGCCAACGCCATCGTCCTTCCGGCGCCCGCCTGGCGAGGAGCCCACCGCGCTCGGCGGCCGTCAGGACGAGGGTCGCCGTCGGCCGCAGGAGGGCAGCCACCGACTCCAGCGAGCAGGTTGGCCCGAGGTCCTCGACGCTCACCCCGACGAGGTCGGCGCGGACGAGGAGGGGGTTCGGCGCCGGACCGAGCCGGCCGACCCGGCCGCCCGCCAGCGGCCGGCGAAGGAGGCCCTGCCAGGCGAGGGCGACGACGGCCTCGGAGCGTGGCACCGCCGCCCAGCCCGGTACGAGCTCGGCCGCGATGGGGGCGAAGAGCCAGCCATCCGCGGCGGCCGCCGTCGCCGGGTCGACGATCTGGGGCGGGATCGGCTCGGGCCAGGCGGAACAGCGCTGGCGGCGGCCGCGCGGACCTTCGCGGTTCTCGAAGATCGGACCCCGCGGCAGCGGAACCGGCCGGACCTCCACCCCGTTGCGAGCGAGCGTTTCGAGCTCGGCCGCCGCCCGCGCCTCGCTGTCGAGGCCGACGTAGGCGACGACTGAGAAGCCGAGCCGGCTGAGGGTGAGCGAGCCGTAGACGACCGCGCCCCCGAGTCGCCAGCCCTGCGGATCGTCGGCCACGAGGTCGCGACTCGCCGCACCGACGACGCAGACCCGTGGTCGGGGCGGCGCGGTGCGGCGGCCTCCCTCGGCCGAGATCACCATGGCCCCTATACTCGACCTGCTGCCGGCCACCCGCCGAGCCGACCGGCCAAGGAGCGCTTCCCGTGTACTACTACGAACTCCACGAGGGCGACGACGACCTCTTCCACGACATCATCGTCGCCAGCGAGCGCCGCCTCGAGCCCGAGACCTTCTTCGAGCTCGTCCAGGCGATCCGCCGCGAGATCCAGGACACCTTCGAGGACGACACCCTCGTCGAGGCCATCGCCGGCGTCCTCGAGCGCCGCCACGGCTTCGTCGCCATCACCGACGACCGCCTCGTGGCGGCCGTCAACGTCTCGCGCGACGAGGAGGACAACTTCCTCGTCGACACGACGACCGGCGAACCCGACGTCGACTACCGGGGCGTCCTCGTCGACTTCGAGCCGGGCCCACCCGCCGCCGACTGACGGGCGACTCGACGACCCGGCGCCCAGCCGTCCGTCGCCCACCCTCGGCCCGGCGCGGCGCCGGCCCAGCTCAGCCGGACGGGCGGCTGAAGAGGATCTCGATGACGTCACCGTCGGCGACGCGGTAGCTCCGGCCTTCCGAGCGGAGCTTGCCGTGCCTGCGGGCCTCGGCCAGCGAACCGAGGGCGACGAGGTCCGCGTAGGCGACGACCTCGGCCCGGATGAAGCCCTTCGCCAGGTCGGTGTGGATGGCGGCCGCCGCGTCGACGGCCGTCGAGCCGGCTCGGATCGGCCAGGCCCGGACCTCGTCGGGTCCTGCCGTCAGAAAGCTGACGAGCCCCAGGAGCTGATACGAGAGGCGGATGACCCGCTCGAGGCTCGACTCGCCGATACCGAGGGCCGCCATGAACTCCGCCGCTTCCTCGGGCGGCAGCTCGCCGAGCTCCATCTCGATCTTCGCCGAGAGGGCGTCGACGAGGGTCCGCTCGTGGCGGTACGCCGAGCGGATCGCCTCGACGAGGGCCGGGGCCCGCGACAGGTCCGCCTCGCCGACGTTGAGGAGGACGAGGACCGGCTTCTGGGTCAGGAAGCGAAAGCCACGCAGTCGGCGTTCCTCCTCCTCGTCGAGCCGCTCGTCGCGGATCGGCCGCCCCGCCCGAAGGCCCGCCGCCAGACGCTCGAGGAGGGCAGCCTCCCGCTCGTTCGCCTCCCGCTCGGCGGGGCTGCCGTGACGGCCGCTCGTCCGCAACCGCTCGAGGCGGCGCTCGACGACGGCGAGGTCGGCGAGGACGAACTCGAGGTCGAGGGCCTCGAGATCGCGCCGTGGATCGACCGAGCCGGCCGGGTGGGGATGGGCCGGATCGTCCCAGGCTCGGAGGACGTGGAGGAGGGCATCGGCCTCGCGGAGTCGGGCGAGGTGCTCGGGCGGCAGCTCCTCGGCCCCGATCCGGCCCTCCGAGGACGGAGGCGGCGCCGGGAGGTCGACGTAGGTCACGTCGGCGTGGACGATCCGCTTCGGGTGGAAGAGCTCCGCCAGACGGTCGAGTCGCGGATCGGGAACCTTGACGACGCCGACGTGGAGCTCGAGGCCGCCGTAGCCACCCGTCTCGGCATGACCCCGGGTCAGGGTGTTGAAGACCGTCGTCTTGCCGACCCCCGGCAGGCCGACGATGGCGATCTGCATGGTGCGCTTCGGAGTCCTTTCTCGATCTCGTTCGGTCGCCGGCGCCGACCCGATCAGTAGCCCGCAGCGGGGTCGACGACGTTCCGGAGCGGCCGCCCCGTAGCGTAGCGGCGGAGGTTCTCGCAGAAGAGCTCGATGCTCCGGTCGAGGACCCGGCCCGACGACCAGGAGGTGTGGGGGGTGACGATGACGTTCGGCGTCGTCCACCAGGGCGACGTCGGGGGGAGCGGTTCGTCGAGGAAGGTGTCGAGGACGGCGCCGCCGAGCCGTCCCTCCCGGAGCGCCCGCCGGAGGGCGACCTCGTCGACGAGCTGGGCGCGGGCGACGTTGACGAGCCACGCCCCCCGTTTCATGAGCGCCAGGCGCGCCTCGTCGACGAGGTTCGCCGTCGCGGCCGTCAGGGGAAGGGCGAGGACGACGAAGTCGGCCTCGCCGAGGACGTCGGCGAGGGCGTCGGGTCCGACGAGCGCATCGACCCGCGGTGCGATCCTCGGCGCCCCAGTCGGGCCGCCCCGGTCGCCGACGGATCCGGCGCGGTCGACGGCCGGCGCCGCCTCGTCGACCTCGCCCTCCTCGCCACCCTCGGTTCCGCCGAGGCCGAGCTCGGGCCGACGGCGGACGGCGAGGATCCGACAGCCGAAGGGGGTGAGGAGCGCCGCCAGGTGGCGGCCGATGGACCCGTAGCCGACGATGGCGACGGTCCGGTCGGCCAGCTCCGTCCCGACGAGGGGCTGCCAGGTCCGCTCGCGTTGGAGCTCGAGGAGCTCCGGCAGGCGGCGGGTCACGGCCAGGATGACGGCGACGACGTACTCGGCGATGGGCCGGGAAAAGACGCCGCGGGCGTTCGTGATGACGAGCCCACGCGCCCGGCTCGTCGGGGTGAGGACCCGCTCCACCCCGGCCGTCGCCGAGTGGACCCACACGAGGCGCGGCGCCCGGGCCACGATCCGGTCGAAGACCTCGGTGGCGAGGGAACCCCGCAGCAAGACCTCGACCTCGTCGAGGGGCCCGTCGGCGAGCCCCTCGGCCGAGACGGTCACGATCCGGGCCCCGGGGGCAGCGGCCGCGATCCGGGCGAGGTCCTCGGCCCGATATCGGGCCGAGAGGATCGGGCTCAGGGCGATCGCCCGCGGCACGCCACCCGGACCTCGCCCCGGTCCCGGCGCCGACTCGCCGGGCCCGGCTGTCGGACCGCCACCTGCCGCACCGCTCATGCCGGTCACGCCGCTCATGCCGGCCGCCCCCCGAGGACCCGGGCCAGCCAGCGCCGCGGCTGCTCGATCTCCTCGAAGCTCGGCAGCGCCTCCGGCCCCGACCAGAGCCGCTCGACGGCGACGGGGCCGCCGAGCTCGACGATGGTCGCCACGAACCGCTCCCCGGCCCGGTACTGCTCGAGCTTGAGGTCGAGCCCGGTGAGCCGGAGGATCGCCCGCTCCCAGGGCGTCCGCTGGGCCCGCCGCTCGACGAGGCGCCGGCCGATCTCCTCCCCGCCCGGAACGAGGCACGGCCCGAGGTCCGCCATGACCCAGTCCGAGAAGCCCTCGAGGACGCTCATCGCGGCCTGTACCTCCCGGAACCGCCGCCGCTGCTCGGGGCTCATGAGGCGCTCGATCCAGCTCCCGTCGGCTTCACCGCGGAGCGACCGCCCGAGGGCCCGCAGAGCGTCCCGGCCGAGGCTGGGGGCTTCGCGCGAGAAGGCGGCGAGCTGGGCCTCGAGCCGCTCGGCGAGGTAGGGCCGCAGCCAGGGGTGGGCTTCGAACTCGAAGGCGTGGGTCGCCTCGTGGAGGACGATCCAGAGGCGGAACTCGTCGAGCGGCACCCCGAGCGCCCCGGCGGTAAGCCGGACGTTCTCCTCGACGAAGAGGAGTCGCCCGGGGGCCGCCTCCGCCGTCAGGAGGGCGAGATCGTACTGGCCCAGGACGCGCTGACCGAGGAAGCCGAGGAGGAAGCCGAGCTGTCGGGTCGTCAGCCAGCGGTTGACGAGGGCGAGGGTCGCCTTCGGGAGCCCGGCGCCAGGCGGGAGGAGCTGGTCGAGGAGGGGGCCCTCGACCCGCGAGAGGAGCGCCCGGAAGGCCTCGACGTTCGCTGCCACCCAGCCGGCGCGATCGACGACGCTCACCCGGGTGACCACGTCGGGGAGCCTCGTCCCGAGCCGCTCGGCCAGGACCGGGACGACCCGCTCGAGGGCCGCGGCGTAGCGCGCCTCCGCCGCCCGCAGCTCGGAGCGGGACAGGCGCCCCGGCGCCCGGGCGAGGTGGGCGACGGCGACCCGTTCCACGGCCGCCCAGTCGACGAGCCCTCGCCGGGCCGCCTGCTCTGCCCGCCGCCCAGCGACGGTCGCCGCCGCCCCGAGGACCGAACCGACGAGGAAGCCGGCCTGCCAGAGGCGATCATTCCACGACCGCCGGCCCATCCCGGCACTCCGCATCCGGCTCATCCGACCCCCACCCGTCCGCCGACACCGAGCTCGACGGCCTCGACCGCCGGCAGGTCGTCGCCGAAGAGGCGCCGGGCGATGGCATCGAAGGCCGCCGGGTCGCCGGTCGTGAGGACGACGTGCTCGACCCGGCGCGTCGGCGGCGGTGGCGGCTCGTGGGCATCGAGGCCCCCGGAGGCGGCCGTTCCGCGGCTCGTGCCGGGCGCCTCCAGGCCGTTCGCGGCGAGGAGCTCGGCGAGGGCCCCGGCCGTCGCCGTCGCCGAGTCGACGATGGCGATCCGCTCCCCGGCCACGGCGGCGATGACCGGCCGCAAGAGCGGGTAGTGGGTGCAGCCGAGGAGGAGTGTGTCGATCCGGGCCGACGGCGGGAGCGGGAAGATGAACTCGCCGGCGGCGTCCCGTTCGCCGAAGAGGGGAGCCAGGCTCTCGGCGACGACCGCCTCGACGGCCGGCCCCTCCAGCTCCCCGGCCTCGACCATCGGGACGAAGGCCGGGGTGGCGTGCTCGTAGACCTCGATGGCCGGGTTCTCGTCCTTGATGGCCGCAAAGTAGGCGTGGGACCGGATCGTGGCCGGCGTGGCGATGACGCCGACCCGGCGGTTCCGGGTCGCCAAGGCCGCGGCCACGGCCCCCGGCCGGACGACCCCCAGGATCGGGATCCGGTAGCGGCGCCGGATGTGCCCGAGGGCGATGGCGGTCGACGTGTTGCAGGCCACGACGATGGCCTTGACGTCCTGGGCAGCGAGGACGTCGAGGGCCTCGGTCGAGAAGCGGAGGACCTCCTCGTCCGAGCGGGTGCCGTATGGCGCCCGGGCGTTGTCGCCGAGGTAGATGGTCGGCTCGTACGGGAGGCGGCGGTGGATCTCCCGGAGGACGGTCAGCCCGCCGACGCCGGAATCGAAGACCCCGATCGGCCGTGGGTCGGCCACGTCAGCGCCGAGCCGCCACCGGCTCGCGAACCCCGGCCGCCAGGTCGGCGGCGATGGCGGCGATGTCGCGGCTGATCTGCGCCTCGGGGTGGCTCGTGACGAAGGGCACGCCCTCGTTGTTCGCCGCCACGACGAGCCGGCCGTCCGAGACGACCCGATACTCGGGCTCCCGGCCGAGCGCCCGGGCCAGCTCTTCGGGCGATAGCCCACCCGAGCTGTCGGCCCTGTTGACGAGGTAGCGAACCTTCGTCGGCGGGTACCCGATGGCCCGGAAGGTCTCGGCCATGAGGATCGTGTTGTGGATCGTCGTCGAGTCGTAGGTCACGATCTCGATGACGAGGTCGGCGGCGTCGAGGAAGACGAGGCTCTGCTCGGAGAGGTAGGTCGGCAGATCGACGACGACGACGTCGTAGAGGCGCCGAAGGAGCGAGAGGGTCTTGTCGATGTCACGGGTCGTGATCATCTCGGCCTGCTCGACCCGGGGCGGCGCCAGGAGGAGGTCGATCCCGCTCGGGTCGCGCCAGACGACGTCGGCCAGGTCGGCCTCGGTGATCCGGTCCGTCGGTAGGTCGACGATGGACGGGGCATCGAGGGGGACCTTGAGGAGCGCCCGCAGGTCGCCGAACTGGAGGCTGCCGTCGACGAGGATCGTCCGTCGGCCGGCCGCGGCGAGGGCGCAGGCGAGGTTGAAGGCGATGGTCGTCTTGCCGACCCCGCCCTTCGGGGCGAAGACGGCGTAGAGCCCCGCCCCCGAGCGCTTCGCCACCTCGCTCGCCTCCCGGTGGACCTGCTGGACTCGGTTGACGAGGTCGAAGCCCGAGAAGGGCATCGAGAGGACCCCGAAGATCCCGGCCGCTTGGTCGACGGCCACCGGCTGCTGGGGGACGGTCAGGGCGATGACCGGGACGGGGGTCTCGCTCCGCCGGATCTGGTCGATGAGGGCCGGGCCCTTGAGGCGGCCCTGGAGGAGGACGTCGACGATGACGACGTCGGGTCGCAGCTGGCGGATCTGGGCGAGCGCCTTGCCGCCGTCGGCGACGATGTCGACGAGCTTGATCTGGCCCTGTGCCTCGAGGAGGTCACGGATGTACTGGGCGACCTGGGGCACGTCTTCGACGACGAGGAGTCGGATTTGATCCGGGCTGGCCATCGGGCATCGACTCTACCACGGCGCCCGGCGCGGGCCGCGGACGGCGGGCGCGACGGCGGCGACCCTACCGGGCCGCTCGGCGGGCCCTGCCCGGACGGGACGACCGGGCTCCGGGCGGTCGTCGGGCGACGACGATCGCCCGCTCCGAGTCGGGGGCGAGCGGCCCGAGGCCGTAGTCGCCGGCCAGCGACTCGACCTCGAGGCCCGCGTCGCGGACGAGCGCCTCGAGCTCGTCGGGCCGGACGAGCCGGAGTCGCTCCGTCCGGACCCAGCGTCGGCTCGGCCCCCCGTCCGGCGGGGCCGCGTCGTAGATCGTCGTCAGCTCGACGAGACCGGTCCCCGGCTCGACGATGGCGGCGGCGACCTTCGTGACGAGCTCGCCGGTCTCGGGGTCGCGCCGGACGTACTCGAGGGAGAGGCGACCGTCGAAGCGGCCCAGGTCGTCGACCGTCGGCAGCCAGACGTCGACGACGGCGAGGCCACCCGGCCGCAGGTGGGCCGCCAGGGTCCGAACGGCGGCGGCCTGTGCCTCCCGACCACCGACGAGGAAGAGGGTGTTGAGGGCGAGGATGGCGAGACCGTAGCGGCCTGCGTCGGGGAGCCGAGCACTCGTCATGTCGGCCTCGAGGAGCCGCAGGCGGGCGGCGGACCCAGCGGCGGCCCGGACCCGGGCCCGGGCGAGCATCGCCGGGTCGGTGTCGATGCCGACGACGTCGTAGCCCGCCGCGGCGAGGGGAACGGCGAGCCGGCCTGTTCCGACCCCGAGCTCGATGATCGGGCCACCCGTCCGGGCGGCGAGGGCGAGGTAGAGATCGAGATCGCCCGGATCTTCGGCGAGGTCGAGGTCGTAGAGCCGCGCCAGGTCCGAAGCGCTCATTCGGCCGCGGGGGCGCCGGTCGTCGCCGAGCGGCCGGGGCGGGGCTCGAAGCGGATCCGCTGTCCGGCGGCCTTCTTGGCGGCCAGGGCACTGATCGCCTCGAGGGCGACCCGGTTGGCGGCCATGGCCGTCACCTCCGCCTGATCGTACGGGGGGCTGACCTCGACGACGTCGAGGCCGGCGACCTCGACGGCGCCGACGATCCGCCGGATCGCTCGGAGGAGCTCGCGCGGCAGGAGCCCGCCCGGCTCGGGCGTCCCGGTCCCGGGGGCGAGGCCCGGATCGAGGACGTCGATGTCGACCGAGATGTAGATCGCCTCCGGCCCGTCGAGGGCCTCGGCGATGGCGGCGTCGACGACGGCGTCGAGGCCACGCTCCTCGATCTCGGTCATGAAGTGGACGCGCATCCCCTGGGCCCGCATCCACTCGAAGACCTCCATCGGCGGCCAGTAGCCGCGGAGGCCGACCTGGACGAAGTTCCGACCGGCGACGGCGCCCGACTCGATGAGCCGCCGCATCGGCGTCCCATGGCCGGCCAGGACGCCCCAGTCCTCGGGCGCCGTGTCGGCATGGGCGTCGAAGTGAACGATCCCGATGGCCGCCGGGTGGCGGACCTCGGCGACCGCCGTCGCCGCCGGCCAGGTAATCGAGTGGTCGCCGCCGAAGACGATCGGGATCGCACCGCTGGCGGCCACGGCGCGGACCTTCCGGTAGATCATGGCGTGGCCGCGCTCGAGCCAGGCCGGGACGATGTTCGCGTCCCCGGCGTCGGCGACGGCGACGATCTCGAAGGGCTCGTTGCCGAGGGCGAGGGAGTGGATCGAGCCGCTCGTGTACTGGGCCTCCCGAATGGCCCGCGGGCCGAAACGCGCCCCCGGGCGGTGACTGACCCCGTCGTCGAAGGGCGCGCCGACGATGGCGATCTCGATCCCTCGCCGCCGCAGCTCGTCCGGGTCGGGGACCCAGGGCAGGTTCATGAAGGTCGGCAGGCCGACGTAGGTCGGCAGGTCGAAGTCGGAGAAGGTCGGATACTCGCGGTCCCAGCCCTGCTGGGCAGCGAAGTTGGGCAGCGTGTCCATCGGAGGTCCGCGTCGCCGTCGGCGCCGCCGGTGCGATCCGACCGTCCAGCGGGGCGCCGGGCGCCCGATGGTAGCAGAGACGCGGCGCCCCCGAAGGCAGCGGCCCCTCCCCTACCCCTCGCCCCGGAACTCCCGCCAGGCAGCCTCGACGAGGGCCGGGTCGGCGAGGAGGTCGTACGCGGTCTGGGCGACGAGGGTCGCCGCGAGGAGCGTCGTCGCGTCGGCCTGCGGCGAAATGGCGGCGTCCCGGAAGGCGACGGAGTGGCCCGGCGTGCCCGGTGGGGCGATGGCAAGGTCGGGGTGGATGGCCGGTACCTTCCAGCTCACGTTGCCCATATCGGTGGAGCCGACCGACGGATCGCGGCCCTGGTCCTCGATGCCGTAGGCCCGGGCGTTCGCCACCCACCGCTCGGCGATGGTCCGGTTGTGCTTCATCGTCGACGAGCGGCCGGAGAAGGCGATCTCGAGGCTGCAGTCGGCGGCGGCGGCGGCGGCCTCGGCGATCTGCCGGAAGCGGCGGCGGAGCTCCTCGAAGTAGGTCTCGTCGAAGCTCCGGATCATGAACCGGGCCGCTGTTCGGTCGGGGATGATGTTGGCCGCCGTCCCGCCCTCGAGGATGATCCCGTGGACCCGGGCCTCGGGTCGGAGCTGCTGGCGCCAGAGCCCGATCCCGGAGAAGAGCATGATCATGGCGTCCAGGGCGTTCTTGCCCTGCCACGGGTCCGACGCCGCGTGCGAGGGGACACCGTGGAAGGTGACGTCGATGTCCTCGCTGGCGAGGGCGACGCACTCGACGTGATTCCGGTCGCAGGGGTGGTAGAGGAGGGCCGCGTCGAGGCCGTCGAAGAGGCCGTCGTCGATCATGATCTGCTTGCCGCTCCCCCGCTCCTCGGCCGGCGTCCCGAGGAAGACGACCTCGCCCGCCCAGGCGTCCCGGACGGCCGCCAGGGCGAGGGCGGCGCCGACGCCGCTCGCCGCCATCGTGTTGTGGCCGCAGCCGTGGCCGAGGCCCGGCAGGGCGTCGTACTCGGCCAGGATCCCGATCCGCGGCCCGGCCGCCCCCCGGCCTCCGGTGAGGACCCCGCGCACCGCCGTCGCCAGCCGCCCGGCCGGATGCTCCACCCGGTAGCCCGCCCGGGCGACGACCTCGGCGACCCAGCTCGCCGCCTGGTACTCCTCGAAGGCCGGTTCGGGGTTGGCGTGGATCCGGTGGGAGAGGTCGAGGATCGTCTCCCGGGCAGCCTCGACGGCCGCCGCGATCCGGGCCTTCACCTCGGCGTGGGGTTCGGCCGGTCGGACGCTGGTCAACTGCTCGGTCACGCGCTGCCTCCTTGGCTGGTCGAGGGGGTCGGAGCCGCCGCTAGCGCTCGAGGGAGAGGTTCGCCTCGGCGATGACGATCATGACGACGACGAAGGCGACGATGGGCAGGGCCGGCGCCGATCCGAGGCGGAGGACGACGAAGAGGCCGACGACGAGCCCGACCCAGCCACCGCGGCGGAGGGCTCGCAACCAGTCGCCGCGGTAGGCGATCCGCCGGTGGCGGGCGAAGACGGCGAGCCAGAAGAGGGGCGCCGCCGTGAC
>DAOTYQ010000195.1:0-8450 GCA_034434735.1 Chloroflexota bacterium
GCGGATCGTCGGCGAGAAGGCGGTGACGGCGACGGAGTGGTTCTTCGGCGGCCACTTCCCGGGCCTCCCGGTCATGCCCGGCGTCCTCCAGGTCGAGGCCCTCGCCCAGACCATGGCCGTCTACGTCGCCAAGCAGCCCGGCTTCGGCGACCGGATCGGCCTCTTCGCCGGGATCGACGAGTGCCGCTTCAAGCGGGTCGTCGTCCCGGGCGACGTCCTCCGCCTCGAAGTGACGATGGAGAAGCTCGGCAGCCGCTTCGGCCGCGGCCGGGGGGTCGCCAGCGTCGACGGCGAGACCGCCTGCGAGGCGACCCTGAGCTTCATCATCCCACCGGAGGGCGTCCTGCGGTGACGGCCCCGTCGGCCGGCCTGGCACTGCGCTCGGTCGGCCCACCGCTGCGCTCCATCGGGCAGAATCCCTCCCCATGACCACGAAGCTCGCCGTCCTCTCCGACATCCACGGCAACATCCGGGCCCTCGAGGCCGTCCGGGCCGCCCTCGCCGCCGAGGCGCCGGATGCCATCCTCGTCGCCGGCGACTACGTCCTCAACGGTCCCCAGCCGGCGGCGACCATCGACGCCGTCCGCGACCTCGAGGCGGCTGGCGCCCTCGTCATCCAGGGCAACACGGACATCGCCGTCGCTGACTTCGACTTCGCCGCCGCCTTCCCCTGGTTCACCGACGGCGTCCCCGAGTCCTTCCGGATCGCCGCCGAGTGGGCCCACGACGAGCTCGGCGAGGAGCGCCTCGACTGGCTCCGGCGCCTGCCGGCCGAGCGGCGCCTCCGGGTCGACGACACCCTCGTCCTCCTCTGCCACGCCTCTCCCGGGTCGCAGACCGCCGGCCTCGGGGCCGACCTCGACGCGGCGGCGATCTTGGACCGGATCAGCCGGACCGACGCCCGGATCATCTGCTGCGGCCACACCCACATCCCGGAGGTCCGCGACTTCGGCTGGCGCTGGATCGTCAACGACGGCTCGGCCGGCTACGTCTTCGACGGCAACCCGACGGCGTCCTACGCCATCGTCACCATCGACGGCGCCGAGGTGCGGGCCGAGATCAAACGGGCCGAGTTCGACGTCATGGCCGTCGCCAACGAGATCTCGAGCCGCGGCCTGCCCGGCGACGTCTATCGGGCGGCGACCGTCCGGACCGGGAAGCTCGTCCGCTGACGACAGATCGAGGAGGCGCGAGGCCGACGATGCAGGCGATCCCTCCCACCGGCCGCCGGGTCGTCGTGACCGGCATGGGGGCCGTCACCGCCCTCGGCCAGGGCGTCGGGCCCACCTGGGATGGCCTCGTCGCCGGCCGCTCCGGGATCCGCCGGATCTCGAGCTTCGACCCCAGCCGCCTCTCCTCGCAGATCGCGGCCGAGGTCCTCGACTTCGACCCCTCGGCGGTCCTCGACCGCAAGGAGATGCGGCGGATGGACCGCTACATCCAGTTCGGGCTCGTGGCGGCTCGCGAGGCCCTCGACCAGGCCGGCCTCCCGCCCCGCCTCGACGGCCGCCTCGCCGAGCGGAGCGGCGTCCTCCTCGGTTCGGGGCTCGGTGGCGTCGGGACGATCGTCGAGAACCTCCTCACCTTCGCGGCGCGTGGCCCCGACCGGCTCAGCCCCTTCTTCGTGCCGATGGGGATCGCCAACGTCGGCTCGGGACAGATCGCGATCAGCTTCGGGCCCCTCGGTCCGAACTTCGCGACCGTCTCGGCTTGCGCGACCGGCGGCCATGCCATCGGCGAGGCGTACGAGACGATCCGCCGCGGCGACGCCGACCTCATGCTCGCCGGCGGCTCCGAGGCCGGGATCTTCGAACCCCTCGTCGGGGCCTTCTGTGCGATGCGCGCCCTCTCGACCCGGAACGACGACCCGGCCGCGGCCTCGCGCCCCTTCGACCGCGCTCGGGACGGCTTCGTCATGGGCGAAGGGGCCGGCGTCCTCGTCCTCGAGGCCCTCGACCACGCCGAAGCCCGCGGCGCTGAGCCCCTCGCCGAGCTCGTCGGCTACGGCGCCACCGCCGACGCCTCCCACATCACCCTGCCCGCCCCGGGCGGGATCGGGGCCGTCCGCGCCGCCCGCCGGGCGCTCGAGAAGGCCGGGCTCCCACCCGAGGCCGTCGACCACGTGAACGCCCACGCCACCTCGACCCCGGAGGGCGACCCGGCCGAGCTCCAGGCGATCTGGACGATCTTCGGCGACCACGCCCCGAAGGTCGCCGTCACCGCCAACAAGTCGATGCTCGGCCACACCCTGGGCGCGGCCGGCGCCATCGAGGCGATCGCGACGATCTGCACACTCCGGACGGGGATCGTCCCGCCGACCCTCAACCTCGAGGATCCGGACGAGGCCGGGGCGAGGCTCGACCTCGTCGCCGGAGGAGCGGTGGAGCGGCCCGTTCGGGTCGCCATCTCGAACTCCTTCGGCTTCGGTGGCCAGAACACGGCCCTCGTCTTCCGGCGCTGGGAGTAGCCGGCGCGATGGACGGGCGACGGCGATGACCGACGGACGGACCCGATGACCGACGAGCGGACCGAGCTCCAGACCCTCGACCCGGCCGGGGAGAGCGAGCGCGCCGACCGAGCCGCCGAGACCGGGCGCGCCGACCCAGCGGGTGAGACCGAGGGCTTCGACCGAGCCGCCCCAGACGTCGAGGCCCTCCTCGGGCTCGTCGACCGGCTCGCCGATGTCCTCACGGCGAGCGATCTCGAGGAGCTCGAGGTCGAAGCCGGCGGGACGACCCTCCGCCTCCGACGGGCCGTGGCGGATCCGGCACCGACCCTCGAGGTCGCCTCGAAGGCGGCGGGCGACGACCGCACTGCCGCGGCCGCCGCCCGAGCCACCGCCGGCTCCGAGGCGCCGAGCTCGACCGCGGTCCCCACGACCGAGGCGGGCGACGGCGGGCCGGGCGCCGCCCTCGTCGAGTTGCCGCCGCGACCGTCGGTCAAGGCCCCCCTCACCGGGATCTGGTACGCCTCGCCGGCTCCCGGCTCGGCCCCCTTCGTCCAGGTCGGAGCGGAGGTCGCCGTCGGCCAGGTCATCGGGCTCATCGAGGCGATGAAGCTCTTCAACGAGATCAAGTCCGACCTCGCCGGTCGAGTCGTCCGGATCTGCGTCGAGAACGGCCAGCTCGTGAAGGCGAAGCAGCCGCTCATCGAGGTGGAGCCCCTGTGAGAGCCGAGGTGCACCGTCCATGAAGCCGAGCCCCGCGACGCCGGCCCGCGCCGCCCACATCACCGGCTGGGGCTACTACGCGCCCGCCGGCATCCTGACGAACCACGACCTCGAGCAGATGGTCGACACCTCCGACGAGTGGATCGTGACCCGGACCGGGATCCGCGAACGCCGGGTCGCCGCGGCCGGCGAAACGACGGCGTCCATGGGCGCCATCGCCGGACGACGGGCGATCGCCGTCGCCGGGCTCGAGCCCGACGACATCGACCTCATCCTCGTCGCGACCCTCACCCCCGACTACTGGATGCCGTCGACGGCGGCCCTCGTGAAGGAAGCGGTCGGCAACACGACGGCGGCGGCGATGGACGTCGCCGCGGCCTGCTCGGGCTTCGTCTACGCCTTCGCGACGGCCCAGGCGTACGTCACCGCGGGGCTCGCCCGCCACGTCCTCGTCGTCGGCTCGGAGCTCTTGACCCGCTTCCTCGACTACACCGACCGGAGCACCTGCATCCTCTTCGGCGACGGGGCCGGGGCGGTCGTCGTCTCCGGTTCCGATACGCCCGGCGGCGCCCTCGGGATCGAGCTGACGACGGAGCCGTCGGGGGCGTACATGATCTGGCTGCCGGCCGGCGGCGCGGCGGCGCCCCCCTCGCCGGAGACGATCGCCCGGCGCGGGCACTTCATCCGGATGGAGGGCCGGGAGACGTACCGCTTCGCGACGCGGACCCTCGCCGCCTCGGCCCTCGCCGCCATCGAGCGGGCCGGCTGGCGACCCGAGGAGATCGACCTCTTCATCCCCCACCAGGCGAACATCCGGATCATCGAGTCCGTCGCCAAGGGCCTCGGGCTGCCGATGGAGAAGATGTTCGTGAACCTCGACCGCTACGGCAACACGTCGGCCGCGTCGGTGCCCATCGCCCTCGCCGAGGCCGTGGAGTCGGGTCGGGTGAAGATCGGCGACCGGCTCGTCTTCGTCGCCTTCGGGGCCGGCTTCACCTCCGGGGCGGTCGCCCTCCAGTGGACGGCCGACCCCGCCCGGAGTCGGCTGGCGGACGCGATCCGGCCCCAGGACGTCCGAGTTCGAGCCCCGGTCGACTGGGACGCCGTCGACCCGGTGCCGCCGGCCCTGGCGGAGATCCTCGCCCGGCCCGGGCCGGTGCCGCTCGACCTCGAGATGGTGGTGCCGGATCCGGCGCCGGCCGACGTCTCCGCCGAGGCTCCCGGCGTGGCCCCGAACGAGGCCCCGGGCGAGGTTGCCACGGCGCGGCCGACGGCGCGCTAGCCGGGGGTCGGGCCCGACGGCCCCTGTCGATGGGGCCGTACGGCCCCGCGGTCATGGTTACCGATCCGTCGTCGAGGCCCGCGAATGCGACGCGGTAGATAAGAAGCGTTATCATAACGACGCTTATCTTTTCGCCCGACGAGGCCGGCATGGCATTCATCGATCGCGAGCGCGAGCTCGAGGCGCTCGAAGAGCGATGGGGGCTCGAGCCCCAGCTCGTCCTCCTCTGGGGGCGCCGCCGGGTCGGCAAGACGACCCTCATCCAGCGCTTCGCCGCCGGAAAGGCCGGTGTCTTCTATCAGGCGATCCAGGGAACGGTCGCCGAGCAGCTCGAGGTCCTCACCGACCGGATCCTCGCCTACCGGCCCGACCCTGCCCTAGCGGCGGCGCCCCTTCGGAACTGGCCCCAGGCGCTGGCGTACATCACGAACCTCACGCGGGAAGCTGCTGCCCGACGCGAGCCACTCCTCTTCGTCATCGACGAGTTCCCGTATCTCGTCGCCTCCTCGCCAGCCCTGCCCTCAATGCTGCAAGCCAGCCTGGACGAGGTACGGCGAGAGCACCTTCCGCTCTTCCTCGTGATCGCCGGGAGCCAGGTCGCCATGTTCGAACGCCACGTTCTCCACGGCCCGCTCTTCGGTAGGCGGACCTGGGGCGAGCAGCTCCCGCCCCTCGACTACCGCCAGGCGCGTGCCTTCTTTCCCGGGTGGCCGGCCGCCGACGCCCTTCGGGCCTGGGCGATCTTGGGTGGCGTCCCGTACTACCTGGAGCAGTTCGACTCGAACCGCTCGCTCGCCTGGAACATCGAGAACCGGATCCTCCGGAAGGGCGAGGTGCTCTACTCGGAGGCGGAGCTCGTCGTGGCCGAGGAACTGGGCCCGGAGGCCAGGACCTACCTGTCCCTTCTGGCTGCCGTTGCATCGGGTGCCACCCGTCAGAACGAGATCGCGACGCGCGTCGGGCTGCCGAGCCACGCCCTCCCACCTTATCTGGCGACGCTCCGGCGCCTTCACCTCCTCGACCACGAGCGTCCCGTCGGCGGCGGCAAGGCGGCCCGCGCCGGTCTCTGGCGTCTCGCCGATGGCTATCTCCGGTTCTGGTTCCGCTTCGTCCGGCCGAACATCGCCGACCTGGAGGCGCGGCGCCATCGGGAGGTCTTTCGAGAGCGCGTGGCGCCCGAGCTGGATCGGTTCGTCTCGAAGCCAGCCTTCGAACAGGTTTGCCGCGACTATGTTCGCCTGGCGATGGGTCGCGATCCAGCACTTCCCGATCGCGGGATCGTCGGCGCGTGGTGGGGTCCCGTGCCCGACGAGCGGCCGTCGGCTGAGCGCCGAACGCGACAGGGCGAGGTCGACATCGTCGTGTACGACGGCGATCGGCTCCTCCTCGCGGGCGAGGCGAAGTGGACGGCCGGGCCCGCGGACCTCGATGCCCTCAGCCAGCTCGAAGCGACGACACGCCACCTGCCCGGGGTCGACCCCGAGACCCGCCTCCTCCTCGTCAGTCGGGAGGGCTTCAGTGAGCGATTGCGAGCGCTCGCGGCGCGGCGCCAAATCGTGCTCCGTACGGTCGACGACCTCTACGCGTGACCCAACCGACGGCCACCGGCCCGGTACGGCTCGTCGGCGTCGGTCGGAGGCCGCTCCTCGCCACGCCGGATCGCGCCGGCCGGTCGGGGTTCCAGCCGCGATGCTGCATCACGATGCTATGATGCGGCCATGAAGACTCGGACGACGGTGACGCTCGACGAGGAGGTCTGGCGCGCGGTCAAGGTGCGTGCGGCCCGAACCGGCAAGCGCGAGAGCCAGGTCATCGAGGAGGCGCTGCGCCGCGAGCTCGGGCTCGATCTTTTGGCGGGGCTGTGGGAGCGAAACCGGATGGCCGAGGACGAGGCGATGGCCCTCGCCCTCGAGGCCCAGGAGGCGGCGCGCCGGAGCGGCCCGCGGCGTTCGCGTCCGAGCTGACCGATGCGGGCGGTCATCGACGTCAACGTCTTGGTGGCCGCCCTCCTCTCCGCCGGCGGCGCTCCCGCTCGGGTCCTCAGGCTCTGGCTCGACGGCGCCTTCGAGCTCCTCGTTTCGCCGGCGCTCGTGAGCGAGCTCCAACGAGCACTCGCCCACCCGAAGATCCGAGCCCACGTCTCCGCCGCCGAGGCGAGGCGGCTCGTGGCACTCCTCGAGACCGGCGCGCAGCTCGTCCCGGACCCCTCCGGCGAGCCTCCCGTGGCTCCAGCGGACCCCGACGACGGCTACCTCGTCGCCCTCGCAGCCGCCCACGGTGCCGCGCTCGTGACCGGCGACGCCGATCTCCTCGCCCTCCAGGCCCGCGGTGTTCCCGTTCTGAGTCCGACCGAGTTCCTCCGCCAGCTCGAGAGATGATCGCGGGCGGGCGCGAGGACCGAGCGTCGGCGACGCCTCCGTCAGCGCCGGCCCGCCACGAAGGCCTCCGGTGAGACGATCCAGTCGAGGTCCCGGAGGCGCCGGCGAAGGGCCTCGTCGGCGGTGATGAGCTGCGTCCGGCGGCGCTCAGCCAGGGCGACGTACAGCATGTCGTAGACCGGGTGGGCGTCATATCGCCGAGCGAGATCCCAGGCTCGCTCCAGGTCGCGCTCGTCGTCGATGAAGCGGATCGGCAGGCGGCGGAAGAGTGCCCATCCCTCGTCGGCTGCGGCGCCGCTCCAACGGCCGAGGCGGATCCCCGTCAGGAGCGCGTTGGCGACCTCCTCGGCGAAGAGCCTGGGCGCGATGAGATCGTCCCCCTGGTCGTCCCCCTGGTCGGCCGGCCGGTCGAGGACGGCGATGGAGGGCAGCGACGGATCGACGCCCGGGGCAACCCAGTCGATGGCCACGCTCGCGTCAACGACCGGCATCGGGCTGCCCGCCCGCTCGAACCCGGCGGTCCTCGATGACGAGGTCGGCGGCACTCCGGCTCGAACCCGGGACGCCGGACAACGCGGTCCGGCGGCGAAGCTCCCGCCAGGACCAAAGGTCGAGTCGAAGGTCGGCCGGGCCGGCGAGCCGCTGGACGTCGGAGCTCGCCACGAAGAGGCGGCGACCGCGGCGCACCGCGACTAGGCGACCGGCCCAGATCCAACGTCGGATCGTCTCCGGATGCCGCCCGATGAGGGCGGCGGCGCGGCGGACGTCGATGAGATGCTCCGAGTCCTGGGCAGCTGGTCGGGCCATGACCAGAAACTACTACAGGTGAGATGATGTTGTTGTCGTGGCCGTCAAAAACCGTCGGCCGATCCGGTGTGCACTCGAGGGGGCGACGTGGACCGCCACCGCGGGAGTTGGCCGCGGGAGGCCGTCGTACGTCACCGGTGCCGGAGCGCGCCCGGCAGGCGCAGTCCGGGTGGGCGATCCGGGCTACGTCGCGTCGAGCGGAAGGAGCCGGAACGCCGGGCCGCCGGCGAGGGGGTGACCGCTCGAAAGTGGCGCTCGTCGAAGGTCGCGATGGCGACCGAGTCGACCCGCGCTGCCAGGGCGACGAGCGAGGCGTCGGTCAGGCCGAGACCGAGGTCGGCGTAGCGGTCGGCGATGACAGCTGCCTCCGCCGCCGCGCTCGGCCACCACTCGACGAGGTAGGCGCCGGCGCGGATGTCGGCGCGATAGGCGCGGAGGGCTCGCTTGCCGCCGCGAGTGCCGATGAGGTGGTCGGCCTCGGCCAGGACGAGCGGGGTCGTGACGAGCTCGTCGGTCGTGTTGCGGTACCAGTCGACTGCCTCCCGGTGGCGCCGATCTGCGGCATCGACGAGCGCGTAGAGGACCGAGGTGTCGAGGACGATCACCGCGTCCCGAAGCCCGTCTCGCGGAGGTGGCGGTCCACGTCGTCGGCGACGTCGCCCGGACCCCGGGCGAGGCCGATGGCGGTGATCCGCGGTCGCTCGAGGCGGCGCGTCGCCTCCCGAAGGGCCGCCCGGATCACCTCGGCCTTCGAAACGCCGCGCTGGGCGGCGAGGCGCGCGACGGCTCGATCGAGTTCTGGCTCGAGGTAGAT
>DAOTYQ010000196.1:0-12101 GCA_034434735.1 Chloroflexota bacterium
AAGTCGCCCGGGGCCGCCGCCGCCGTCGTCGGGAAGGGAGCCCCGGGGGCGAGCATCCGCTCCCAGAAGGCCTCCGTGGAGAGATCGACGCCGGCCCGGAAGCTCTCCTCACCGAAACGGACGATGAGCGGGACGACGACGATCCCCTGCCGCGCAGCTCGGTCCGGCGGCAGGTCGGATGCGGAATCGGTGACGATGGCGACGCGGCCCACGGCTCCTCCTCCCTTGCCTCTGGGATCGGCCGCCATCATACCGAGGCGTCGCCCGTCGATGGTCCGGCGATCGCGTTCCGTTCCGTCAACCGAGCTCGACGCGGCCCTCGGGAGCACCGGCGGCCGTCGGCACGACGTGCTCGAGGGCGCGGAGCCGGGCCAACGGGACGAGGGCGACGAGGAGGAGCCCGACGGTCGCCCCGAAGAGCCCATCGATCCCGGCCCGGTCGGCCGCGATTCCCCCGACGAGGGCGCCGCCGATCTGGCCGAGGGCGAGGAAGACCGAGTAGAGGCCCATGATCGCTCCCCGATCGGCCGGGAAGGCCTCGCTGATGTCGGCCAGGAGCCCCAGGGCGGCCGGTGTCGCGCCGGCGAGGACGAAGAGCCCGCCGAGGAGGATCGCCGCCCCGCCGAGGAGCGGGATCGGCGCGCCGCCGCTGTGGTTGACGAGGGCCCCGGCCGCGGCGAGGACCCCGCCGCCGCAGATCCCGTAGAAGATGATCGTCGTCCGTCGGGTCGTCTTGAACCGCTCGCCCCAGAAGGCGAGACCGGCGAAGAAGACGACGAGGCCGACGGCCAGGCCGAGGCTGATCTCGACCGGGTCGAGGCCGCCCATGAGGAGCTGATCCTCGAAGCCGGGGCGCGGCTCGCTGACGAGCTGGAAGATCGACTGGGAGGTCCACAGCCCGATGGCGGCGTTGACGGCGATCCAGGTCGGGGCGAGGAGCCAGACGTGGGCGCTGCGCAGGAGGGCACCGTAGCGCCGCCAGCCGTAGTGGGGGGCGCGGAGCGTCGCCGCTTCCCCGGCCGGATCGGCGACGCCGAAGCGGTAGATGCACCAGGAGACGGCGTAGAGGCCGGCGTTGACGAGGAAGGCCTCGCGGCCGAAGACCTCCCAGAAGAACCCCGCCGCGACGAGCCCGCCGCCGAGGCCGGCCAGGGTCGCCCCTTCGAAGCGGGCCGAGGCACGGCCCCGAAGGAGCTCGTCGCCGGCGGTCACCATGGCGATGTAGCCGAGGATCGAGGGCACGCTCGCCGCCGTCGAGGAGCCCTCGAGCCAGCGGGTGAAACCGAGGATGACGAGGTCGGTCGTCGCCCAGGTCAGGACGACCGCCACGGCCCCGAAGAGGGGTCCGAACTCCATAACCCGATGGTGGCCGAGGCGATCCGAGAGGAGACCGAAGGGCGGCGAGAGGGCGAGCTCGGCGAGAAAGAAGGTCGCGGCGAAGATGCCGACGACGACGGCGTCGACGCGGGGGCCACCGTGGAGGGGGAGCTCGGCGAGGTAGTAGGCGAGGAGGGCGCCGGTGAGGCCGGTCGAAAAGCGGAGGGTGAAGGTGCCGACGATGACCGAGCGGAGGGACCGATCCACGGTCGGAAGGGTAGCGCCTCGCCGGTGGGCGACGGGTAGCGTCGCAGCCGGTCGCTGGCTACAGACGACGGACGCTATCATCCCAGGGCGACCCTCCTCTCCCGACCCCACGAGCCGGAGCCCGATGTCGCGCCCCCGCCCCCTCGTCCCCGCCGCCCTCGCCCGAGGCAGCCACGCCGCCGTCGTCGCCCCGCATCACCTCGCCGCCGAGGCCGGCCTCGGCGTCCTCCGAGCCGGTGGCAGCGCCGTCGATGCCGCCATCGCCACGAACGCCGCCCTCGCCGTCGTTGCCCCGAACAGCTGCGGCCTGGGCGGCGACGCCTTCTGGCTGATCTGGGACGAGGCGAGCGGGTCGCTCCTCGCCCTCAACGGCTCCGGTCGGGCGCCGGCGGGCGTCGACCCGGCCGCCCTCCGAGCCAGCGGCCTCGAGCGCCTCCCCCTCCGCGGCCCCCTGACCATCACCGTCCCGGGCGCCGTCCGCTCCTGGGCCGATGCCCACGCCCGCTTCGGCCGCCTCTCGCTGCCGACGATCCTCGGCCCGGCCATCAAGCTCGCCGCCGACGGCTTCCCGGCCTGGGACGGCTTCATCGCCTCGGTCGAGGCAACGGCCGAGCTCCTGCCCCGGGCCGGCGTCGACCCGAGCGGCTGGGCCGCCCTCTTTCGGCCCGCGGGTCGCCCCTGGCGGCCAGGGGAGCGCGTCCGCTTGCCCGCCCTCGCCGCGACCCTCGGCCACCTGGCCACCGTCGGGCTCGACGACTTCTACGCGGGCGAGCTCGCCGAGCGGCAGGCGGCCGCCCTCGCCGCGGCGGGCTCGCCGCTCCGCCTCGACGACTTTCGGGCCCACACCTCGACCTGGGGCGCGCCGATCAGCGTCGACTACCGCGGGGTGACCGTCGCCAGCCATCCGCCGAACAGCTCGGGGATCGTCGCCCTCGAGATCCTCGGGATCCTCGCCGCCTGCGCCCCGCCACCGCCCGACGCCTTCGGCCCCGACGGCGTCGCCGACCCCGACTGGATCCACCTCGGGATCGAGGCGGCGAAGCTCGCCTTCGCCGATCGCGACGCCCACCTCTCGGACCCGGACGTCGTCCCCGTCCCCGTCGCTCGCCTCCTCGACCCGAGCAGGCTCGCTCGCCTCGCCGCCGACCTGGACCGAACCCGGGCTCGGATCCCGGAGCCAGCCCGGAACCCGGCGGGCGGCGGGACCGTCGCCTTCGCCGCCGTGGACGCCGAGGGCAACGTCGTGAGCGCCATCGAGTCGCACTATCTCGGCTTCGGCTCCGGGATCGCCGACCCGGCGACCGGCATCCACTACCAGAACCGGGGCGCCTACTTCAGCCTCGACCCGGAGCACCCGAACGTCCTCGCCCCCGGCAAGCGAACCCTCCACACGCTCCTGCCCTGGATGCTCCTCCGCGACGGCCGGCCCTGGATCGCCGGCGGATCGATGGGCGGCGATGCCCAACCGCAGATCTGTGCGCAGCTCGTGTCGGCCCTCGTCGATGGGGGCGTGGACGTCGCCACGGCGGTCGCCGCCCCGCGCTGGTTCGTCGACCCGGCCGAGCACTTCGCGCCGCCGGTGACGGTCCGGATCGAGCCTCGCTTCGCCGCCGGGGTGGTCGCGGCGCTCCGCGAGCGGGGCCATCCGGTCACTCCGGTCGGGGCCTTCGACGCCCTCCTCGGTCACGCTCACGCCATCGAGCTCGTCGACGGCGGGCCGGCCCGGAACGGGAGCCTCGCCGCTGCCACGGACCCTCGGAGCGCCGGGCTTCCGGCGGTCTGGTAGGCCGCAGGCCTCGCCACCGGGCGGCGGAGCGCCGGGCGGGACCTCGGGCGTCCTATACTCGCCGGCGCCGGTGACAGCGCTGCGCTCACACGTTCCACTGTCACCGGCCTCGACGATCCTCCACCGCCGGCTCGGCAAGTCCGCGCCGACGAACCCCGAGCCGAGCCTCTCCCGGGAGCAAACGGTGACCTCGAACATCGGCCAGAACTACCCGTACACGTCCGAGACCGAGGCTGAGCGGCGGCAGGCCATCGAGCGCCTCGTCGGCGCGCGGAGCGACCTCGCCGCGACCCTCGCCGAGCGGACGACGCCCCTCGACGACGACGAGCGCTGGTGGGTCTGGAAGTGTCCGACCCAGGGCTGCCCGGGCCGGCTCCACGTCGCTGGCTACGCCCGCGACGCCCACGCCCTCGTCGTCGTCTGCGACGGGACCTGCGGGCGGATCTTCCAGCGTTGACGGCCTCGGGCTCCCGCCGTGGGGGCGGACCCGGATTCGCCCGGGCTCCCGCCGTTCCGGGACCGTGCGGTCGAGGGCCGCGCCGTCAGGGCGCGCGGCGGAAGAGGTCGGCCAGGATCGCCGCCCAGAGCATCCCCTCGTCGGCCAGGAAGCACCCGAACCGACCCCGGTACGGTCGAAGTCGACCACCCCGGACCTCGAGGACCTCCCAGAGCGTCCCTTCGGTCTCGACGAGTCGCCGATAGCGGCCCACCACCGGCGCCGCCGCGGCCGGGTCGGCCCGGGCGAGGAGGGTGACGTACATCGCCCCGAGGGAGGTCCAGATGGCCGTCCCCTGATAGTCGGGAACGAACCAGGCCTGGACGGGGTCTTCGGCCGATGGGTCGCGGCGGGCGGCATAGCGAAGCGGCAGCGGCTCGGTGAGGCCGGCCGTCTCGGCGGCTCGGAGGGCGGCCCGGAGGCCGAGTTCGTCGGGGACCACGCCGAAGAAGAAGGGGACGACCGTCGCGTCGCCGGTCACCTCGGCCGTGTCGGCCCGGTCGACGAAGCGGTCGCCTCTCCAGAAGCGCTCGACGAAGCGGTCGGCGACGCCGGGCGAGATCGGCGAGGGAAGCCAACCGGTTTCGCGGAGGACTCGGTCGAGGAGGACGAGCATGGCGTTGGCGTAGGCGTTGGAGCGGGTTCGGATCGTGTCGCGGTGGGTCGAGAAGAACCGGTCGTCGCGGACGAGACCCGTCCGTTCGTCGAGGACGACCGTCCGGTACCGCCTGACCTCTCGGCCCAACCAGCCACCATGACGAGCGACGAGGTCGTCCGCCCCGGCGACCTGCAGGGCGTGGAGCAGCAGCGGCAGCGAATCGACCCCGTCCGTCCAGACGTCGCGGGCGAGCCGGCCGGGAAAGACCGTCGTCGTGACCCGCCCGGCGTGGGCGAAGACGTCCAGGAGCCAGGCGAGGGAGGCGCGCAGCCGGTCACCCTCGCCGATCCGAACGAGCGAACCTGCCGCGAAGCCGAGATCGCGGATCCACGCCTGGCGGAAGTGGCCGACCGAGGCGGCGAAATAGGCGCCGGTCCAGCAGGCGTCGACGACGGCTCGACAGACGGCGGCCGCATCGCCATCGAAGCGACGCGGGCCGCGGATCCACCGCCCGACGATCCGGAGCGCGCTGGAGGCGTAGGCCGGCCAAATGGCCGGATCGAGCTGGGCGCGCAGACTCATCGAGCCCGGTGGCCCGGCCGAGGCGCGAAGCCCCGCTCCCGGGCGACGGCGAGGACGAGCCCGGCCAGGAGGCTCGTCCGGGGGACGACCGAGTCGAGCTCGAGGTACTCCTCCGGGCTGTGGTCGTCCCCGCCCACCGGACCGAGCCCGTCGAGGGTCGGCAGACCGAGCCCGGCGGTCGTGTTCGCGTCCGAGGCCCCGCCCGTCGCGGCGTCGCGGATCTCGAAGCCGAGGCCCCGGGCGACGGCGCGGGCGAGCTGGACGAGTCGGCCCGTCCCCGCGGACCGCTCCATCGGCCAGTGCCGGGCGCGCTCCGTCACCTCGGCGGCGACGTCCGGGACGGCGAGTCGCGCCGCCAGGCGGCGGATCTCGGCCTCGGCGGCGAGGAGCGAGGCGCGGTCCGGCGCTCGGACGTCGACCTCGAGCTGGGCCCACTCGGCGACGACGTTCGGCCGGGTCCCGCCCTCGATGGCGCCGACGTTCACCGTCACCCCGGGCCAGCGCCCCGAGAGGGCGTGGAGGGCGACGACGAGCTGGGCGGCGGCGAGGATGGCGCTCCGGCCCTTCTCGGGCTCGACCCCGGCGTGGGCGGCCCGGCCTCGGAGCCTGATCTGGAGGTGGAGGTTGCCCTTCCGGGCACCGACGACGTCGCCGTTCGCCCGCGCGGCCTCCAGGACGAGGGCGACGTCGTGCTCGGCGGCGAGGCGGCTGATGATGGGCGTCGAGGCCGGGGAGCCGACCTCCTCGTCGGGGTTCGCCACGACGGTGAGGGTCGCCGGCGGCCAGACCCGGGGCAGCGCCGCCCGGAGCGCCTCGAGGGCGAAGAGGCCGGCGAGGAGGCCGCCTTTGTCGTCGGAGACGCCCGGCCCGAGGGCGCGACCGTCGCGGACGGCGAAGCCCCGGGCGGCCGCGGTCCCCGACGGGTAGACGGTGTCGAGGTGGGCGATGAGGAGGATCCGCGGCACGCCCGGTGGTCCGTGGATCCGCCCGACGACCGTCGGCCCGTGGGCCGGATCCCGCTCGAGGCTGACACTCGCCCCGAGGGCGGCGAGGCGCTCGGCGACGGGGGCCGCGACGCGCTCGAGGCCATCGAGGTCGCCCGAACCGGAGTCGATCTCGACGAGGGCCGCTAGCGCTTCGAGGTAGGCCGGGAGCCGCGCCGCGACGGCGTCCCGCAGACGACCGAGCTCGGCGGGCGCGACGAGGCTGGCGGGATCGGGATGGGCGGGCGTCGGCATCGCCCGAAGTCTAGGCCGACGAAGGCGGGCCGGCCACCGCCGACGGTCGGCCGCGATGCGACAATCGGGTCGATGGAGAAGTCGATGGAGAATCGGTTGGCGACCCGGTTTCGGGACGTCGAGCGGCTCGTCGATCGGCCGACCCGGCGCCGGGCGGGGGTCCTCCGACGGGCCCTGCGCCGGGAGGTCTCGCGCCTCCGAGATCGGCGCCGCCAGATCGCCGTCCTCCTTCTCGCCCTCGTCTTCGGCCTCGGCGTCGCCGGACTCGTCGCGCGGGGCGAGGCGGCCGGCGCCGACGCTCGGGCCTACTGGGCGGCTGTCCGGATCTGGCTCGCCGGCGGCAACCCCTACCACCCGACGGGCCCGTTCCTCCCCTATGTCTACCCGCCCTGGATGCTCCCCTTCTTCGCACCGTGGGCGCTCTTGCCCTGGGACGTCGCCTGGTTCGTCTGGCGGGTCGGCTCCTTCCTCCTCCTCTTCTGGACAATCCACTGGGCGTACCGGCGCAAGCCCCTCGAGACGGCCGTCGTCGTCGCCCTCCTCGCCTTCCCGCTCGCGGCCAACCTCGACACCGGCAACGTCAACCTCCACCTCGCGCTCCTGCTCTGGGCGGCCCAGTTCACCGGACCTCGGCTCGCCGGCGCGCTGTGGGCCGTCGCGACGTGGATGAAGTGGGTTCCGGCGCCGTTCCTCGTCCTCCTGGCGCCGCGGGCCCGGGCCTGGGGCGTCGTCTGGCTCCTGGTCGCCGCGGCCTTGAGCCTCCTCACCCTGCCGCTCACGATCATCCAGCTCCAGGCCGTCTTCGGCTTCGGGCCGCGACCGATCCGCCTCGACTATCTCGTCCTCCTCTGGGCCGCGGTGCCCTGGCTCTGGCGCCACCCGAACCCGCTCTGGTGGATCCGGGCCGACGGTCGGCGCCGGCTTCGGGCGCGCCTCCACGCCTCCCTCGCAGCGGCGCGGCGCGATCGGCGACCGCTCGCGCTCCGGCTCGTCGAGTTGGGACGGGCCCTCGCCGCCCGGGGTCGGGGGTTCTTCGGCCTCGGCGGCTGAACGAGCGGGGACCTGGCAGGGGGGATCCGGACGGATCGCTTCGGCGGCGTGCGGCCCGCGGCTTCCGCGGCGGTGCGTGGCCCGGCCGCTTCGGCGGGGACCAGGCCGGGTGGGGGCGGTCAGCGGCGCCGGATCGTCGCCTCGTACTCCGGGAAGTAGCGGCCGATGACCGCGAGGTCGAAGGCCCGCAAGATCGCCTCCTTTGGCTCCCGCTCCAGGAGGAAGACGAAGGAGCGCCGGACGAGGTCGGTCGGGTCGGCGCTGTCCGGGGCAAGCCGGTCCAGATCGGCCTGGGTGACCCGAACCTGATGCTCGCTTCGCGATCGGGCGTCGCGGACGATGACCCGGCAGAGCCAGTCGCCGCCCGGCTGCGGGAGGGCCGCGACCTCGATGGTAGGGAGGGCGTCGTCGGGTGCCATCGGCCCCCATCGTACTGCAGGTGGCTCGGCCAGTCCGTGGGGCGCCGGCCGCGGGGACGCGGCGCCTACGGCGACGCGGCGCCTGCCCGCTGGATCGTAGGCTGCCCGACCTTGGGGCGCGAGGATGCAGCGCGGCCAAGCGCGCGCCGCGGTGCGGTGCCATCGATTCGCCTCTATTCGCCCCGCGCATGCGACGAGGACGCCGACGGCGATCCAACCTCCGCTGTCGAGGGGTGCAGTGTCATCTATTCGCCCCGCGCATGCCGTCCTCCGGCGATCTCGCTGGCGGCGATCATGCATGCAGGACGTGCATGGCCCGAGCGGGCGGCCGCCGCGGAGTGGACCTCGCATGCACCGGGTGCATCGGTGACCGCGACGGGGGCGTCGCGGCGGCGAGGTCGGCCGCGGGCCGGGTCACGCATGCACCGGGTGCATCGGTGACCGCGATCGGCGCGTGGCGAGCCCGTGGATGCAGCGTCGCCCTTCTCGCGCAGGCCGCCGCTTCGGAGCGCAGACCCGACCCGACCGGCTCACACCCGCCGCGCCATTCGCTCCACGCATATTTGCGACGACAGCGAGGGGCGCGAGGACGGCGGGGCGGGCGACGGCAGCGGGCCGACGGGAAGGAGGGTGGGGCCGCGGCGGCGGCCGTGGAGCGGGCGACGGCCTAGGCGTAACCGGCGCCGCCCGAGCACCCCAGCGCAGGCCTCACCCCGACCCTCGCTGGCAGCGCGGGCACCAGTACGTCCGACGCGGAGGAGACCCGTGGCTCCGGCTCCTGATGGCCGTCCCGCAGCGCCGGCACGGCCGCCCGGTCCGGCGGTAGACCCAGAGCGGGCCGCCCACCGCCAGGACCGCCTCGGGCGCCCGGCCCGTCGTCCGTCGCCACGCCGGCGTCCCGGGCTGGCTGTTCTCGACGAGGAGCCGCCGCGCCGTCTCGAGGATCGCGCGCACGACCGCCGGGGCGAGCTCGTCCACCGGCACGAAGGGGTCGACGCCCGCGACGAAGAGGACCTCGCTCTTGTAGACGTTCCCCATCCCGGCCACGACCCGCTGGTCGAGGAGGACCTCGGCGACGGCTCGTCCCGCGAGGGTCGAGGCGCGGAGCCGCGCCACCGCCGCGTCGAGGTCGAAGGTGGCCCCGAGGAGGTCCGGCCCGAGACCGGCGAGGCCCGGGTGGAGCCGCTCGGCGCGAGCGTCGAAGAGCTCGACGGTCGAGGCGTCGAAGCAGACGACGACGGCGTCCGGGACCTCGAGGACGAGCCTGGCCCGGATGGCCGGGCGCCGCCATCGTTCACCCCGCCGATACCGGTGCCAGGCCCCGCCCATCCCGAGATGGGTCCGGAGGGTGCGCCCGTCGTCGAAGCGGATGAGGAGGTTCTTGCCGACCGCCTCGACGGCCGTCACCGTCCGACCGACGAGGCCCTCCGCCGCGGGTCCCGGTTGGCGCGCCCGAGCCGCGACGATGGGACGGCCGAGGAGGACCGGCCGCAGCCCGGCCGCCGTCCGATGGAGGGTGTCGCCCTCGGGCACGACCGCGCTCCGTGGTGGCGGTCAGGCCGTCCGCGAGCCGACGTCGCGGCAGACGAGACCCCGGTAGCCCGGGATGAAGCCGGCGGCCACGAGTAGCGTGCGCCAGGGCGAGGTCGCCGCCGGCTCGCCGTCGATCCGCTCGATGGCGAGCTCGCGGTAGCGGCCCCCGCCGACGAGGAATCGGAGGGCGCGCACGGCCGGCTCGGCGAGGTCGGTCTCCGTCGCCGGCGGGAGGGTGAGGAGCGAGGCGCCGCCGCGCTCGAGGTAGAGGACCGGCATCCCATCGACGATGACGACGTAGGCGCCGGCGGCTCGGGCCGGGCCGCGCCCACCGTTGTCGTCGGGTCGGACCGGCCAGGGAAGGGCGGCGCCGTACGGGTTCGCCGGATCGGTCGCCGCCAAGACGTAGACAGCGCCCTCCGACGCGCTCGGGAGCCGCAGCGCCCGGAGCCGGTCGACGGTCGTCCGCGCGGCGAACTGCGCCCCGCCGAGCCCCTCGACGAAGTAGCCGCGCTGGACCCGCCCGGCCTCCTCCATGGCCCGCAGGACGCCGTAGAGGGCGGTGAAGCCGCCGCTCGGCCCGTCGGTGGTCAGGGTCGCCCGACCCACGACGCCGTGGCGCTCGAGGAGGGCGACCGCCCAGGCGTGGGCCCGAGCCGTCATCGTCGACTCGGCGGCGAGCCGCCCGCCCTCCCCGGTGCCCGCTCGCAGACCGCTACCCTCCCCGGTGCCCGCTCGCCTCGCCGACCAGGGGCCCACGAGGGACCAGCGCCCGGCCGCCTCGGGCGGTCCCAGCCTGGCGAGCCGGCCGCCGACCGCGGACCGTCGGCCGGACGGGCGCTTCCAACGCAGGGCTCGGAGCGGTGCGAACGTGTCGTTCGTCACCTCGCCGGCCCAGACCAGGTCCCAGAGGGCGTCGAGGAGCTCCCGCTCCCGGCGAGCCGGCACCGCCGCGGCGATGGACCGGAAGAAGGAGGCCCCATGCTCGGCCAGGTACGCCCGGATCGCCTCGTGGAGCGGCCCCGACGGTCGCTCGGCCGATGGCAGGGGCGGCGGGGCGAGGAGCTCGCGGCCCGGACGGAGCAGGACGATCCGACCGTCGTCTCGGCCGCCGAGGGCGCCCGCCCCGACCCAGCCGACCTCGCCGAGGGTCCCGAGCTCGTCGAGGAGGCGCGGCGTGTAGCCGGGGACCCGGGCCGGCAGGACGTCGCGCTCGAGAACGGAGGCCGGGATCGGGACCCCAGCCAGCTGGTCGAGGACCGTGACGAGGCGGTCGACGGCCGCCGGAGCGGCGGGGTCGGGGACCGCCAGCCGGGCAAGTTCGGGGCTCGCGGATGGGACGGGCTCGGCGATCGGAGACGGCACGGGCGCGCCGACCCCGGGCGGAGCGAGCTCGGAGGTCGCCCCGCTGTCCGACCCTCGTCGGTCGCCCCACGCGACCGGCCGGATCCCGTGCCAAGCCAGGAGGAAGCGACTGAAGGTCGCCGCGTCGACGGGCTCGACCTCCCGCCGCAGCCGTGCCACGGACCGCCGACGCAGGGCCCGTAGGACCGCCGAATCGCACCACTCGACCCCCTCGCCGCCGACCCGGAAGGCGCCGCGGACGACGACCCCCCGGTCGGCCAGACGAGCCAGGGCCGCGGCCACGGTCCCCTCGGCGATCCCCCACCGCTGTGCCGGCGCCTGGGCGACGAAGGGGCCGTGGGTCCGAGCCCACCGGGCGAGGAGGGCCTCCAGCGGCGCCGCCTCGACGGCGAGGAAGGCATCCGGGACCCCGAGCGGGGGCGCGGCACCGACGGCGTCCCGGTAGCGGCCGACGTCCTCGATGGCCACGAACCGTGCCTCGCCGGCGATCCGGAGGCGCACGATCCGCCGCTCCGCTTCGAGGCGCTGGAGCCAGCGCTCGACGGTCTCGGCATCGACGGCCGCCCGGTCGGCGAGCTCGTCCGCCCGCAGGTCGCCGAGCCGCCGGAGGAGATCGGCGAGGCCGTCGGCGGAGCGGGCGCGCCGCGCTTCAGAGAGGGCCTGGAGCTCGAGCTCGAGGCTCGTCACGGCGTCGGGGTCGAGGAGCTCGCGCAGCTCGTCGGCCCCGAGGAGCTCGCGGAGGAGGTCGCGGTCGAGGCTGAGCGCCCCGGCTCGGCGCTCGGCCAGCGGCGCGTCGCCCTCGTACATGTAGAGGGCGACGTAGTCGAAGAGGAGCGACGCGGCGAAGGGCGACGGCCGCGCCGTCTCGACGCGGTGGACGGCGATCTGCCGCGCAGCGACGGCGGCGAGGATCGCCCGGAGCGCCGCCAGGTCGAAGACGTCGGCCAGGCACTCGCGGACCGTCTCGACGAGGATCGGGAAGCTCGGGTGGCGCCGGGCGACGGCGAGGAGGTCGGCGGCCCGTTGGCGCTGCTGCCAGAGCGGGGTCCGCGTCCCGGGCCGTCGACGGCGCAAGAGGAGCGCCCGGGCGGCGTTCTCGCGGAAGCGGGCGGCGAAGAGGGGGCTCGTCTCGAGACCCTCGGCGACGAGGCCCTCGATCTCGGCCGGATCGGGAAAGAGGGCGGCCTCCACCTCGCCCGGTTCGCTCTCCGGCAGCCGAAGGGCGATCCCGTCGTCGGACCAGATCCCCGCCACCTCGATCCCGAGGCGCTCGCCGAGCCGACGCTGGAGGGCGATGGTCCAGGGGGCGTGGACCCGGCTCCCGAAGGGAGTCAGGATGACGAGGCGCCAGTCGCCGAGCTCGTCGCGGAAGCGCTCGACGACGATCCGTTCATCGGTCGGCAGGGCCCCGCAGATGGCCTGCTCCTCCTCGAGGTAGGCCAGGAGGTTG
>DAOTYQ010000197.1:0-2160 GCA_034434735.1 Chloroflexota bacterium
GGCGGGGAACCGGGCCGGGGCCAGGCGAGGAGGCCGAGCGACCGACCCGGGGCGGCGAGCGACTAGCCATGCGACGAGGCGGCCGAGGAACCCCGGCCGAGGCCGGGAGCCCCATGCGCCCCGGAGGCCGCCCCAGCCAAGGGATGAGCCGTAGGATCGGCCAAGGGATGAGCCGTAGGATCGGCCAAGGGATCAGCTGAAGGACCAGCGCAAGAAGCGGAGCAGGTTGGGGCGGTCGTCGGTGAGCGGTGGCGCCGCCTCGACCCCCGTCCAGCCCGCAGCCGCCAACGCGTCGAGTGCCGGCCCCGGCCAGCCAGCCACGAGCCACCGCGACGGAAAGGCGCCCCCCGCCACCTCCGCGGCGCTGGGGTGGTAGTCGCGGACGAGGACCCGGGCGCCGGCAAGCTCCGCCGCCCCAGCGACGGCCGGGACGAGGTCGTAGTAGCGGTTCGAGAGCTGGGCGGCGAGGAGACCGCCGGGCCGAACCGTTCGGAGCGAGTCGGCGATCGCCTCGGCCGTGACGAGGTGCGTCGGGATGGCGTCCGAGGCGAAGGCGTCCAGGACGAGGAGGTCGAAGCGCGCCGCCGGTGTGCGGGCGAGGGCGAGCCGCCCGTCGTCGACGACGACATCGACCGGCGCCCGGGCCGCCGCCAGGTAGGTGAAGAGCCGCGGATCGGTCGCGATCCGGACGACGAGCGGGTCGATCTCGACGACCAGCCACCGGTCCCCGGGTTCGGCATAGGCGACGAGCCCCCCGACCCCGAGCCCCACGACCCCGACCTCAAGGAGATCGCCGCGCCCGACGGCGCGGACGGCTCGGAAGAGGTCACCAGCCGGCCCAGCCTCGACGTAGTAGCCGGTCGGGGCGAGGCGCCGGGCCGGATCGGTCGACTGGGTACCGTGGAGCGTCGTCCCGTTCCAGAGTTGGATGACGCTCCGGTCCGGCGACGGCCGAACCTCGAGCACCCCGAAGAAGCTTCGGCCGGCGAAGCTGTTCGGCCCGGGGGCGGCGAGCATCGCGACGGCGAGGAGGACCCCCGTGGCCCCGGCGAAGAGGACGGGGCGACCGCCCGCGGCGAGGACGAGCGCGCCGCCGAGGAACCAGAGGATGGCCGGGTCGGCGGCCGGGGCACGGTCGGCGACGAGGCCGACGAGGACGAGGATGCCGACGAGGACGTAGCGGTTCAGACGCCAGACGGCGCCACCGAGCCAGTCCGGCCGAGGCGGTGTCCGATCGTCCGGAGGAAGCGTCGGCCGACCGCGACCGAGGGCAGTCCCGGGCTGCGGTTCGGGGGCGGGCCGACGGGCGGGCCACCCGGCGACGAGGATCGCGGCGACGACGAGGATCGGCAGCTCCCAGAGGTCCGGGAAGAGGAGGGGCGCCACGATCCCGGCGAAGGATCCGCCGGCCGCACCCCCGGCCGCGATGGCGAGGTAGTAGCCGGAGAGTCGGGCGTCGGGCGGCCGGGCCGCGGCCAGGGCCCCGTGGAGGGCGAGGGCGACGACGAAGAGGCCGCCGACGAGGACCCCGACGAAGGGCAGGACCGACCACGGTGCGCTGCTGGCGAGCGGCAGCCACAGAAGCGTGAGGGCGACGGGGGCGAGGCGGTCGACGGGGCCGCGGAGGCGCTCGCCGAGGGCCGAAAAGGCGAGGACGAAGGTGGCCAAGTAGACGGCGAGCGGGAGGACCCAGAGGAGCGGCACAGCGCCGAGATCGAGGGTCAAGAGCGTCGTCGTGGCGTTCAGGAGCCCGGCTGGGATCGCGGCGAGGAGAGCCCAGCGCCAGGCGGCGGCGACGTTGGCGCGGGCGGCGGTCGGGCGGTTGCTCGGGCGATCGGCCATGGGATCGAGCTGGCGTTCGAGCTCGCGATCCAGCACAGGGTCGAGCCGGCGATCGAGCACAGGGTCGAGCCGGCGATCGAGCCCGCCTGCGGCGACACCCCCATCGACGGCCGAACCGGCCGCCCACCCTCCGCCCGAGCCCCGGGTCGAACCGCGGACGGCCACCGCGACCCCGAGGGCTGCCACGAGGACGGCGACGCCGGCGAGACCCCCGAGCCAGAGCCGTCGCGCCTCGGCGAGGCCCAAATTCGGTTCGACGACCGTCGGATAGAGGAGGAGGGCGGCGAGGGCCCCGGCGTTGCTGAAGGCGTAGAGGCG
>DAOTYQ010000198.1:0-11296 GCA_034434735.1 Chloroflexota bacterium
GTCGGGCTCAGATCTGGAGCCGCATGACGTCGTGGTAGGCCTCGAGGAGGCGGTCGCGAACGGCGACGCCGAGGCGGAGCCCGATCCCGGCTTCGGTGAGGGCGAGGACGACGTCGTGGAGGTCGGTCGAGCCGCCGGCGGCGAAGTCGGCCGCGGCGGCGTCGGCGGCCGTGAGCTGGGTGTTCAGGCGGGCGACGGCCTCGCCGAGGGCGTCGAGGAAGGATCCGTGCTCGTCCGATCCCGTCGGGTCGAGGGCCCGACCGCTTCGACCGGGCGACGCGAAGCCGGGCTCGCCGATACCCGCGGATCCGAGGGAGCCGCCGGAGAGGGATCCGAGCGGTTCGATCATCGGCCGATCTCGAGGGCGTCGAGGGCGGTCTGCTTCGCCGCCGCCGTCACCGTCGCATTCAGGCTGTAGGAGCGTGCCGCTCCGATGAGATCGGCGATCTCGGCGGCGACGTCGACGTCGGGATAGGCGACGAAGCCGTTCGGGTCGGCGTCGGGGTGGTTCGGGTCGTAGACGCGGACCGTCCGGTCGAGGGCCGGCAGGGCAACCGCGGCGACCCCCGGAGTCGGCGAGCCGCCGACCGGGGCCGCCGCGAAGACGACCCGCTCGGGCGCGTACGGCGCGCCCGCCGGGCCGCGCGTCGAGCCGGCGTTGGCGATGTTCGAGGCGGCGACGTCCATCCGGAGACGCTGGGCAGTGAGCCCGGAGGCGGCGATGCGGAGGGTGTCGAAGACGCTCATCGGCTCATCCTTCGGTGGGATCGCTGCTGGCGGCCATGGTCGGCACCGCCGTCGCGGTTGCGTATCGGGGGCGACCCCGAGATCGCGACGCCGGTGGTACTGGGCGGGACCGACCCTTCGGGCCTACCGGAGCCTCGAAAGGGCAGCACGATCGGCGATGGGCCGGCGGCTATACTCGGCCGGCGATGCCGGCTTCATCCCCGCCCGCCGCGAGCGCGTCACCGCCGGAGCCGAGCCAGGCCCTCCTGGACGCCGCCCAGCTCTGGGTGCGGGACCCAGAAACCGGCGCGCCGCGCCTCCTGGCCGGCTGGGAGGACGCGCACCCCTTCTGCGCCGCTGTCTGCACGACGAGCGTGGGGCTCGCCTACTGCCGGCGCTGCCCGATCCCGGCCGTCGGGCGAGCCATGGCCAGCGGCCGCGCGGCAGCGATCCCGTGCCAGGCCGGGATCCGCCTCCTGGCCGTGCCCGCCCCTCGGGGCAGCGCCGAGAGCGTCGTCGTCCTCCGCTGCGGCCGACCGGAGCGGCGACGCCTGACCGAGGTCGCCGCCACCGTCCACGTCCCCCTCGGCGCCCTCCGGGGCGCCGCTCGAGAGGCGCCGGAGCCGGACGGCCGGACGATCCTGGCTGCGGCCCGCTTCCTCCGCGACGAGGCGCGACTCCGAACCTGGCAGGCCGCCCTTCGCGACCGCGCCGCCGAGCGGCGTCGGATGGCGACGGCGGCCATCGCCCAGATGCTCGCCACGGGCGACGAGCTCCTCGAGCACTGGCGCCTCGCCGAGCGCCAGCGCCGTCGTCTGGCAGCCGCCGAGCGGCGCCTCGACCGGCTCGCCCAGGAGCTCGTCGCGACCCGGGCGAACGAACGCGCCGCGGTCGCCCACCTCATCCACGACACCGCGGCCCAGTCCCTCGTCTCCGCGCATCGCTTCCTCCAGGCAGCCCTCGGCTCGGCCGCCGTCCCGGACCTAGCCCGGGGCCACCTCGACGAGGCGAGCGCGCGCCTGGCGACGGCCATCGGGGAGCTCCGGACGATCCTCGAGCGTCTGGCACCGCCGGCCCTGGAAGAGCTCGGCCTCCGACGAGCCATCGAGGAGCGCCTGCGGAACCTCGCCCGCGACGGGAGTCTCGTCTGGAGCGTCGAAGGCGACCTCCCGCGACTGCCGACCGCCGTGGAGCAGGCCCTCTTCGCCATGGTCGCCGAGGCGGCCAGCAACGTCGTCCGCCACGCCGAGGCCCGGCGGGCGACGATCGAGCTCGGGATCCGGGCGGGGCGGGTCGTCGTGACCGTCGCCGACGACGGCCGGGGGTTCGAGCCGGGCGCCGTCGGCGCCGGCGAGACCCGGGGTCTCGGGCTCGAGGGACTCCGCCGCCAGGCGAGCTGGCTCGGCGGCCGGGCCACGATCCGCAGCCGCCCCGGAGCCGGGGCGCGGATCCGGATCTCCATCCCCCTGTCGCGCGACGGCGCCGGTCGAGGCCGCCGGAGCGTACGATCTGCCCGATGACGAGCCGCGTCCGCCTCCTCATCGTCGACGACCACGAGATGGCCCGCAAGGGCCTCACGGCGATGCTCGCCACGGTGGACTGGCTGACCATCGTCGGCGAGGCGGCCGACTGTGCCAGCGGGGTGGACCTTGCCCGCCGGACGCGGCCCGACGTCGTCCTCCTCGACATCCGGATGCCCGGCGGCGACGGCCTGGCCTGCATCGAGCCGCTCCGCTCCCTCGCCCCGCCGCCGTCCATCGTCATCGTCACCTTCTACGACGACACGGCCTACATCCTGGAGGCCCTGCGCCGGGGCGCCGGCGGCTACCTCTTGAAGGACGCCACCACCGACGAGGTGGCGGCCACCATCCGGACCGTCGTCGAAGGCGGGCTGGCGATCAGTCCCGAACTCCTCCGGGCCGCCCTCGCCGCCCAAGCCGAAGGACCCGTCGAGGCGTCGGCGGCGCCCGCGGCAGCGGCCCTGCCCGCCGCCAGCCCGCGGCAGCGCGCCCTCGCCTTCGACCTGACCGTCCGCGAGCACGACGTCCTCCGGCTCGTCGCCGAGGGTCTGACGAACAAGGAGATCGGGGCCCGGCTCGCCATCGCCGAGGACACCGTCAAGAAGCACGTCCAGAACATCATCTGGAAGCTCCGGGCCGCGGACCGAACGCAGGCTGCCATCCTCGCCTTCCGCCTCGGCCTCCTCGACGTCGACGAGCTGGAGTCGTAGCCGGATCGATGGCGGTGATCGGCGGCACCGCGTCGCGCCAGCCGGCCCTCAAGCTCGGCCCCGCGACGGCCGATCCCTCCGTTGCCATGACCCGGATCGATCCCGTTGCCACACCCTCGATCCAGATCGGCGAGCTGCCCCGGCCCTCCGCCGGCTCGGGCGGCCCGGGCTTCGATGCCTTCGCCCGCGTCGCCGGTGCCGACGCGGCCATCGATCTCGAGCGCGGCTTCGTCCGGGTCTACGCCATCTTCACCTTCGAGCCGGACACGCACGAGGTCCGGGTCCGGGTCGTCGACGAGACCGGCCGCCTCATCCGGACGATCCCGCCTGAATCGGTGGCGGCGATGATCGCCGCCATGCGGGCCTACGCCGGCCGCTGAGGGCCCAGCGACGCGCCGGCGCCCGGCCCGGCGATGGTCGGCCGGCTGGCTGGCGAGGGCGGTTCCGCGTCCTTCCCCGGCGATCCGGCCAGCTCGGCGATGGTCTCGCTCGCGGCGGCGGCCAGCTGGGCCGGGAAGCGCCGCCCGACGACGAACCCCACGACGGCGGCTGCCTCCCGCGCGGACAGGGCGGCCGGCCCGGCCGGCGGCAGGGCGGAGGCGATGGCATCGGCGGCCGCGGCCACGAGGTCGAGGTCGGTCATGTCCTCGCCCCGGAGGGCGGCCGGATAGCCGCTCCCGTCGGGTCGTTCGTGGTGGCGGACGACGATCCGGATCACGGTGGCACGCTCCGGGAGCCAGGACCGCAGGGTCGCGGCGGCCTCGAGCGGGTGCCGCGTCGCCTCCCCGGGCGGCGTCGACGCCTCCGCCAGGGCGAGGTCTCGCAGGAGCATCCCGGCGAGGAGCGCGTCCACCTCGGCGGGGTCGCGCGCCACCGCCAGCCGGTCGGCCAGGATGGCCGCGTAGCAGCTCCCGTCGATGGCCCGCTCGACGATGGGATCGCTCGGCGTGCCACGGCGGGCGGGACCGTCGACGACGGCCCCGAGGAGCGTCCGGTCCCCCAGCGAAGCGCGGAGGATCGCCGCGGCGGCGACGAGGCCGGCCGCCGCGCTCCGCCGCGCTCCGGTCGTGGTCTCGCCCGGGGCGGCGACGGTGGCCGGCCCAGCGCCGCGGGCCAGGCCGACGAGGGCCCGCAGGGCGCCCCGGACGATTCCGGCCCGGAGCGAGGGTGGCCCGAGACGGCGGTCTGCCGCTCGAGCGATGGCGCTCACGAGGCCCGGGACGAGCCGATCCGCGGTCACGGGGGCACCCCAGAGGACGAGGCCACGCGCAAGACGGTCGAGGAGCGGCTCCGTCGGCGCGCCGCGGGGCGCGTAGAGGATCGGGCCGCGGGGGCCGAGGACGAAGGTGTCCGTCGGGGACCAGGGGCTCGCGGCGAGGAGCGACGCCGGGAGCGGGACGAGGCCGGCGGTGGCGGTGGGCTCCCCGGAGGCGATCGTCCGGGGACGCGATCGCCGCCCGGCGGTTGCGCTCGTCGCCGTCCGGGAGCCGTGGACGCGGGGCCGGGACTGCCACATGGCCGGAACGATCCGGCGGCGGTGACGCGGCCGCCAGTCCCCACCCGGGGAGGGTCGTTCGGCGCTGGATCGGTGGCCGACCCGGATGGCCGACCGAGAGCAGCGGCTCCGGTCCTTCAGTCGAGCGGCGTCCCGGCCGACTCCTGCCTCGAGGTCGTGGACCCGAGACGAGCCCGACCCTCGTCCGGACTCCACCGGCGGGGCCACGGCCTCGCCAGACCGTCCGCAACCAGGTGATGGCTCACAGCGAGGGCCACGAAACCGAACGGGGAACCACGATGCAGACGATGGAACTCGACGAGGCCGCCCTCGCGACGCGCTTCACCGGCGCCATGGTTTGTGCCGGCGAGGCGCTCGCCGAGATGAGCGGCCGTCCCATCCGGATCGCGACGCCCGCCGTCCGCCCGTGCTCGCCGGACGAGGTCGTCGCCATGGCCGGCGGGCCCGAGGCCATCGTCGTCGGCGTCTACCTCGGCGTGTCCGGGGGGCTGCAGGGGCACGCCCTCCTCGTCCTCGAGCCGGGCTCGGCCCGGCGGCTCGCCGCGCTCCTGCTCGACGGGCTCGCGGACGACGAGCCCGCGGCGGAACCCGAAGCCGGTCAGCTCGGTGAGCTGGAGCGATCGGCGCTCGGCGAGATCGGGAACGTGACGATCTCGGCGTTCCTCAACGAAATCGGCCGTCGGTCGGCGAACCCCATCCAGCCGACGCCGCCCCAGGTCGTCGTCGAGATGGCGGGGGCCATCGTCGACGGCATCCTCCTCGACCTCCTCGGCAGCACCGAGCGGGTCCTCGCGGCCCATACCGTCTTCCACGACGGCGACGATCGAATCCACGCCCTCCTGCTCGTCCTGCCCGATCCGGCCCGGCTGCCGGAACTGCTCGCCGATCGACCGCGACCGAGCGCCTGAGCCGACGATGACCGCGCCATCGGCCCTCCGGCTCATCTCGGCTGGCATCGGCGAGATGGTGGTGAGCGACGACCTCGACGCCGTTCTCGTCGCCTACGGGCTCGGCTCCTGCATCGCCCTCGCCGCCCACGACGGCCGCCGCGGTGTCGCCGGACTCGCCCACTTCATGCTCCCGACCGGATCGCGATCGGCGGAGACGCCGGTGAAGTTCGTCGACCCGGGCCTCGAGGTCTTCATCGAGGCCTTCGTCGCCGCCGGCGGCGATCCGGCCCGAGCCACCTACAAGGCGGCCGGTGGGGCGGCGATGCTCCGCCTCGGCGGCGCCAACCTCGACATCGGACAGCGCAACATCGAGGCCCTCCGGCAGGGCCTCGAGCGGCGAGGGCTCCGCCTCGTCGCTGCGGACCTGGGCGGTTCGACGGGTCGCACGGTTCAACTGGAGGCCCGAAGCGGCCGACTCTTCATCAGGAGCATCGCCGGCACCAAGACGCTGT
Source organism: Chloroflexota bacterium (assembly GCA_034434735.1). GTDB lineage: Bacteria > Chloroflexota > Limnocylindria > Limnocylindrales > CSP1-4 > BPIH01. The sequence goes on from DAOTYQ010000198.1 coordinate 5,875, forward strand.
GAGGCGAGCAAGGGCGACGGCGATCTCCCAGCAGCACGTCCTGAGAACTGGAGATCAATGGAATGGCCAAGGTCCTCGTCGTCGACGACGCCGCGTTCATGCGCCTCCGGACGGCCAAGGTCCTGACCGAGGCCGGCCACACGGTCGTGGAAGCCGAGAACGGCCGGCGGGCCGTCGACCTCTACGCCGTCGAACGGCCAGACGTCGTCCTCATGGACATCACGATGCCGGAGATGGATGGCCTGGCGGCCCTCGCCGAGATCAAGCGGGTCGACCCGTCGGCGAAGGTCGCCATGTTGACCGCCATGGGGCAGCAGACCATCGTCCTCCAAGCCATCAAGGCCGGCGCCCGCGACTTCGTGGTCAAGCCCTTCGAGCCGGAGCGCGTCCTGGGCGCCGTCGAAAAGCTCCTGGCATCGTGACCACGCCCTCCGGCGGGCCCCCGGGTTCGGTCAACGGGCGACGCCGACCGATCCGGGTCCTCGTCGTCGACGACTCCCCCTTCATGCGCCACACCGTCGGGCGCCTCCTCGCCGAAGCGGGCGACATCGAGGTCGTCGGGACCGCCGCCGACGGGCTGGCCGGCCTGGAGGCGGCGGCCGCCCTACGTCCGGACGTCATCACCCTCGACGTCGAGATGCCTCGCCTCGACGGGATCGGGATGCTGCGACGCCTCATGGCCGAGAACCCGACTCGGACGGTCATGCTCTCGTCGCTCACCGTCGAGGGCGCCGCCGTCACCCTCGACGCCCTCGATGCGGGCGCCGTCGACTTCGTCGCCAAGCCGAGCGGCTCCCTCTCCATCGACGTCGGTCGGGTCGGGGAAGAACTCATCGCCAAGGTCCGCGCTGCGGCCGACGTCTCCGATCTCGCCTTCAACGCCCTCCGCCTTCGGGCCGTGGCCAGGGGGCGGACGGGGAGTCGGCTCGCCCCTGGACCGGGCCCGGGGGCCAGCGCGCCGACCGGCTCGACGGCCCGACCCGTCGCCGAGCGGGTCGTCGTCGTGGCCGCCTCGACCGGCGGGCCGGCGGCCCTCGAGACCGTCGTCCGGCACCTGCCCGTCTCCCTCGGCGCCGCCGTCCTCGTCGTTCAGCACATGCCGTCGGGCTTCACGGCCCCCTTTGCCGCCCGCCTGGCCGCCGCGGGCCCCCTGCCCTGCCGCGAGGCCCGGTCCGGCGACCAGCTCCGGGCCGACGAGATCCTCGTCGCCCCGGGCGGCCGCCACGTCGTGGCCGCCTCGAAAACCAAGCTCCAGCTCGTCGACCTGCCGCCGGTCAATGGCGTTCGCCCGTCGGCGGACGTCACCCTCGCCAGTCTCGCCGGGTTCTGGCGAGGGCACCTCCTGGCCGTCGTCCTCACCGGGATGGGTCGGGACGGCTGCGACGGCGCCCGAGCCGTCGTCGACCACGGCGGGCGGGTCATCGCCCAGGACGAAGCCACCGCGACGGTCTACGGGATGCCGGCCGCCGTGACGGAAGCAGGGCTGGCGAGCGCCGTCCTCCCGCTCCCGGCCATCGCCGGAGCCATCGCCAGCTGGGTGGCCACGGTGGCGGAAGGTGCGCCCGACGCCCCGGCGTCGAGATCAGGGCGAACCCCGATGGCAGGAGCCCTCCGCGAGCGCTGAAATCGCGTCGAGCCCGCTCCTGGGCTCGGCCGTCGGGTGGAGGTGCGCTCGAAATCGATGACAGACCAGCAAGAAGCCAGGCTCGCCGTGGGCTCCGTCGCGCCGCGCCGGGCTGGGATCGTGAACCGCTACGTCACCGCCGCCGTCGACATCCTGGCCCACGAGACAGGTGGGCCGGTCGAACGCGGCCAGGTGGAGCTCCAGGCGAACCCATACACGACCGATGACGTCACGGCGGTCGTCGGGATCTCGGGCGACGTTTCGGGTTCGCTCTACCTCTCGATGTCCGAGGCGACCGCCCTTCGGATCGTCGGCGCGATGCTCGGTCAGCCGGTCTCGGAGCTGGACGACATCGCGAAGAGCGGGATCGCCGAGCTGGCCAACGTCATCGCCGGAACGGCCGGGGTCGCCCTCGGCGCCAGCGGCCTGGCGACGAACATCTCGCCGCCGCTCCTCCTCCACGGCGCGGGCGCGCGGCTCTCGGCGGTGGATCGGCAACGCCTCGTCGTCTCGCTCAAGACGGGTCTCGGGCCGGTGGCCGTCCACGTGGCCGTGCGAGAGCCGGCGGGCCACTGAGCCGTCGGCGGGAACGAGCCGGCAGCGATGACGAGCCAGCGGCTCTCCTTCGACCTGGGCGCCGAGGACGCCCGGATCTTCCTCGACGAGTGTCGGGAGGAGATCGACCGAATCGAGAGCGGCCTCCTGGAGCTCGAGCGCGACCCGAGCGCGGCCGCCGTGGTCAACGACGTCTTTCGGGCGGCCCACACCCTCAAGGGCTCGGCCGCGACCATCGGCCACCGCCGGATGGCCGAGCTCACCCACGCCATGGAGGACGTCTTCGGTGCCCTCCGGTCGGGCCGCCTGGACGATCTCGCGCCGCTGGCCGAGCCGCTCCTGGCGACCATCGACGTCCTCCGGGCCCTCGTCGAAGAGGTGACCGCGGGCGAGGCCCTCACCGATGCACCCGAAGCCCTCACCGCCGAGCTCCGGAGGCGCCTCGAGCTGGCGCTGGGCGCCACCGACCAGGGGGGCGGGGCCAGGGACGCAGCAGCTCGGACGTCCCCGGCTGCCGGTGCGCAGGCCCGCGAGGCCGAAGCCGACCGCCCGCCGTCGGCAGCGCAGACCCGGATCCGCTGCAGCGTGGATCCGGCCTCGGAGTGGCGGAGCGTCCGGCTCCTCCAGGCCGTCCTGGCCGCCGCCGAGAGCGGCCACCTCGTCGCCTCGAAGCCGAGCCAGGCCGAGATCGAGGCGGGAACCACGAGCTCGAGCGTCGAGCTCCAGCTCGCGCCGCCGCCTGACGCGCTCTCCGATCTGGTCGATCGCCTCCGGGCCATCGACGAGGTCGTCGCGGTCGAGGTGGTGGCCGTGCCGGAACGCCGCGTCGTCGATCTCGGTCCCGAGGCGCGCGGGCTCTCGGCGGATCAGCGGCTGGCCCTCGCCGGCGAGCGACTCCGGTCGGCGAGCCAGACGATCCGGATCGACGTCGCCCGGCTCGACGAGCTCCTCAACCTCGTCGGCGAGATCGTCGTCCACAAGACGCGCCTCCAGCGCCAGGCGGCGCAGCTGGCCCTCCGCCTCGGCGACGATCCCCTCGTTCGGGAGGCGGAAGAAGGCGCCCAGCACTTCGCGCGGGTCGCCGGCCAGCTCCAGGATCAGGTGACCGCCCTGCGGATGCTGCCCATCGAGACCGTCTTCAGCCGCTTCCCGAGGGTCGTCCGCGATCTCGCCGCCAAGCTCGGCAAGCAGGTCGAGCTCGTCATCGACGGCCGGGAGACCGAGCTCGACCGGTCGGTCCTCGAGGAGGTCGGCGATCCCCTCGGCCACCTCGTCCGCAACGCCATCGATCACGGCATCGAGCCGCCCGACCTTCGGGTGGCGGCCGGCAAGCCGCCGGTCGGCCGGGTCCGGCTCTCGGCCCGGCACGCCGATGGATCAATCGTCATCGCCGTCGAGGATGACGGCCGAGGCATCGATCCGGAAGCGCTCCGACGGGCCGCCGTCGAACGCGGGATCCTGACGCCAGAGGCAGCTGCCGCCTGCTCCGACGCCGAGGCACGGCTCCTCATCTTCGCGCCCGGCTTTTCGACCGCAGGTCGCGTCACCGACGTCTCGGGGCGGGGCGTCGGGATGGACGTCGTGCGGACGAACATCGAGCGCCTCGGCGGGCGGGTCGAGGTGGAATCGACGCCGGGCGTCGGCACGCGGATCTCCCTCACCCTCCCGCTCACCCTGGCCATCGTCGAGGCGATGGTCGTCCGGGCCGGCCAAGGGACCTATGCCCTTCCGGTGACCGGTGTGGTCGAGACGCTGCGGACGCCGGTCGACGCCGTCGCCTGGATCGGCGGCCGGAGCGTCCTCCTCGTCCGCGGCCAGGTCGTCGCCCTGGACAGCCTCGAAGCCGCCCTCGGCAGGCCGGGCGGGGCTGGGATCGGCTCCCGGGCCGAGCTCGACGTCGTCGTCGTCCGGAGCGGCGACCGGCAGCTCGCCCTCGTCGTCGACGGCTTCGTCGGCAACCAGGAGATCGTCCTCAAGTCGCTCGGCAGCTTCGTCGGGCGCCCGGCCGGCATCGCCGGGGCGACGATCATGGCCGACGGCTCCGTCGCCCTCGTCATCGACATCCCGGCCCTAGTCGCCCGGACCCGCGAGGCGGCGCGACGGGTCGCCTGAGGCCGTCGGTCCGCCGATCGCCACCGCGAGACGAGCCCCGCGCGACCGTTTCGGGGTTTTCCCTGATGGCGGGGCGGGGCATCAGCCCCTAGAACGTGGGGGCGCCGTCGGTCGGGCACCGGGCTCGACGGGCGCTGCTAGCCTGAGGTGGTCTCCATGTCGAGTTCGCGCCTCCGCCTCGGCGTCCGGGGCAAGCTCCTCGGTGCCAGCGGGCTGCTCGTCGTCTTCATGATCGTCGTCGGGGCGACGGGGATCCTCAACCTCGCGTCCGTGGACGAAGCCGCGCAGCAGCTCTACAACGATCGAACCGTCCCCATCGGACAGTTGGGCCGGATCGGCAAGGCGCTCGTCGACGCCCAGCGCCTCGCCTTGCGGAGCATCCTCTACGCCGGGGACGCGGCCGACTTCGAGAAGACGCGAGCCAAGATCGCCGAGGACGACCGCCGGATCGCCGAGGAGCTGACGGCCTACAAGGCCACCTACCTCTTGGAGGCCGAGAAGGCTGGTTTGGCGGCCTTCGAGCCCGCCTATGCCGAGTACCTCCGTCTCCGCGACGAGGTCCTGAACCACGCCCGGGCCGGCGACGCCCAGGCCGCTCTGGCGGCCAACGTCCCCTCCCTCGAGGCCTGGAAGCGCGCCGACGCCGCCATCGAGGAGCTGATCCGCGTCAACATCGAGGAAGCCGAGCGGCTCCATGGCGTCGTCGCGGACGCCCACAACTCCGGTCGCCTCATCATCTTGCTCGTCCTCGTCCTCGCCGCCGGCGCCGGATTCGGCGTCTCCTTCTGGATCAGCCGCGGCATCGTCAACGGCGTGCGGGCGGTCCAGCAGACGATGACCGCCCTCGCGGAGCAAGGGGCGGGCCGCCTGACCGAGGCCTTGGAGCACCTCGCCGCCAACGACCTGACCCACAGCGTCGCCGTCGACGTGCCGACCATCGACCGCCTCGCCGGCGACGAGATCGGGGAGACCGGCCGGCTCGCGAACCTGCTCCGCGAGCGGGTCCTCGCCGCCGTGGACGCCTACAACCGGGCCCGCCTCGACCTCGCGGCGACGGTCACGGACGTGAAGCAGGCCTCCGACGAGGTGGCCGCTACGGCCAAGAACCTCGACGCCGCCGCCGGCCAGTCC
>DAOTYQ010000199.1:0-3112 GCA_034434735.1 Chloroflexota bacterium
CGGGTCGTCCGGATCCAGCCGTCATCGAGCTCAGCGAGGCCGAGGCCGCGGAGCTCGCCGAGATCATTGGTCGGACGAAGTGGAAGTTCGCCTGGACGTACGCCCGAACGTATCCGCACGAGTACACCACGAAGAGTCTCTGCCAGCCCGAGGACCACGCCCGCCTCATCGACTGCATCGAGCGGCTCGGGGTGGTGGAGCCCTTCGGAGCCTCGCTCCGCAAATACTGGTACTTCCAGGGCCGCCGATATTGGCACATGGGCAACCCGTCCTCGGCCGATCCAGCCGACTGGCCGAACGTCATCAACCGAGCCTGGGTCGACGTCCGGCGGCACGCCGAGAACGTCCGCCATCGCTGGACGGAAGAGGAACTCGAAGTGCAGGTGCGTCTCTGGGAGATCCTCCACCGGAAGGCGACCGCAGGGCGGACCGGAAGGAGGCGATCGGCGGGGGGTCACGACTCGGAGGGTCCCGCAACGCCCGAGCCGAACCTCCCAGGAGCGACGTCCTGAGTCCTCCGAACGTACGGGGGATCGGCGGCGGCTCCATCGGCCCCACCGGGCTCCATCGGCCCCACCGATTTGGTGCATCCATTCACCCGGTGCACGCGCCGAGCGGCCGGGTAGGCCGGTTGGTGTCATTCATGCGTCCCTTGCATGCCGGACGGGGCAGAGGCCTCGGCTGGCGGTCACGTATGCCTGGGGTGCATGCGTGACCCAATCCCCTGCGACGAGGCGGCGTCCGAAGCCGGCGTTGGCGGTCACGGACCCCTGGGGCGAATGCATGACAACGACCACGACGCCGATCCCGCTCTCGCATTCACTCCACGCATAGCTGACAGTCATGGGCCGGCCGGTCGGGCGCCACAGAGCCGACTTCACGCTCGCTCCGCCCGTCGCGACGAGGCGCGGCCTCGCCCTCCCGTGATCGCGCCAAGCGTGCCATTCGTCCGGTGAATATCTGCAACGGGGAGGGGGCAACAACGAGCAGGGTGGCGCAGCGGGGAGGGGCCCGCAGCCGGGGCGGTCGCTCCGAGCAGAAGGGCAGCCGCTCCGAGCAGCACGGGCCGCAACGAGCAAGGTGGCGCCGCCGGACGCCGGCGCCCGGCCCTCCGAGCAGGCGCGCCGCCCCGGGTTGCCCCGCCACCCGCCGATCCGGCATAATCCCGTCCGTCAAGACAGCGCCCCGAGGTGCTGACCTGCGGGCGGTGCCCGCAGGTCGGCTGAAAAGGGAAGCCGGTGCAAGTCCGGCACGGTCGCGCCACTGTGACCGGGGAGCGACCCCGAGGGATGCCACTGGGACGACGGTCCTGGGAAGGCTCGGGCGAGCGGTGATCCGGGAGTCAGGAGACCTGCCTCTGGGGCGAAGAGAACCGTTCCTCGCTCGAAGGCGGCGGGTTCTCCTCGTGGAGCCTCCGGCCGAGGGTCGGAGGCTTTGCGCATCGCCTTCCGGGGAACGGCCAAGTGACCGCGCGTTACGGTCAGGAGGTAGAAGGCGATGCCCCGACTCCCCCGGCTCCCTCGGGCCCTGCTCCCGCTGCTCGTGGCCCTCTCGGTGCTGGCCGCCGCCTGCGCCACCACGACGGCGCCATCACCGAGCCCCACGACGACACCCGCGCCGACCCCCACCGCCACCCCCGCCCCATCCGAGGCCAGCTTCCCCGTCACGATCCAGGCGGCGAACGGCCCGGTCCGGATCGAGAAACGGCCCGAGCGGATCGTCTCCCTCTCACCGACCGCCACCGAGATCCTCTTCGCCGTCGGGGCGGGCAGCCAGGTCGCGGCCGTCGACCAGTTCTCCAACTACCCGCCCGAGGCGCCGGTGACCGATCTCTCCGGGTACGAGCCGAACGTCGAGGCCATCGCCGGCTTCGATCCCGACCTCGTCGTCATCTCGTACGATCCCGGGAACCTCGAGACGTCCCTCGAGAAGCTCCAGATCCCAGTCCTGCTCCAGCCCGCCGCGCAGCGCCTGGACGACACCTACGCCCAGATCGAGCAGCTCGGAGCGGCGACCGGCCACGCGGCGGAGGCGGCGAAGCTCGTCGCCGACATGAAGGCAGCCATCGACCGCCTCGTCCGCGAGGCACCCCGCTTCCCCGAGCCCCGGAGCTTCTACCACGAGCTCGATCCGACCTACTACAGCGTCACCTCGAAGACCTTCATCGGCCAGATTTACCGCCTCGTCGGACTCAAGAACATCGCCGACGAGGCGACGGGCGGGGCCCCGGACTACCCCCAGCTCTCGGCCGAGTTCATCGTCGCGGCCGACCCCGACCTCATCTTCCTCGCCGACACGAAGTGCTGCGGCCAGTCGCCGGCGACGGTCGCCGAGCGTCCCGGCTGGGGCGAGATCACGGCGGTGAAGACCGGCGCCGTCATCGCCCTCGACGACGACATCGCCTCCCGTTGGGGACCCCGGGTCGTCGACTTCCTCCGGACGGTCGTGGACGCCCTCTCGAAGCTCGAGGGGGCGACGAGCTCGCTGCCGACCCTCGTCGCCGTGGGCAGTTGATGGAGGCGACGCAGGTGCCCGCGGCGGCCAGCGCGGCGACCAGCGCGGCGACCGCGGAGGAGCGCGCGCCGGCCATGGAGGGAGAGGCGCAGGCGCGCCTCGCGGCGACCCAGGACCCCCCGACCCCGACCCTCCGGCCGACCCGCCTCCGCCCCGGCCTCCTCGCCTTGGCGGCGACCGGCCTCGCGGGCGCCGCGCTCCTCGGGATCCTCGTCGGACCGGTGGGGCTCTCCCCGACCGCGGTGGCGTGGGAGCTCGTCGGTCGCCTCCCCTTCGTCCACGTCGACTCCGGCCTCTCGGCGCGGGAGGCGGCGATCCTCTGGGAGCTCCGCGTCCCGCGCGTCGTCCTCGGCGGCTTCGTCGGGGCGATGCTCGCCGTCGCCGGTGCCGCCTACCAGGGCGTCTTCCGAAACCCCCTCGCCGACCCCTACCTGCTCGGGGTGGCCGCCGGCGCCGGCCTCGGAGCGACCCTCGCCGTCGCCTACCTCCCCTTCCGCGACGGCTGGCCGACGAGCCCCATCCCCCTGGCCGCCTTCGCCGGGGCGCTCCTGGCCGTCGTCGCCACCTACGGTCTCGGGCGCTCCGGGACCCGGAGCCG
>DAOTYQ010000200.1:0-1853 GCA_034434735.1 Chloroflexota bacterium
GATCGACCGGACGACCTCGAGGCGATCCTCGCCGCCGCCGCCGAGGTCGGCTTCCCGCTCCTCGTCAAGGCGGCCGCCGGGGGTGGGGGACGGGGGATGCGGCGCGTGACGGCGCCGGGCGAGCTCGCCGCCGCCCTGGCCGTCGGATCGGCCGAGGCACGGGCGGCCTTCGGCGACGGGGCGGTCTATCTGGAGCGGGAGGTCCGGCCGGCTCGCCACATCGAGGTCCAGCTCCTCGGCGACCGGTTCGGGACCGTCGTCGCCCTGGGCGAACGGGACTGCTCGATCCAGCGCCGCCACCAGAAGCTCGTCGAGGAAGCCCCCGCGCCCGGGCTGACGCCGGAGGAGCGGCGGGCCCTCCATGGCCGGGCCGTCGCCCTCGGCCGGGCGGCCGGCCTGACGAACGCGGCGACCGTCGAGTTCCTGCGCGACTCGGCGGGCCGGTTCTGGTTCCTCGAGGTGAACACCCGGCTCCAGGTCGAGCACCCGGTCACCGAGCTCGTGTCCGGGATCGACATCGTCCACGAGCAGCTCTGGCTCGCCGCCGGAGCGCCGCTCTCCGAGCGGGTCGTCGCCGCTGCGGCGAGGGCGAGCGAGCCGGAAGGCCACGCCATCGAGGTCCGGATCTCGGCCGAGGACCCGGGTCGCGGCTTCGTCCCGACCCCCGGCCGGATCGATCGCTGGCGGATGCCCGCCGGCCCGGGTGTTCGGGTGGACACGGCGGCGGACGTCGGCGAGCGGATCCCGCCCGAGTACGACAACCTCATCGCCAAGTGCATCGTCGTCGGGCCGGACCGCCCGACGGCCATCGCCCGGCTCCGGCGGGCCCTGGCCGAGATGGAGATCGGTGGGATCCAGACGACGCTCCCGTTCCACCGAGCCGTCGCGGCCGATCCCGCCTTCGCCGCGGCGACCCTCTCGACGGACTGGGTCGCCGAACGGTACGACCCGACGGCCGATCGGGCGCGCGCCGCCCGGGCCGCGGCCATCGCCGCTTGCCTCGCTGCTTTCGGCGGGGAGGGGCCGGTCGGGCGCGATCTCGGCCCCGGGACCATCGGTAGCTCGAGCGGCCGTGGCGATCGGCCGCCCGGGCCGAGCCTTCGGGCTGGCCTCGGAACCCGCTCCGCCGACGGCCCGAGTGCGAGCCGCTGGCGCCGCGCCGGCCGCGAGGCCGGCCTCGACCGATGGCCGCGCTAGGCTCCGAGGGTTCCCCGCGCCAGGGCGGGGCCAGCGCGGCCGTCGCGCCCGGACCGGCCGCGACGGCCGATCCCTGGGCGGACGTGGGCGCCGCCGCCCTACGGGCCACGATCCGCGAGCCGAGCGTCGAGCCGAGCCCGCCCCCGGTCATCGTCGAGCCGGTGCCGCCCGGAGCGGAGCCGGACCCCGCCGGGGCGCGCGACCCGGCGACCTTGGCTCCTCGATCGGCGGCCTCCGACCCTGGGCTGGTGTGCGTCGTCCGGGAGGCGGATGGCCGTCGCACCCCCTGGCGGGTGGTCGAGCTCCGGCCGGACGGGCTCCGGGCGATCGCCGTCGCCGGCCCGCCCGGGCACGAACCCGGCGCCGACCCCTCGGACCCGGCGGCCCGGATCGCGGCCCTCCTCGGCCCGCCGCGGCGGGAGCCCGACGGGCGGCTCTTGCGGGAGGTCGTCGTCGACGGATGGCGCTTCGTGGTCGAGGTCGAGCCCGCCCGCCGCGCCCTCCTCCGCCAGCGCGCCCACCGCTCGGCCGAGGCGGCGAGTCACGGCGGGCCGACCGAGGTCCGGGCCGTCATCCCGGGCCGGGTCGTCGCCGTCGCCGTCGTCGAGGGCGACCCCGTCGCCGCCGGGGGCGAGCTCCTCGTCGTCGAGGCGATG
>DAOTYQ010000201.1:0-4033 GCA_034434735.1 Chloroflexota bacterium
GAAGCGGGACTTCACGAAGACACCGGAGCCGGTCGGGACGGCGGAGCCCCTGCCCGTCCTCGTGCCCGGCCCGAACGCCACGGCCGGCGCCCGCTTCGTCGTCCAGCGCCACCGAGCCACCCGCCTCCACTACGACTTCCGGCTCGAGATCGGCGGCGTCCTCGTCTCGTGGGCTGTCCCGAAAGGCCCGACCCTCGATCCCGCCGCCCGCCGGATGGCCGTTCGCGTCGAGGACCACCCGATCGCCTACCTCGACTTCGAGGGCGTGATCCCGAAGGGTGAGTACGGTGGGGGCGACGTCATCGTCTGGGACTGGGGGACCTGGGAGCCCGAGCCCGAGACCCCCGACCCGGAACGGGCGCTCGCGGCCGGCGAGCTGAAGTTCCGGCTCCGGGGCGAGAAGCTGGCCGGCCGCTTCGTCCTCGTGCGAACGCGCGGCCGACGGGGCGACGCTTCGCCCGCCGGTGAGTCCGGCGGTGAGCCCTGGCTCCTCATCAAGAAGCGCGACGAGCACGCCGTCCCCGGTTGGGACCCCGAGGACCACCCCCGCTCGGTCAAGACGGGTCGGACGAACGACGAGGTGGCGGCGGCCCGGGACGCCGTCTGGGTCGGCACCGCTCCGCCAGCTGTCGCCGAGATCGACCTCTCGGCCGCGACGCCGGCCGCCGGTCCGGCGAGCTTCATTCCGCCGATGCTCGCCAGCCTCGCCGATCGACCCTTCGATGATCCCGACTGGCTCTTCGAAGTGAAGTGGGACGGCTTCCGGGTCGAGACGATCGTCGCCGACGGGACCGTCCGCCTCTTCACCCGCAACGGCCACGACGCTGGCGTCTACTTCCCGCGCCTCCTGCCGTCGCCCGCCGCCTGGCTCCGTGCGAAGGAGGCGATCCTCGACGGCGAGGTCGTCGCCCTCGACCCGGCCGGCCGCCCGGATTTCGGGCTCCTCCAGGCCCGGATCGCCGGCGAGGTCGACGCCCGCACGTCGCCCCTCGTCTACGAGGTCTTTGACCTCCTCCGCCTCGACGGGCGCTCGCTCCTCGACGTCCCCCTCGAGGCTCGCAAACGCCTCCTGCGATCCGTCCTCGTCGACACGCCTCGGGTCCGCTACGCCGGCCACGTCGAGGCCGAGGGGCGGGCCTTCTTCGAGGCTGCCCGCGAGCAGGGTTTGGAGGGGATCGTCGCCAAGCGGCGTCGGAGCCGCTACGAGCCCGGCCGCCGGAGCGCGAACTGGCTGAAGGTGAAGATCCGGTCGGTGCAGGAGCTCGTCGTCGGCGGCTGGCTGCCGGGGGAGGGGAGCGCCCGCGATCTCGGCGCCCTCCTCGTCGGTGTCTACGACGGCGGGCACCTGCGCTACGTCGGCCGGGTCGGCTCGGGCTTCGACGCGGCGACCCGGCGTCGCCTCCGCGAGCGCCTCGATGCCCTCGCCGTCGACGTGTCCCCCTTCGAGCCGGCGCCGGAGCGGCGGGGCGAGCTGGCGGCCGTCCGCTGGGTGCGGCCCGAGCTCGTCATCCGAGCCGAGATCGGCGGCTGGACCCGGGACGGCCTCGTCCGCCAGACGAGCTTCAAGGGGCTGGAGCTCGACCGGGATCCCCGCGAGGTCGTCCGGGAGGTGGCGACGGCGGCCCCCAAGGCGACGGGGCGGACGCCGATGGTCGTGGTCGAGCCGAGCGCCGCCGCGACGGCGACCGGGGGACCCGTGCCGACGGCGACCGGGGGACCCGCGTCCAGGGCGACCGGGGCACCCACGCCGCCCACCGGCCTGGCACCGGGGTCCACCGCGACCGTGGCACCGACACCGACCGCGTCCGAGCCGGCCGCCGCCGGCCAGTCGACCGCGACGAGGCCCCCAACGGCGGCCGCACCTGCCGGCCCGCCCCTCGGCCGCGACCCCGACGGCCGCCTCATCGGCCCGAACGGCCGGCCCTGGTCGGTGACCGACGCCGAGCTGGCCGCCCTCCGCCGGATGCCGGGCCAGGGCCTCTGGCGGGTGGCCGGTCGGGAGCTCAAGCTCACGAACCTCGACAAGCGCCTCTTCCCGCCCCGCGCCGGCACGGCCGAGGCGCCGATCACGAAGCGCGAGCTCATCGAGTACTTCGTCCGGATCGCCCCGACGATCCTTCCCCATCTCGTCGAACGACCCCTCAACCTCCACCGCTTCCCCGACGGTGTGGAGGCGCCGGGCTTCTGGCAGAAGGACCTCCGGCCCACCGACCCGGCCTGGCTTCGGCGCTGGCAGGAGCCGTTGCCACCGGGCTCGCGCCGCGAGCCGAACCTCCACCTCGTCGCCGAGGAGGTCGCGGCCCTCGCCTGGCTCGCCAACCGGGCCGCCTTCGAGCTCCACCCCTGGACGGTCCGCTGCGACGATCCGATCCACCCGACCTTCGCCCTCGTCGACATCGACCCCGGGCGCGAGACGACGTGGCAGGACACCGTCCTCCTCGCCCGCCTCTTCCGCGATGCCCTCGCCCACCTTCGCGTCCGCGGCTACCCGAAGCTGACCGGGCGGCGGGGGATCCAGATCTGGATCCCCATCGTCCGGCGCTACACGTACGCCGAGACGAGTCGCTGGGTCGAGCGCCTCTCGCGCACCGTGGCCGCCGTCGTCCCGGACCTCGTCGCCTGGGAGTGGGCCGTCGCCGAGCGAGGTGGTCGCGCCCGCCTCGACTTCACCCAGAACAGCCCGATCCGAACCCTCGTCGCCGCCTATGCCGTGCGGCCGGCTCCGGGGGCGCCGGTCTCGGCCCCCATCGAGTGGGAAGAGCTCGACGACCCGGACCTCCGCTCCGACCGTTGGACGATCCGGACGATCCTCGATCGGGTGGCGGCCATCGGCGATCCCTTCGCTGCCGTCCAGACCGACGCCCAGGAGCTCCCGGAGCTCACCTGAGAGGCCCCGCTCGGGCCGGCCGCCACGGTTCCGGCGGCTCGGGCCGATAGCGGGAGCAGACGAGGCCGAAGAGCGGCTCGCCGGTCGTCTGGAACAAGGCCGCCGCCCGACCGCCCGTCCCGAGCTCGACGACGAGCTCGACGTCATCTCGGTCGGGGTGGTTCGGGTCGTAGACGGCGATCCGGATCTCGTCGCGGCCGAGACGGTAGCCGTAGGCGACGACCTGGTGGTTGCCGACGAGGGCCCAGGGGTTCGCCGACCGCCGGCGGACGAGCCCGACCATGGCGAGTCGGCCGGCATCGATGGTTCGGCGGATCGCCGGCCAGTCCCGGTCGAGAACGAGATCGGCGAGGGGGCGGACGCCGAGGCGCCGCAGGGCGGCCGTGAGCAGCGGCTCTGGCCCGGGTGGCGGCTCTAGCCCGGGCGGCGGCTCGCGCTCCGGTCGCAGCTCGAACCCGGCTCGCGACTCCGGCCCGCGTCGCGCTTCGCACCCGGGTCGCGCCGTTCGATCCGGCCAGACCGACCGGCGCCAGAGGGCGAGGGGGAGCCGGCCCCAGTCGAGGGACTCGACCTGGCGGTGGACGAGCCGGCGGAAGCGGGGCGAGTCGACCGGCGGCGGCCGTCGGTCCTCGGGCGGGAGGACGCCCGCCGCCCAGCAGTCTCCGACGACGAAGGCCATGCCGCCGCAAAGGCCCTGACTCGCGTCGCCCACGCCGAACCAGCGCGGGTCGAAGGGTCCGAGGCGAAGGGTCGGTCCGGGCGGCCAAGCGTTCGGGAAGTGGAGACCGTGGATCGAGGGCCGAAAGTCGCCGACGCGGACGCTCCTCATGCCCGGCATGGTACGGCCCATCGGTGCCGTCTGCCCCGGGGCGCCGTCCGCCCTCGTCGGCGCGTGCGCTAGAGTGGGCGCGAGCGATGCCGACGAACCGCCTGGCCAACGAGACGAGCCCTTACCTCCTCCAGCACGCCCACAACCCGGTCGACTGGTACCCCTGGGGCGAGGAGGCCTTCGCCCGGGCCAAGGCCGAGGACAAACCGATCTTTCTCTCCGTCGGCTATGCCGCCTGCCACTGGTGCCACGTCATGGAGCGGGAGAGCTTCGAGGACCCCGCGACGGCGGAACAGCTCAACCGCGACTTCGTGGCC
>DAOTYQ010000202.1:0-4640 GCA_034434735.1 Chloroflexota bacterium
GTGCACGTTAGCTGGCTCGCCCCGTCCATCGCTCACCGGATGAGCGTGTGACCATCTCGGCGGCTCGTGGGTCGGTCCAACGGCCCAGACAACGCTCTTGACGCGAGAATCTGACCGCTAGTGCCCGCCCGGCAGTCGCTCGCTCCCAGTCGCACCACTGAGCGCCGATGCCTGCCGAGCGGCAACTCGCCCACCGTCGGCCTTCCCACCGGCAGTGACCTCGTCGCGGTCCGCGCCCGACCGTCGCGCTCGTAACGACCGCTGGCCACCCGGCAGCTACGGCTGCTACGAACCCGCCGGCCGCGCCGCCCGGCCGCCCGCACCCGCCCGCCGGCCGTACCGCCCGCACCCGCCCCCCGGCCGCGCCGCCCGCACCGCGACCCTACACCTGCCACCGGCCCAGGCCCCGCCCAGCGGACGACCGCCCACAGGCCGCTCCCGCTCCCGCCGGCGCCCGCACCGCGACCCTACACCTGCCACCGGCCCAGGCCCCGCCCAGCGGACGACTGGCCACAGGCCGCTCCCCGCTCCCGCCGGCGCCCGCCCCAGCTCAGATCCGGACCGTGCTCCAGTACCGCTCCGCGAACCCAGCCAGCCCCCCGAGCTCGGCGACCCGGAGACCAAAGGCCCGCACGGCCTCGGCCATCGGCCCCACGCCGCCGAAGAGCCCGTCGAGCTGGCTCTCGTAGAGGCTGATGCCCCGGATCTTCGTCTCCACCTGGTCGCTGATGTCCGCGTACTCGGGGCTCAGCGAGACGTCGGCCGGCAGCTCGGCGAGGAAGCCGTCGCCGAGGTCCTCGAGCCGACCGAAGTTCGACCACCAGGCGTACGGGAAGTCCTCGTAGAAGGTGACGATCCCCGCCCAATCCGGCCCGGGCATGACCCAGGCCCGAGGCTCGGCGAGGAGCGCCGCCCCGACGGCCCGCACGAGCTGGTGGTCGACGTGGCCACCGACCCCGAGGGGCAGGTAGACCCGCTGCGGCTCGAGCCGGAGGATCTCCCGGCGGAGGAGCTCGACCGGAGCCGGGTCGTCGGCCCGTGGCTGACCGAGGAGCTCGGCGTCACCCTCGTAGCCCCGGAAGACGGCGTCGGGGAGGTCGAGGAAGACGACCGAAGCCTCGGCGAAGTAGGCGTACCGTTCGTCCTCGAGCCGACGGCGGGCCATGAGGTCGCCGGCGGTCGCCGCCTCGACGATCTCGCTGCCCAACACGGCCCCCTGGGTCGGGAGCGTGTCGACGACGAGCTGCCCGGCCAACGACTCGTTCCGGATGCTCGCCCGCCGGTACCAGGACGAGCGTTGCCAGAACCGCTTCGCCGCGGCGTCGGCATCGGCCTGCGTCGCCTGAAGGCGATCGCTCGTCGCCGCCCACGGCGGGACGAGATCAGGGCCGTCCAGGAGCGGCACGTCCGCAGTGAGGTTGGCCCGGTTGAACGCCTCCGTCGCCGGCCAGAGGGCCTTCGTCCCGAAGCCCAAGGCCTCGCGCTGGTACGGCGTCAGGCCGTCCGAGCCGCCCGAGCCCGAGTAGACGGTCAGGATCGTCACGTTCTGGCCGAGCTCGCGGAGGCTGGCGATGAGGCCGCCGCAGGAAAGGGCGGCGTCGTCGGGGTGGGGGGCGACGAAAACGTGGGTCATCGGCGGCGAGTATACCGGCGCCCGGGCCCAAACCGAGGGCCGCCCGACGGGCGCAGAGCTCCCGGATCCGCCCGGCCCGACCGCCGCCGAGCAGACCGCCGCCCGGCCCGACCGCCGCCGCGCCGGGGAGACCGAGGCGACCGCGCCCCCGCCCTCGCTGCCTCAGCCAAGCCCCCGGCCCAGCCCTCAGCCCGGAAAGCCACCCTCGCCGATGAGCGGGACAAAGACGCACGGCCCGTCCGACGTCTCCCGCCACTCGTCGCCGTTCCGAACGACGAGCATGAGTTCTTGGTGGGTCCGCGGGCCCACCGGAATGACGAGCCGACCGCCCCCGGGGTCGAGCTGCTCGCGGAGGGCGTCCGGGATTCGGGGCGCCGCCGCCGTCACGATGATCCGCGGCCACGGCGCGCCCTCCGGATCGCCGAGGCTCCCGTCGCCGACCCGAATCTCGACGAATCGTCCGTAGCCGAGCCGGTCGAGCCGCTCGCGGGCCTCCGCCGCCAGCTCCGCCTGGCGCTCGTACGACACGACCGAACAGCCGAGGTGGGCGAGGATCGCCGCCTGGTAGCCCGATCCCGTCCCGATCTCGAGGACCCGATCGCCCGGCCGAACAGCGAGGAGCTCGGTCATCCGGGCGACGATGTACGGCTGGCTGATGGTCTGGCCGTGGGCGATCGGGAGCGCCTCGTCGGCGTAGGCGTAGCGCCTCGCCCACTCCGGGACGAACTCCTCGCGGGGGACCTCGGCCATCGCCTGGAGGACGCGCGGGTCGCTGATGCCGCGGAGACGGAGCTGGTACTCGATCATCTCCGCGCGGGCCTGGTCGAGGGCGCCCCGACGCGCGTTCACGACGTGAGGATACGCCCGCCGAGGGCGGGATCGGGTCCGAAGCGACGAGGGCTGGTCTTCGCCGCTGTACACCGTCGGCGCCGGCGCCGGTCCCGGCGGTGCCCCCGTCGGCGCCGGCTACGGTGACGCCGTCGCGCCCGGGCTCGGGGAGGGCGTCGGCGAGCCGGTCGAGCTCGCTGCCGGGGTGGCGCTCGCGGTGGCCGTGGGCGAGCCGAGGGCGGTCGGTGACGGGCTCGGCGTCCCGCCCGGGCTCGCGCTCGGGCTCGCCGTCGGAGTCGGGCCGACCGTCGCGGCCGGCGAGGGACTCGTGCTGCCCGTCGCGCCCGGGCTCGGACCGACCGTCGCCGTCGGCGAGGGGCTCGCCGTCGGAGTCGGCGACGGGCTCGGCAGCGGCGTCACCAGCCCGCCGGTGCCGAAGAGGATCGCATAGCCGAGCAGCCCGCCGAAGAAGACGACGGCGGCGAGGACGAAGACCGCCGAGGCCCGATCGTCGAGGCGGCTCGGGGCCGTCGGGCCGTGGCCCGGCGTCGGATGGTCGCGAGCGGTCGTCGATCGCCGGTCGCGGTCGGTCATTGACGAGGGTCTCCGTGGGAAGCGTGACTCGGGGTCGCGTCGGCAGCCTGCCCGACGCGGCCGCCAGTGTACCGAACCGCGGGACCCGTCAGGCCCGCCGGACCGCCGGCACGAGGAGGCCAGCCGCGCCGGCGAGGAACGTCATCAGCCCCGACGCGACGAGAACCGGCCCCAGCCCGACGAGCTCGACGAGGACGCCGGCCGCCCCCATCGCCAGCGTCATCGCCCCGAAGACGAGGGCGAAGCGGAAGCCGACGACCCGGCCCATGAGCTCGGTCGGCGTTCGCTCCTGGAAGAGGGTCTGACTCGGGATCACGTAGACCATGTTGGCGACCCCGATCCCGACCATGAGCCCGAGGGCGACCGGGAGGGCGCCGGTGAAGGCGAGGGCGGCGGTGCAGAGCCCGGCCGCGGCGTACCCACCGATGACGAGCTTGCCCTTCGCCAGCCTCGTCCCGATGAGCCCGAGGAGGAAACCACCGGCCAGGTTACCAACCCCGATCCCCGTCTCGAGGAAGCCGTAGATCGCCGTCGGCTCGAAGTTCGTCCCGACGATGGCGTCGCGGGCGTAAAGCGGGGCGACGGTGAGGAGCATGCCCGAGGTGAGCTGGCCGACGACGCCCTGAAGCGTGTTCGCCAGGAGGACCGTCTCGCGGCGAAGGAACTCCCAGCCCGCCTTGAGCTCGGCGAAGAAGCCGCTCGCCGCCTCGCCTTGACTCGGCCGCTCGATGGGCGGCACCCGGATCATCGCCAGCAGGGCTGCCGAGATGACGTACGTCCCGGCGTCCACCCAGAAGGCGAGCGGCAGGGCCGCGCCGAGGAGGGCGACGAAGATCCCGGCCAGCGGGTAGCCGACGATGTCGGCAATCGTCTCGCCGACCCACGTCGCCGAGTTGGCGGCCATGAGCTCGTCCCGGCGGACGATCCGGGGGATGATCGCCGTCCGCGCCGGTCGGAAGAAGACCGAGATGGTCGTGACGAGGAAGACGAGCGGATAGACGAGGAGGACGTTCGTGACCGCCGCGAGGGGGACGAGGACGATGACAGCTGCCCTTAGCAGGTCGGCGACGATCATGACCTCGCGGTGCTCCCAGCGGTCGACGAGGGTCCCCGCGACCGGGCCGAGGAGGAGGTTCGGGAGCGTCGCGGCGACGAAGACGAGGCCGACCGCAGCCGGCGAATCGGTGACGGCGAGGACGAGGAAGACGAGGGCGACCTGGTGGATCCGATCGCCGAAGAGGCTGATGAGCTGCCCTGCCCAAAGGGCAGAGAAGCCCCCGTTCAGGGCGAGCCGAACGTACGGGTGGCCTCGGATCCGGCCGACGAGGTCCACCGGGAGGACCGGCCGTGGAAACGCCGTCGCCCGGGCGGCCGCCGTCAGCCGTCCGTCCGCCACAAGGCCGCTGGCCGCCGGCCCAGGGAGCGAGGCCGCCTCGGCCGTCGGCAGGCTCACCAGGGCCGGTGCAGCGAGGCCCGGGCCACTCCCGGCCAGGACGAGCGGTCGCTCGAGGGCCGACGCCTCGGCGAGCCCAGCCGAGAGGCCCGTTGCGGGGTGGACCGGGTGGCCCTCGATGGCGGCCGAGAC
>DAOTYQ010000203.1:0-10001 GCA_034434735.1 Chloroflexota bacterium
GCAATCGAAGGGGCCGGGGACGGCGCCGACCGCGTTCTGGAGGAAACGGAGCCGCTCGGCGATGGCCGGCTCGTTCGTCACCGCGATCCCGCCGACGACGTCCGAGTGGCCGGCGAGGTACATGGTCGTCGAGTGGACGACGATGTCCGCCCCGAGCGCCAACGGTTGCTGGAGGGCCGGCGAGGCGAAGGTGTTGTCGACGACGAGGAGCGGCCGCTCGCCCCGAGCGCCGCGGTGGTCGCGGAGGGTTGCCGCGACGGCGGCGATGTCGACGATCCGGAGGCGGGGGTTCGTCGGCGTCTCGAGCCAGACGAGGCGGGTTCGCGGGCCGAGGGCGCTCCGGAGCGTCTCCGTCGGGTCGCCGGTCAGGTCGAGGAAGCGGGTCGCCACTCCCCGCGGTCCGGCGACAGCGGTCAGGTAGCGGTACGTCCCGCCGTAGACGTCGTCGACGGCGACGACCTCCTCGCCCGGCGCGACGAGCTCGACGACGGCCGCCGTGGCAGCCGAACCCGACGCGAAGGCGATGCCCTCGCGCCCGCCCTCCAGGGCGGCGACGGCCCGTTCGAGGCGATGGCGGGTCGGGTTCCCGGTCCGGCTGTACTCGTAGCCGCCGCGCGGCCGCCCGACGCCGTCCTGACGGAAGGTGCTGGCCGTGACGATGGGCGGGGCAACGGCCCCGGTCGCCGGATCGGGCTCGTGGCCGGCGTGGACGGCGAGGGTGTCGAAGGCGAGGTCGAGGACGAGCGGCCGGTCGGCCGAGGGGTCGTCGTGCATGGCCGTATCTTCGCACCGCGCGGGACGGCCGGTCGAGGCGCCCGGCCTGCCGCCACGTTAGCCGGCCAGCGGATCGCGCCAGCGCAGCCCCGGATAGCGGGCGAAGTCGCGGTCCGCCGTCAGGAGCTCGAGGCCCCACTCGATGGCGAGGGCCGCCAGATGCGCATCGGGAACGTGGTTGCCGGCTGCGTTGCCGGCCTCGAGCAGCGAGGCCAAGATCGGTCGGTGGCGTTCCGTCGGCACCGGGATCCAGACGTTCGACCGGTCGAGCCAGCCCTCGACGATCGACCATGCCCGCCCGACGTCGAGCGGGCGCTCCAGGGCTCGGGGGTGCGTCGAGATCCGGACGAAGGCGAGGATGGACGGCCAGGGGATCCCGACCAACGCCCGTTCGCTCAGGAGGCGGCCCAGCCACGCTCGGGCCGGGTCGTGCCGGTCGAAGTGGCGATGATGGGCCCAGAGCAGGAGGTTGGCGTCGAGGAGCGGACCGGGGCCAGCCGACACGGACCGAACCCGGTCAGCTCTGCTCCAGTTGCTCGAGCGCCGCGGCGATGTCGGTCACATCGACGAGGGGGCGCCCGCTGTCGACCTCCGGCGGTTCGTAGGGCAGGAGGGCGACCGGCCGTCGCTCAGCGAGGAGGCCAGCTCGAAGGAGGTCGTTGGCGACCCGCGACAACGACCGACGTTCCCGCCGCGCGTGCTCGACGAGCTGCTCGGCGACGTCCGGGTCGAGGTTCAGGGTCGTCCGCATGGCCACTCGCATCATACCGTCACAACGGGACCGTGGCGACCGCCCTCAGCCGCTCGGACGGTGGTGGGCGAGGTACTCGAGGAGGTCGAGCTTCGTGACGACTCCGGCCGGCCGCTCGCCGACGACGGCGACGAGGGCCGGCGCGCCCTCCGAGAGGAGCCGGAAGGCGTCGTCGACGCTCGCCGAGGCATCGACGAGGGGGAGCGGCGGATCCATGACCTCGCCGACGGTTCGCTCGACGACGCTCGGGTCCCGATAGGCACGCTCCAGGAGCCCCCGCTCGGTGATCGAGCCGACGAGGCCGGCGACGGCATGGCCCTCCGGGTCTTCCGAGACTGGGAGCTGGCTGATCCCGTAGCGCTGGAGCGTCTCGATGGCGTCGCCGACCCGATCCGTCGTCCGAGCCAGGACGACCGCCGGGCGATCGGTCGCGTGGTGGCGATCGGCGAGGAGCTCGGCGACCCGGACGACCGCCCCGGTCGGCGGCAGGAGCCCATTCGCTCGGAGCCACTCGTCGGAGTAGAGCTTCGAGAGGTAGTTCCGGCCGGTGTCGGGCAGGAGGACGACGAAGACGGCCGAGCGGGCCCCCTCGGGGTCGGCGGCCATGAGCCGACGGGCTTCGTCGAGGGCGGCGACGACGGCCGTCCCGCACGACTCGCCGGCGAGGATCCCCTCCTCGCGGGTGAGGCGGCGGGCCATGAGGAAGGCGTCCCGGTCCGAGACCCGGACCCAGCGATCGACGACGGCCGGGTCGAAGGTCCCGGGCAGGAAGTCCTCGCCGATCCCCTCGGTCAGATAGGGGCGGACCGTGTCGCCCGACAGAACGCTCCCTTCGGGGTCGGCGCCGACGACCCGAATCGCCGGGTTGCGGGCCTTCAGGTAGTGGGCGACGCCGCTGATCGTGCCGCCGGTGCCGACCCCGGCGACGAAGTGGGTGATCCGACCCTCGGTCTGGGCCCAGATCTCGGGGCCCGTCGACCGCTCGTGGGCCTCCGGGTTGGCCGGGTTCCAGTACTGGTCGGGCTTGAAGGCGCCGGGGATGTCGCGGGCGAGGCGGGCAGCGACGCTGTAGTAGCTCTCGGGCGACTCGGGCGGAACGTTCGTCGGGCAGAGAACGACCTCGGCGCCGTAGGCCCGCAGGAGGGCCTGCTTTTCCGGGCTCTGCTTGTCGGCCATGACGAAGATGCAGCGGTAGCCCTTCCGGGCGGCGGCGATGGCGAGGCCGTGGCCGGTGTTGCCCGAGGTCGGCTCGACGATCGTCCCGCCGGGGCGGAGGAGGCCGGCTCGCTCGGCGGCCTCGATCATCGGCAGGCCGATCCGGTCCTTGACCGAGCCGCCCGGGTTGAGCATCTCGAGCTTGGCGAGGATGAGCGGCTGGGCGTCGGCGGGGCCGAGGTCGCGGGTGACCCGGCTGAGGCGCACCATCGGCGTGTTGCCGATGAGGTCGAGGATCGAGTCGGCGTACTGCATGATGGCCGGAGGATAGCGCGCCCATTGCCTCCGGCCCAGGACGCTCCCGGCCCGGTCCTCCGGCGCTAGACCCCCGATCCTGGTGCGGGCTCGCCCGGTGCGGCGCCAGGGTCCGTCGCGTCGGCCGGCTCGGCCGCCGGGTCCGCCGGCTCGTGGATGAGCGGGCCGGGACCGAGGAAGAGCCACGTCAGGCGGCGCCGGAACCAGCGCCGGCGACCGGGCGGGTCGACGGTCCGCGGGTGGAGCTCGGCGACGACCGGCCCGAGGAGGTCCTCGAGGGCCGCCGTCAGCCGTCGGGCCACCTCGAGCTCGGCCCGCGACCCGGGCGGCGGCGGCGAGCCGGGCCAGGCCGGCCCGAGGAGGTCGGCGACGCTCGTCGGGGCGAGGAGCCGAACGGCGAGGCGGCGGCCGAGGTAGAGCTCCTCCGTCCCGGCCAGGGCGATCGGGACGATGGGGGCGAGGGTCCGGAGGGCGATGACGGCGGCCCCGTGGCGGAAGGCGGCGATCCGGCCGAGGGGACCGTTTAGCGTCCCCTCGGGCATCTGGACGAGGACGCCGCCGGCGGCGAGGACCGCCCGGGCCGCGGCGACGTGCTGCTCGATCCCGAGCCCGCCCCGCCAGACCGGCAGGAGCCCGCCGACCCGCCGGAGGACGGCCGCCCGCAGCGGCGAGGTGAGGGTGCTCGGGCCGCTGCCGAGGAACCAGGGTCGCGGCTCGACCGGCAGGGCGAAGATGACGAGGAAGGGATCGATCCAGCCCCGATGGGCGGCCGCCACGACGAGGTAGCCACCGGTGGGAAGGGGACCCGCGCGCTCGATCTCGATCCGGAAGCGGAAGACGGCCCGGCAGACGGCGCGGGCGAGCGCGACGAGGAGGCGATAGAGGGGGCCGGCGTGCGCCTCCGGCGACCGTCCGAGCCAGGCGAGGCCCTCGCGGACGGCACCCGACCGACGGGCCAGCGCCTCGGGCCGGATCCGGGCCGGCGCCCGGCGGAGGCGCCGCTCGGGGACGGGGATCGCGCCGGTTCGCCTGGCGACGCCGGCTGCTCGATCGGGGTCGGCCTGCCGAGGCTCGCCGTCGATCGGCTAGCCCTCCCGCTCGGGCTCGGCCCCGGTGGCGGCGCTGCTCGCCGAGGCGCCGCCGCTGCTCACCGACGCTTCGGGCTCGGCCCAGTCGTCCCAGTCGTCGTCGGCTGCGGCGGCCGTGGCGGCCACCGCTGCGTCTCGCTCGGCGACGGCGGCGGCATCGATCTCGGCGATGGTCGGCCCGGGCCGGAGTCGGTGGGCGACGGCGATGGCGATCCCGAAGCCGACGAAGCCGACCGCGAAGATCTGGGCCGTCGGAATCCCGAAGAAGAGCCAGTTCCCGGTCCGGAACGTTTCGAGGGCGAAGCGGACGATCCCGTACCAGACGAAGAAGATCGCCGCCAGGTCGCCGGTCCGGAGCCGATGCGGGACCCGCCGGGCGAGCCAGAGGAGGACCGCGACGCCGAGGAGCCCCGAGACCGATTCGTAGAGGAAGAGCGGGTGAAAGCCGGTCGTCGCGAGCGGGTACTGGTCGCACGGGTAGGCGGCGACGCGGTGGGCGCAGTCGATGGCGATCCCCCACGGCAGGTCGGTCGGCGGACCGTAGAGCTCCTGGTTGAAGAAGTTCCCCCAGCGTCCCACGGCCTGCATGGCGAAGAGGCCGGGGGCGACGATGTCGGCCCAGACCCAGAAGGGTTGGCGCCAGAGCCGAGTCAGGAGCGCGAAGGCGAGGGTCCCGGTGACGAGCCCGCCGAAGACGCCGAGGCCGGTGTAGGGCGGCAGGATGATCTTGAGCGGGTCGTCGCGGTAGAGCTGCCATTGATCGATGACGTGGTAGAGCCGCCCGCCGGCGAGGGCGGCGACGGCGACGACGATCATCCCGTTGACGAGGAGGTCGGGGTTTCGGCCGCGGCGGACGGCTTCGCGGCTCATGACGAGGTAGGCGAAGGCGAGGCCGACGGCGTAGGCGATGCCGTACCAGTAGATCGGGAGAGGGCCGATCTGGATGGTCGGGCTGGGGCGGAGGTCGATGAGGGCGATGAGGTCGGCCATGGTCGGCAGTGTAGCCCGCCGACCCCGGGCGGCGGTGTGGGCCCGGATACACGACCGGGCGTCTCGGTCGCACCCTTCGCGAGCCGATGCTGCCGGCGCCAGCCACCGGGCAGGCCGACCGGCGGCCCTATACTCGGTCGATCATGGATCCCTTCCGTCGTCGCCGCGCCGCGCGGGACGACCCAGGCTGGCGGACGCGGCCGTGGTGAACGCCGAGTTCAACTGGTGGCTCCTCGTCGTCGGCCTCGTCGTCGGCGCCGGGCTCACCTGGCTCGTCCTCGCCGATCTCCGCCGCCACGAGGACGAGGTCGACGCCGCCGAGCTCGAACCCGAGGCCGCCTGGATCGCCGGGCGGCTCGCGGCGGCCGCCCGCCCCCTCTCCGTGGAGGCGGTCGCGGCCGTCCTCCACGCCCACCGCGAGTATCTCCGCATGGGCCCGGGCGAGCTCGACGCCATCCGCGCCGCGAGCGGATCGCCCGAAGTGACGGCGACCCCGCCACCAGCGGAACCGGCCCCGGAGCGAGCCGACGTCGACGGCCCGGACGGGAACGCGGCCGATCAGTCCCGGGGTGGCACCCGGCCGACGTGAAGGGCGACGGTGGCGAGGCCGAAGCGCCGGATCCGGACATCGACGAGCCCCGCTCGGCGCATGATCGCCGCCAGGTGGGGCGCGTCCGGGAAGCCGTCGAGGGACTCGGGCAGGTACCGGTACGTGTCGCCGACCCCGTAGAGCCGCCCGGCGAGCGGAGCGAGGCGACCGAAGAGGGCCCGGAAGGTCTTGGCCCAGATGGCCGGCCGGGGCTGGGTCAGCTCGAGGCAGACGACCCGACCCCCCGGCCGAACGACCCGGGCCAGCTCGCGAAAGCCGGCCTCGAAGTCGGGCAGGTTGCGGAGGCCGAAGGCGATGGTCGCCGCGTCGAAGCTCCCGTCCTCGACCGGGAGGGCGAGGGCGTCGGCGACGACGAACTCGACCTGGACGAGGTCGCGCGCCGCCGCCCGGGCGAGCTCGATCATCCCCGTCGAACGGTCGACCCCGACGACCCGGCCGAAGGGCCCGACCCGCTCGGCGAGGGCGATGGTCAGGCGGCCGGTCCCGCAGGCGACGTCGATGGCCCGGTCACCCGGCCGGAGCCCGCAGGCGTCGACGGCCGCCCGGCGCCAGCGCCCGTCCTGGCCGAAGGTCATGAGGGTGTTCAGTCGGTCGTAGACCGGGGCGATCCGATCGAACATGGCCGTCACCGACGGCGGCGGGACGGTGTTGCCCGACCGGACGGCCGAGGCCCCCTCGCCCGCCGCTCGGCCGGCGTCGGCGGCGCTCTCCGGGGCGGCAGTATCGGCGGCAACCCCGAGCACGTCCCCGCGGGCGCCCTCGACAGCGCCCCCGGCGGCGCCCGTCGCCTCGAGATCCCGGTCGCGCTCGTCCACGGCGCCCTCGCTCATCGCCGATCCGTCCCGTTCACGGCCGTCCCTCGAGGACCGGCTCGCCCGGCTCGGTCGTGCCGGCCTCGACGAGGCTGATGCCAAAGCCGGTCGGCGCCGCGGGCGGGGCGAGGACCTCGGCCGGGCCGGCCCAGTAGGCGAGGCTGGCAGCGAAGACCATCCGCCCGACGGCCGTCCGGGCGCCCCCGATCTCGACCCAACAGCGGTACTCGCGACCGGCTGGCGGCGGCGCCAGGCCGCGGGCGATGACGACGAGCTGCCGCGTCGTCGCCGAGAAGAGGATGCGACCCTCGGCCCGACCGTCGGGCGCGGCGAGGGCGACGGTCCGGGCGTCCGGGGCTCCCGCGACAGCGAGGGAGGTGGCGGCGAGCCGCTCGAGGGCCCCGACGACGAGGGCCTGGCGACGAAGGTCTCCGTCTCGGGTCTGGGCCCCGACCATGAAGCCAGCGCCGACGGCGAGGAGGATCGCTGCGGCCAGGCCGACGGCGCGAACCAGACCCGGCCGCCGACCCGACGAGCTTCGCGCCGGAAGCGCGGGTGCGGCACCGGCGGCCGCCGGCTCGACGGTCGCCGGCTCCGGTGCCCCACTGGCCGGACGCTCCCGACCGAGGGCGGCGACGGTGGCGAGGGTCCGCTCCCGGAGATCGTCGGCCGGCAGCTCGGACAGAACGGTCCGCAGCACGACCGCCAGGCGGCGGAGGGCGTCGTGCTCGGCCCGGCAGCTCGGGCAACCGGCCAGATGGCCGGCCAGGGCCGCCGCCTCCGGGCGGTCGCCGGCGGCGAGGCGCTCAAAGCCCTCGGGTTCGGCGGCGGCGAGCTCGAGGAGCTCGAGGGCCTCTTCGTGGGTCATCGCTCCCCCACCTCCGCCGACGTCGACGCGCCGGGGTCTGCCGGGCCGACCGCGCCCGCTTCGGCCGACCCGATGCCGGGGCCGCTCCCGACCCCGAGCCCGACCAGGGCCGCCCGAAGTCGCTGGAGGGCCCGTCGCGTCCGCGTCTTCACGGTTCCGAGCGGCCAGCCGAGCCGGACGGCGATCTCCGACTGGGACAGCCCCTCCTGGTAGGCGAGGAGGATGACGCGCCGCTCCGGATCCGGCATGGCCCGGAGCGCAGCCCGAAGGGTCCGGCGGAGCTCGTCGAGCTCGACGGCACGCTCCGGGCCGGTGGCGGGATCGGTCCCGTCGCCGAGCTCGGTCGAGTCGATGAGCCGCTCGACGGGGTCGCCCTCCGCCGGCCCCAGCGAGGCCGTCACCGGCCGGGGCCGGCGGGCCGCCGCTCGGAGCCGGTCGAGGGCCCGGTTTCGGGCGATGGTCCGGAGCCAGGTGGCGAGGCTGCCGCTCGACGGGTCGAAGCGCTCAGCCCGGTTCCAGAGGGCGAGGAACGTCTCCTGCACGATCTCCTCCGCCAGGGCACGGTCGTTCGTCAGCCGGACGGCGAGTCGGTGGATCGACTCGGCGTGCCGGTCGTAGAGGATCGCCAGGGCATCCTGGGAGCCGGCCGCGACCGCCCGGACGAGGTCGTCGTCGGACGGCGCGCCGGACCGATCATCCGCCATCGCCTACGTCCCAACGCCGGCGCCGGTTTCACCGACGCCCCGCCGACCCGCCATCACCAGCTCCCGGCCGGTCGGCGGCGAAGACCCGGCAGCGTCCCGGCGGCGAGGTGGGCCTCGAGGCAGGTCACCCCATCCGGCCCGACGACGGCGTCGTGGTCGGTCCCGGCCGGCAGCTCGAGCCGGTCGCCGACCCCGAGATAGACCGGCTCGCCGCCGGCGAGGCCGAAGACGATCGAGCCCCGCTCGACGGCGATGACCTTGTCGTAGCCGTGGCGATGAACCGGGTAGCGGTCGCCCGGCCCGTTCGACCAGGCCGCAGGGGCGAGGCCTTCGGCCTCGAGCCGGGCCCGGACGTCGGGGGCGGACCGGGCCCGGTGTTGGCCGGCCGCAGCCGAAGCGTCGTGCCGCTCGCCGCTCATCCGACGACTCCGACGCCGATGGCCGCCCCGACGGTGTGGGTGACGGCCGCCGCCCCAGCCCCGATGGCGACCTGGCGGGCCCCGGAGAAGAGCGGCGACCGACCGGTCAAGAGGCTGACGCCGACCCCGACCCCGAAGAGGGCGAGGAGCGAGAGGCCGAGGGACGTCCAGAAGACGACATCCCCGCCGCCGAAGAGGTACGGCAGGACCGGGATCGCCGCACCGAGGGCGAAGGCGACGAAGGACCCCACGGCGGCACCCATCGGCGAGCCGAGCTCCTCGGGATCGAGACCGAGTTCCTCGCGGACGAGGGTGGCGAGGGCCTCTTCGGGGTTGGCGAAGAGCCGGCGGGCGATGGCGGCCGCCTCCTCCTCGGTAAAGCCCTTGGCTCGGTAGACGGCGGCCAGCTCGGCTTCCTCCTCCTCGGGCATGATGGCGAGCTCCTCGCGCTCGAGGGCGATCTGGCGCTCATAGAGCTCGCGCTGGGCCTGCATCGAGACGTACTCGCCGGCCGCCATGCTCGAGGCACCGGCGAGGAGCCCGGCGACACCGGCCAGGAAGACGAAGCCCGGGCTCCCGCCGGCCGCCCCGGCGACGCCCATGACGAGGGCGAGGTTGCTGACGAGGCCGTCGGAGACGCCGAAGACGACGGCCCGAAAGGTCCCCGAGCGGCCGGCTCGGTGCCAGCGCTCGGCCCGGGCGATCTCCTCGGGCGAACCCGCCCGACGGGCGATGGCGACCCCGTCCCGGCCCTCGGCCGCCGGCCGACCGACGCCGGCGACGGGCGGACCGCGCCGCGGGGCACGCAGACGGCGCCAGATTTCGGCGTGGCGCCGTTCGTCGGCGGCGATCTCGGCCACCTCGGGGAGGCCCTGTTCGGTGTAGAGCGCCTCCTCGTCGCCCTCGAGGGCCTGGACGAGGTCGGCGACGGCCCGGGTCCCGAAGAGTCGGGCGAGGGCGATGATGAGGCGGACCCGGAGCCGCGGCCGCGACGGCGTCGGGACGCCGACCCCGAGCTCGCGGAGCTTCGCCGCCCAGATCTCGGCGTGGCGCCGTTCGTTGGCGGCGATCTGCCGGAAGGCGGCCGCCCGCTCCTCGTCCCGCTCGATGGCGGCGAGGGCCTCGTAGAGGGCGATGGCGTCCCGTTCGAGCTTGAGGTTCTCGAGACTCCGGCGGGCGTCGACGCTGGTCACGCCCTGATCGTATCGAACGGGTCGCTCCCGGGCCGCTGCAGCATCGCCTCGCCGCGCTGCCCCGCAGTCCGTAGACTGGGCAATCACCGTGACCGAGCCACGCCTCCAGCGCCTCCGCTACCTGCCCCGGGCCGACGTCGAGGCGGCGATGCCGCCCGTCGCCGAGCGGATCGAGCTCGCCGAGCGGACGATGCGCGCCCTGGTCGCTGACGCCGAGCTCCCGCCGAAGCTCGGTGTCCATCCCCGCCCGGAAGGCGCCTTCGGCCACGCCATGCCGGCCTACCTGCGGGGCGCAGCGGCCGACGGGAGCGAGGATCGCCTC
>DAOTYQ010000204.1:0-10783 GCA_034434735.1 Chloroflexota bacterium
CCGTGCGCCCGAGCTCGAGCCGGTTCTGGCGCGCCCCGACGACGGCCCGGGCGTCGACGACCGCCGAGCGGGCCGCATCGAGGCTCGTGAGCGTGGCGCCCGAGACGGGGCCCCCGGCCTCGAGCTCCGTGGCCAAAGTGTCGAGGGCCGCCAGGACGGGCCCGAAGGCGGCGCTCCCGACGACGTTGACCGGCAGGCTCGTGGCGGGGCCGATCCAGGCCAGGATCGCGCCGCTGTCGCCCTGGTAGGGGCCCGTCGGCGAGGCATACGGCGGGACGTCGGTCCGCAGGCCGGAGAAGATGTACGCGTCGCCGGCCCGGGTCGCGGCGAGGCCGACGACCTGCTCGGCCAGCTGGCGGACCTCGGCCGCCATGGCCGCCCGATCGGCGGCCGAGAGGGTGCCGTTGGCGCCGGCGACGGCGAGCTCCCGGGCCCGGCCGACGATCTCGCTCGTTCGACCGAGGGCGGTGTCGGCGAGACCGAGGAGGCGGTCGCCGGCATCGACGTTCCGGAGGTACTGCGCGATCTCGGCCTGGGCGTCGGCGAGCTTGATCGCCCGGCGGACGTCGGCCGGGTCATCCGACGGTCGGTTGAGCCGTCGGGCGGTGGCGACACGCTCGGCGGCTCGATCGAGGCCCCCGAGGTTGGCGGCCAGGGCCCGGAGGGCGTTGGCGTGGAGCATCTGGTGGGTGACGCGCATCAGAGCCTCCCCGATGGTCGGTCGACGGTGCGCTGGCCGGGACCGGCCGACGAACGGCTCATCGCCCGACGAGCCCCGTTCGCGAGATGAGGGTGTCGAGCATCTCGTCGACGGCAGTGATGAGCCGAGCCGCGGCGGCGTAGGCGTGCTGGAAGCGGATCATGTCCGCCGCCTCCTCGTCGAGCGACACGCCGCTGATCGCCTCCCGCCGGTTGCGGAGGTAGTCGACGACGAGCGCCTGACCGTCGGCCACGTCCTGGGCGCTCCGGCTATCGGCCCCGATCTTGCCGACGAGCCCGGCGTAGAAGTCGGCCGCCGTCTGGGTCCCGGCGGCGAGGATCCGGGCCGACCGGAGCTCGGCGATGGCGGCCGCGATGGTGCCGTCGCCGGGCTGGCCGGGCGCGGCCGCGGCGGCGACGCGGCGAGGATCGGCGGCGACCGCGGCATCGACGGCCAGGGTGGCCGCCGCGTCGCCGCTCGTGTAGGTGAAGAAGGCGCCGCCGGCGGCACCGGTGGCATCGAAGCCGGTTACGTGGAGGGCGTTGACGGCGTCGGCGATGCCGGCGGCGAGCTCGTCGAGGGCGGCCCGATAGGCCGCCAGCGGCCCGTCGCGGAGCTCGACCAGGGCGGCGAGACGCCCCGTGCCAAGGGCGATCGGGTCGCCCCAACTCCAGCGCGCCTCCACGTGGCCGGCGCCATCGGTCCCCACGACGACCCGACGGGCGCTGTTGCCAGAGACGAGGTCGGTCCCGCCGACGAGGACGGTGACGGTACCGTCGGCCTGGCGCTCGACCCCGACGGAGACGAGCTCCGAGAGCTCCTCGAGGAGGCGATCCCGGGCGTCCTCGAGGTCGTTCGCCCGCTCGCCGGTGACGACGACCCGCTGGATCTGGGCGTTCAGGGTCGCGATCCGAGACGCCAGGTCGTTCACCTCCCCGATCCGGTCGCGGAGCTCCCCGTCGAGGGAGGTCGAGAGGTCGGCGAGCTGCCGCGCCACCCGATTGATCCCACTCGCCAGGGTCGCCGCCTGCTCGACGAGGGCGGTCCGAGCGGCGATGGAGGTGGGCTCGGCGGCGACGTCGTGCCAGGCCGCCCAGAAGCGGGCGAGGGCGCTGCCGAGGCCAGCCGTCGACGGTTCGGGCAGGATCGTCTCGACCCGGGCCAGGCCGTCGCGCCGGGTCGCCCAGGCCGCCGAGGCGCCGACCTGGGTCCGGATCTCGGCGTCGAGGAAGGCGTCCCGGACGCGCTCGACGGCGGCGATGGCCACCCCGGTCCCGAGCTGGCCGAACCCGGAGCGGTTGAAGGCCGGGTAGCTAAAGGGCGGCGCCGCGACGAGCCGGACCCGCTGCCGGGAGTAGCCGACGGTGCTCGCGTTGGCGGTGTTGTGGGCGGCCGTCTCCAGCATCGTCTGGGCCGCCCGCAGACCGCTCAGACCGATGGAGAGTCCGAACCAGGCGCTCGTCATCGACGATCCTCACGCCCGCCGCTCGAGGACGAGGGGCTCGCCGGCCGGACCCCGGACGCCGCCTGGCGCCAGCCACCCGCCCGACGGGTACGCCGACGGGCCGTCGGCCGCCCCGAGGCAGCGGGCGAGGAGGACGAGGGCCGCCGCTTCCGACGCCCAGGCCCGCTCGATGAGCCCGGCGGCCAGCCGGGCGCTCGCCTCGAGGCGGCGGGCGAGGCGGGTCACGAGGGCCTCGTCGAGGGGCGCGCCGCGGGCCCCCGCCTCGGGATCGAGGCCGTCCGCCGCGAGCCGCTCGATCCGGGCGACGAGGTCGGCGGCCGTCGCCGTCGCCGCTTCGAGGGCGGCGGCGTCGTGCCGGACGACGGCGGCCGCCAGGCTCTCCATCGCTCCGACCAGGGCCTGGAGGGAGCGATACGGCTCGACGGCGAGGTCGGAGGCGGCGCCGGCGGCGGGCTCTGAGTCCGCCGGCGGCGCGGCCAGAGGCGGCCGCGGCCCCGGCTCCCGACCGGCCAGGTCGCCGATCACGGCCGCCGCTCCAACATCGCCCGGGCCACGGCGACCGGGTCGACCCGGTACGTGCCGGCCTCAAGCTCGCGGCGGACGGCGGCGAGCCGCTCGGCGCGAAGGTCAGGGGCCGCGCGGGCCGCAGCCAGGATGGCGGCCAGCTCTCGACTCCGGGCCGACAGATCGACCCGGACGGCGGGGTCGCCCTCGGCCGGGGCGCGCCCGGACACGAGGGACGGGTCGAGACCCGACCGCGCCGCCCCCCGACCGGCCTCGACGGCCGGCGCCGGCGCCGGACCGAGGGGTCGCGGATGCGTGTCCTGGATCTTCATCGTCGACCTCCGCTCATCGCCACGAGAGGAATCGGTTCGTCACCGGCCAGACTTGAGCTCGCCGGGGACGCCACGGGCGCATCGGGACGGCGTTCATCCGCGGAGCCTCCCGATCCGGATCGCCTCGTCGATCGTGCCGTCGCTCACGGACCAGCTCCGGGCGCTCAGGGCGAGCGAGCGCTGGAGGGCGATGAGCTCGACCATCGAGCCGGCGAGGTCGACGTTCGATCGCTCGAGGACGCCCTGGCGGACCCGGCCGGCGGCCGGCGTCGTCGGTCCGTCGATGGCGAAGAGCGAGCCCCCGAGCCGCCGCACCCCGCCGGGCGGCCAAGCGACGAGGGCGAGCCGACGGCCGGTCCCCTCGATGGTCCCGTCGGGGCCGACGACGAAGGGGCCGAGCGGGGCGACGACCGGCGCCCCGTCGGCGGCGAGGACGAGGGCACCGTCGGGGGTCGTGAGGCGCCCGAGGGCGTCGAACCGGAACGCGCCGGCCCGGGTGTAGGCGCGGGAGCCGTCGGGCCGTCGGACGACGAAGAGTCCGTCGCCCTCGATGGCAAGGTCGGTCGGTTCCCCCGTCGGCTCGAGTCCGCCCGGGCTGAGATCCAGGAAGGGCCCGTTCGGAACCGTCGCCGTGCCGAGGCGGCCGAGGCGGCTTCCGTCGGCCCGGGCCAGTTCGGCCCCGAAGTCGAGCTGGCGGGTCCGGCTGGCCCGAAAGCCGGGTGTGTTCACGTTGGCGACGTTGTCGGCGACGACGTCGAGGCGGCGCAGGGCGGCGATGGCGCCCGACAGCGAGGTGTACCAACCACGGATCATCGACCGTTCCTCCGGCTGCGTCGGTGGGGGCGAGGCGCCGCGTCGGGGCCCAAGAGGCGGGCCCGGAGGGCGAGGACGGCTTCGGTGTGGATCTGGCAGATCCGCGATTCGGTGACCCCGAGGAGGCTGCCGATCTCCCGGAAGGTGAGGCCATCCTGGTAGTAGAGGCCGAGGATCGTCCGCTGCCGCTCCGGGAGCCGCTCGATCTCCCGGGCGAGCGTCTCGATCTCGCTCTGGCGGAGGGCGGCCTCCTCGGGATCGGGGGCGTCGAGGTCGACGGCTGCATCGAGGGGGCTCTGGCCGTCCCCGTCGGGGGCGCCGGCGAGGCTGTCGAGGGAGATGGTCGTCAGCGAGGCGCTGGCGAGCCGCTCGCGGTACCGCTCGACGGAGAGGCCGAGCCGGGCCGCCACCTCGGCCTCCGTCGGGCTGCGCCCGAGCTCGGCCTGGAGGGCGGCGATGGCGGCCCCGATGGAGCGGGCTGCCTCCCGGCCGGCTCGGCCGACGACGTCGAGGGACCGCACGGCGTCGAGGATGGCGCCCCGGATCCGGACGATGGCGTAGGACTCGAAGGAGGCGTCCGACTCGGGCCGATAGGCGTCGATGGCCCGCAGGAGGCCGATGGCGCCGACCTGCATGGCGTCCTCGTGATCGAAGACGCCGGGCACGACGGCCCCCAGGCGGCCGACGACGTACTTGACGAGGTGGCCGTAGCGAGCGATGAGCGCCTCCCGGGTCGCCGACGCCGTCCCCTCGGCCGGCGGCGCGGGCGTCGCGCTGGCCACGCGGCTGGGGAGCGGATCGGGCCGGATCCGGCCGTCGGTCCCGCCGTCGGACCGGCCGGGCGCTCGGGACACCGCCTGGCTCGTCGGCCCGCCGGCGGCGGCCCAGCTCGACGCCGCTCCCGCGGCGCCCCAGGGCAGCGGCTGTAGGCTCAGCGGTCCCGGTCGGCTCGGATGGGGCGTCGGCGTCATCGGGCCGTCCTCCCGTCGGCCGCCTCAGCAGGACGACCCGATCCCTTCGCCGATCCCTTCTTCGCCCGGACCCGCTCCCGACGGGCGCGGAGCCGGCGGAGCCGCTGCTCGGGGGTCTCCAGGAAGCCGATGGCGACCCGCCCGGCCGTCGTGAGGACGGCGGCGGCGAAGGCGGCCCGAAGGGTGGCATCGAGCGGTCCGAAGCCAGCCTGGAGGCTGAGGCCGCCGACGGCGAGGGCGCCCAGGAGCGCCAGGCGGACCGTCCAGTTGGCGACGAGGAGTTCCATGGCCTCCACCTCCGGCTAGATCTCGACCTGGCCGTGGACGACGACCGCCACGCTCGGCACGATCTCCTCGTAGGCGACCACGGCGAGCTGCGGGAACTGCCGCTCGACGAGGGCCCGGAGGGCGGCCCGGGTCCGCGTCCGCGCCAAGAGGAGCGGCGGGTAGCCAGCCTCGGTCAGGCTCTTGACCGCCGCGGCGATGGCTTCGAGGAGGGCCCGCGATTCGGTCGGACCGAGCTCGAGGCTGATCCGCCCTGGACCGACGACGACGGTCTCGGCGAGCCGGG
The DNA here is from genome assembly GCA_034434735.1 of Chloroflexota bacterium. Lineage (GTDB taxonomy): Bacteria > Chloroflexota > Limnocylindria > Limnocylindrales > CSP1-4 > BPIH01. Next base: position 5,357 of record DAOTYQ010000204.1, read on the forward strand.
CGTCGGTGGCGGGCGCCACGGCGACGGCGTGGATGGCCCCGTCGGCTGCCCGGTGGCGCTGGGAGATGACCCGGGCCAGGGCGTGGCGGGCGGCCTCGACGAGGAGGGCCGGTTCCTTCGTCGAGCGGGCCGCATCGGCCGCCGCGGCGAGGATCGTCACCAGGTCCCGGATCGGGACCTGCTCCCGGAGGAGCCCGGCGAGGACCCGCTCCACCTCGCCGACGCTCAGGATGTTCGGGACGACCTCCTCGACGATCCCCGGTGCCTCGCTCCGGACGAGATCGAGGAGCCGGTTTGTCTCGGCCCGGCCGAGGATCTCGCCGGCGTGGCGACGGATCGTTTCGGCGAGGTGCGTCGCCACGACCGAGGCGGCGTCGACGACCGTGTAGCCGAGGCTCTCCGCCCGCTCCCGGTCGGCGACGCTGATCCAGGCCGCGGGCACGCCGAAGACCGGGTCCGTCGTCGGGATCCCGTCGACGGCCAGCTCGCCGCCGCGGGGATCCATGACGAGAAGGCGGCTCGGGTCGACCCGTCCCCGGGCGATCTCCGCCCCCCGGAGACTGATCGTGTAGGCGTCGGGGTCGAGGGTCAGATCGTCGCGGAGGCGGACCGTCGGCACGATGAGGCCGAGGTCGCCGGCCATCTGGCGGCGGATGAGCCCGATCCGCTCGACGAGGCCACCGGTGGCGTTCGCCGCCGAGCCGTCGATGAGGCCGACGAGGCCGTAGCCGACGGCGAGCTCGAGGGGCTCCACCCGGAGGCTGTCGAGGACGGCCTCGGCCGGCGCCGGCGGGGCGGGTGCCGGCTCGGGGAGGGAGGCGGCCGCGGTCGTCGCGGGCCCAGCGCGCCGGTCGCCGACCACCCAGCCGACGCTGGCGACGAGGAGCCCGGCGGCGACGAAGATGAGGGTCGGGAAGCCCGGCACGAGCCCGACGACGACGAGGATCCCGCCGACGACGACGAAGAGGCGGGGCCGGTTGAGGAGCTGCTGGGCGAGGTCGGTGCCGAGGCCGTGATCGGAGGTTCCCCGGGTCACCAGGATCCCGGCCGCCACCGAGACGAGGAGGGCGCTGATCTCGTTGACGAGCCCGTCGCCGACGGTCAGGACGGTGTACGTCCGGAGCGCCTGGTCGAGGCTGAAGCCGTGCTGGAGGAGCCCGATGGTCAGGCCGCCGACGATGTTGACGACGATGATGACCATCGCCGCGATGGCGTCGCCCTTGACGAACTTCGAGGCGCCGTCCATGGCGCCGTAGAAGTCGGCCTCCCGTTCGATGGCCCGCCGCCGGAGGCGCGCCTCCTCGGCCGTGATGAGGCCAGCGTTGAGGTCGGCGTCGATGGACATCTGCTTGCCGGGCATGGCGTCGAGGGTGAAGCGGGCCGCCACCTCCGAGACCCGACCCGCACCGTTCGTGACGACGACGTACTGGATGACGACGAGGATGAGGAAGACGACGATGCCCACCACGGTGTTGCCGCCGACGACGACGTTGCCGAAGGCGTTGATGACCTCGCCGGCGTGGGCCTCGAGGAGGATGAGCCGCGAGGCCGAGACGTTGAGGGCGAGGCGAAAGAGGGTGGCGATGAGGAGGAGGGGCGGGAAGGCGCCGAACTCGACGGGCTCGCGGACGTTGAGCGTCAAGAGGAGGATCGTGACGCTGAAGGTGATGTTGAGGACGATGAGGACGTCGAGGAGGAGCGGCGGCAGCGGGACGATCATCATCGCCACGATGGCGACGACGGCCGCGGCGAGGACGAAGTCGCTCCGCCCCAGGATCCCGGCGGCGCTCCGGCCGGCGACGCCTGGCACCGACCCGCTCAGGCCGCTCATGACGTCCTCCCGTCATGGGGCCGCGGCCCGCCGGTCGTGGCCCCGATCGTCGGGCCGGTCCCGGCCCCGGTCTCCGGCCGCGCGCCCGCGGCGCGCGCTCCGGCGAGGATGCGCGCCCGCGCGACGAGGACGAGGATCCGCGCCACGGCCCGGTAGAGGTGGGGCGGAACCTCGCTGCCGAGCGGCCGGGGAAAGAGGGCCCGGGCGAGGGGGCGGTCCTCGACGATGGGGACTCCGGCCCGCCGGGCGACCTCGCGGATCCGCTCGGCGACGAGGCGCTGGCCCTTGGCCACGATCCGCGGCGCCCGCATCGTCGCCGCGTCGTAGCGGAGCGCCACGGCGAGATGGATCGGGTTCGTGACGACGACGTCGGCCGTCGGGACGGCGTCCATCATCCGGGCGAAGGCGAGCTGGCGGGCGCGCCGGCGGCGGATCCCCCGCAGGAGCGGGTCGCCCTCGGTGTCCTTCGCCTCGCGCCGGACCTCCTCCTTGGTCATCTTCAGGGCGCCGAGGGCGCGCCGACGGGACAGGACGACGTCGGCGGCTGCGACGACCCCGAGCAGGATCGTGACCGTGATCCCGAGCTGGAGGAGGGCGCCGGCCGCCTCGGCGGCGATGGCCCCGGCCGAGGCCCCGCTCGTCCCCAGGAGGCGCGCCAGTCGGCCCTCGACGGCGAGCCAGACAGCGGCGGCGAGGACGGCGAGCTTGGCCAGGGCGATGCCGAGCCGGGCGAGCGCCTCTCGGTTCGCTAGCCGTCGCAGCCCGCGGATCGGGTCGAGTCGGCTCCACTCGAAGCGGACCGAGCCCGTCGAGACGATGATCCCGCCCGAGGCGAGATTGGCGAGGACCCCGGCGGCGAGGACGGCCCCGGCGAGCGGCGCGACGAGCCCGAGGCCGAGACCGAGGCCTCCGCCAAGGGCAGCGAGGCTGCCGGTCGGATCGGGCCGCGCGGCGAGGCGCTCGACAGCCCCCCGGAGAGCCGCGCCAAGCGACGCCGTCGCCGCCGGAATGAGGGTAGTCAGGACGAGGACGCCGGCTCCGAGGGTGGCGGCCATGGTCAGCTCCTGACTCCGACCGACGGGCTCGCCCTTTCGGCGGGCCTCCTCGAGCCGACGCGGGGTCGGGGCTTCGGTCCGCTGGTCGCTCATCGGATGCCTCCGGGCATCGCGCCGGCCGCCGAGACGAAGTAGCGCCCGACGGCGGCCGCGCTCGCGGCGAGCTGCGGCAGGGCCGCGGCGAGGATCGCCAGGCCGGCGAGGAGCTTGACCGGCAGGCCGAGGAAGAAGACGTTCACCTGAGGGATGGCCCGGGCGACGAGGGCGACCGCGACCTCGGCGAGGAGGAGGACGAGGGCGAGCGGGAGGGCGACCCGGCCGCCGAGCTCGAGGGCGACGGCGGCGAGGCCGGCCGCGTACTGCCCGAGCCCACCCGGCCAGCCACCGCCGAGCGGCAGCCGCTCGACGGAGGCGCCGAGGACGCCGAGCATCGCCAGGTGGAGATCGAGGGCATAGAAGAGGAGGGCGGCCAGGATGGCAAAGAAGGGATCGATGGCCGAGCCCGTGTCCCCTCGGACCGGGTCGAAGACCGGCGCCAGCGAGAGCCCGAGCTGAAGGGCGACGAGCCGGCCGACGCTCTCGACGGCGTGGAAGCCGAGGCCGACGATGAAGCCGAGGCCGAGCCCCACGACGAGCTCGAAGGGGGCTGCCAGCCAGAAGGGAACGGGGCTCGGGGCAATGCTCGCACTGCGGGCCACCCCGAGGGCCAGGACGGCGGCGAGGCCCGCCTTCACCTGGCCCGGGACGGCCCGATGGCCGAGCAGCGGGGCCGCGACGACGAAGCCCGTGCAGCGGAGGAGGACCAAGAAGAAGGTCGCCACCTCGCCACCCGACAGGTTGGCCACGAAGGTGGCCCCGCCGCCGCTCACCGGGCCACCTCCGCGACGGCGAGGAAGATCGAGCGGGTGAAGTCGACGAGGGCACCGAGCATCGCCGGTCCGAACAGAACGAGGACGAGGACGACGGCGCCGATCTTCGGCACGAAGGTCAGGGTCGCCTCGTGGACCTGGGTCGCCGCCTGGAGGACGGAGATGACGAGCCCGACGACGATGGTCACGGCGAGGATCGGACCACCGGCGACGAGGGCCACGACGAGGGCCTGCTGGAGGGCGGCGACGACTTCGGCGGGCGCCATCGGATCACCCGAAGCTGCGGACGAGGGAGCCGACGACGAGGACCCAGCCGTCGACGAGGACGAAGAGGAGGAGCTTGAAGGGGAGGGCGATCTGGGTCGGCGGAACCATGACCATCCCCATGCTCATGAGGGCGGAGGCGACGACCAGGTCGATGACGAGGAACGGCACGAAGAGGAGGAAGCCCATCGTGAAGGCCGTTCGAAGCTCGCTCGTGACGAAGGCCGGGACGAGCACCTCGAGGGGAACGTCGGCGGCCGTCGCCGGACGGGGGCTGCGACTCAGCTCGACGAAGGTCGCCAGATCGCTCTCCCGGGTCTGGCCGAGCATGAACGTCCGGAGCGGCTCGGTCGCCGCGGCCAGCGCCGCCTGCCCATCGATCCGGCCGTCCAGGTACGGCTCCACCGCCTCCCGCTGGACCCGCCCCCAGACGGGCGCCATGACGAAGAGGGTCAGAAAGAGGGCGAGGCCGAGGAGGACCTGGTTCGGCGGCAGGTTCGGGATCCCGATGGCGCTCCGGAGGAGCGAGAGGACGACGACGATCCGGGTGAAGCTCGTCGCCATGAGCAGGATCGCCGGCACGACGGCGAGGACGGTCAGGGCGACGAGGAGCTGGAGGGAGAGGGCGAAGGTCCCGCCGCCTCCGGCCGGCGTTCCGTCGCCGATCTGGACGCTCACCGATGGCGCCCCGCTGCCGGAGCAGCCGGCGAGGGTGCCCGCGACGAGGACGAGCCCGACCGCCGCTCGACGACTGATCATCCGCCCGCCTCCCCGCTCCCGGTCTCGAGCTCGCCAAGCCCGGCCACCCCGATCTCGAGCTCGTCGGCGGTCAGCTCGGTCAAGCCGACGATGCCGGCCGGCGACTCGCCGACGAGGATCCGCCGCTCGCCCACCGCGACGAGGTGGAGGGCCGCCTTCGGACCGAGGGGCCGCGAGGCGAGGACGACGATCGGACCGCCCCGGACCCCGGCCGGCGCGACCAGCCGCCCGAGGAGCTGGAGGGCCAGGTAGAGAAGGAAGCCGACCAGGGCGAGCTTGGCGCCGATATCGAGGGGGTCGACGACGGCGACGCCGGGGCTGGGCGGCGGCCAGCCGCCCGTCGACTCGGCGAGCGGCCCAGCGGACTGGTTCGGGGCCAGCGTCGCTGCGGGACCGAGGTCCGCGAGCGCACGCCCGACGGCGAGGAGGCCGACGACCGCAGCGAGGCCCGTGACGGCGAGCCAGCGGCGCCGCGGCCAGCCGGCTCGCGGCCCAACCAGACCCCAGATGGCGGACGCGGCCGTCGCGGCGACGAGGCCGCGGCGGGCCGCCAAGAAGCGCCGTCCCGGCCCGCGGCCGCGGGCGGCCGGATGGGCCATCCGACGCGGCGCCGGTCCTGGCGTGGGTGCGGGCGACCGAAGCAGGCCGA
>DAOTYQ010000205.1:0-2449 GCA_034434735.1 Chloroflexota bacterium
GGGATCCGAAGGAGGAAGCAGGCCCCCGGGCCGGGTCCGCGGTCGACGTAGACGAGATCGCCGCCCATGAGGCGGGCCAGGCTCCGGGCAAGGCTGAGTCCCAGCCCGGTCCCGGCCTGACGGCCGGCCGTGGAGCCGCGGGTGAAGCGGTGGAAGATCCGACCTCGCTCGCCGGACGGGACGCCGGGGCCCTCGTCGAGGACGGCGATCTCGAGCTCGGCCGCCGCCCTCGGCCCGACGGCAACGAGGGTCCCGGCGGTGCCGGGGGCTTCGGCGGTGCCGGCGGATGCGGGGGCTCCAACCGTGTCGGCGGATGCGGGAGCTCCAGCAGCGTCGGGGGCCGGCCTGAGATCGACCCGAACCTCGATGGTCCCGGTGGGGGCGTAGCGGACGGCGTTGTCGAGGAGGTTCCAGACGATCTGCTCGAGAGACCGTCGATCGGCGAGCACGGGTCGCCGACCGCTCCGGTCGTCGATCCGGAACGGGCGCTCGACATCCAGTTCCCGCCAGATCGTCGCGACGAGATCGGCCGGAACGAGGGCCTCGGCGGACAGGTCGATGGTCCCGGCCTCGAGCCGGCTCAGGGTGAGGACCTGTTCGACGAGCCGGCCGAGACGGGCGGCCTCGGCCCGGATCGCCTGGGCGCGACGGGCGAGGTACGGGTCTCCGCCGACGACGTCCTCCAGATCGTCCAGGGCGAGGCCGATGGTCGCCAGGGGCGTCTTGAGGTTGTGGCTGATGCTCCGCAGGAACTGGCGCTGGAGCCGATTCAGGCGGTCGAGCCGATCGGCGCGCTCGGCGGCGCTCGCGTAGCGCTCGGCGTCCTCGATGGCCGTGCCGACGAGGACCGCCACGAGGCGGAGGGTGGCTTCGTCGGCCGGCGTCCAGACCCACTGCGGGCCGCTCTGCGGATCTCCGCTGCCGGGCTCGGGGAGGCTGGCGACGAGCCTTCGGGCGGGCCTGGCCGCGGATGGACCGTCGGTCGGAGGACTCGACCGCGGGTCGAGCTCGGCGACGAGGAGGGCGGGCCGCTCGGTCGACTCCGCCGTCGCCGTGGGTCCGCGTTCTCCCTCGGGCGGCCGGTCGGCGGCCACGCCCGGCCGGTCGAGCTCGGCCGGCGCGTGGCGCGAACGGGCGAAGACGGCACCATCGGGTTCCAGGATCGCCGACCATCGGAGGCCAAAGATGTCGTCGCAGGCGTCGAGGAGGGCGGCCGCGACCTCGACCGGCGGGCGATCGATGGGCTCCGAGGCGACGGCCTCCAGAGACCGCCGGACGGTCGTCTCGCGGCGGTCGAGGGCAGCGAGGAGCCGGCCGAGGGCCACGACGAGGCGGTCGACGGGATCGTCGTCGGCGGTCGGGAGCGGTGCCGGCCGGCGGCCGTCGGCGACGGCGAGGAGGCCCTCGTGGACCGTCGCCAGCCGCCGGGCCAGGAGCCGCGAGAGCCAGAAGGCGAGGAGGACGGCAGCCGCGGCCGTGGCGACCGCCAGCGCCACGACGAGGGCGGGAAGCTGCCCGGTGGCGGCCTGGGCGGCGGGCAGACTCGTCGCGAGGAGGAGCTCTGCCGTCTCCGACGGGCCGCCCGAGACCGAGTCGGAGCCGATGGGAACCCGGGCGAAGAGGAGGCCCGAGCGCTCGCCGATGGCTGGCAGGGCTGCGATGGGTCCGAGGCGAGCGACCGTCTCGGGATCCGTCGCCACGGCGACCCGACTCCCGCCGACGATGGCGACCTCGAAGCCGGTCAGGCCTCGCAGCTCGACGGCGAACTCGACATCGAGACGACGGGCGAAGGCAAGGGCGCCGAGACGGCCGAAGGCGTCTGTCGGGCCCGAGCTCGCGCCGTTCGTCGCCGCAGCCCCGACCGGGGCGATGGCGACGAGGTAGACGCCGTCGGCGAGGGTTCGAGTCGCCGTCCCTTCGGCTTTCCTCGCGACGGCCTCGGCGAGGGCCGCGACAAGGTCGGCTCGGCCGGCCGAGATCGACCGCTCGCCGGCGAGGAGGACGGCCCCGCTCGCCGACCCCTGCTCGACCAGGAACTCGAGAACGTCGTGCTGGATCGTGTCGAGGTCGCCCGCCGCGACCGCCTCGGCCAGTCGGGGCCACCCGGCGTAGCTCCCGAGGAGGCGCACGAGGTCGGCCTCCGAACGGGCGACGAGGGCGCGGGCCGCTAGGCTGGCCTGCTCGGCCCGGAGTCGGGCATCGTCGTGGAGCGCCGTCCCGAGGCGAACCGAGACGAGGAGGCCGCTGCCCAGGACCGGCAGGACGGCCGCGACGAGGAGCGCCGCCATGGTCAGCCGCCGGAGGCTGAGTTCGCCACGCCGGCCGCCGCGGCCCGGCGGCTGGGTCATCGCTCTTGGGCAGCCGAGCCGGCGGTCTCGGCGTCGGCGGATTCGACGCGCTGGAGTCGATAGCCGCCCCGGGGATCGGTCACCAGATAGCGCGGGTGGTC
>DAOTYQ010000206.1:0-3506 GCA_034434735.1 Chloroflexota bacterium
CCTCAGGCGGTCCGCGCCGCCCGGGCTGGGTGCGGCTCGCCCCGGACGAGATCGAGGATGGCGGCGTGGTGCTCGGGCGGGGCGGCGATGAGCCCGAAGGACTTCGGCGCCGCGCCGAGATCGAACCAAGGCCCCCCTTCGGGGTTCGTCAGCCGCGCTCCGCCGCGCTCGGCGACGAGTCCGGCGGCGGCGACGTCCCAGACCGACAGGCCCGAGGACTGGACGAAGGCATCGAAGCGGCCGTTGCCGACGTAGGCGAGGGAGAGGGCCGCCGAGCCCATGGAGCGAGGGATCCGGATCGCCCGCCGGATGGTCCGCAGGCGTCCGGCGACGCCGCGCCCGCCGAGGGCGAGGGAGACGACGAAGTCGGAGAGTCGTTCCTTCGTGCTCGTCCGGATCGGGCGGCCGTCGAGGGTCGCCGGGCCGTCGCAGGTCGCCTCGAAGGTCTCCCCGCGGCAGGGATCGTGGACGACCCCGACCGCCGGAGCTCCGTCCACGACGAGGGCGACGGACACGCAGAAGAAGGGGATCCCGTTGGCGTAGTTCACGGTCCCGTCGAGGGGATCGACGACCCAGGTCCGACCGCCGGCGGCGGTGGCCGGGCTCCCGTCGCCCCGGTCGACGACACCCGACTCCTCGGCCAGGATCCCGTCGGCCGGGAAGGCGGTCCGGATCGCCTCGACGATGAGCGCCTCGGAGAGGTGATCGACCTCGGTGACGATGTCCCGGGCGCTCTTGTAGTCGACCCGTTCGACCCGCTCGTAGTGGTCCATCAGGAGCTCCCCGGCTCGAACGGCGACCTCCCGGGCGAAGGTCGCCTCGACGACGAAGCGCCGGCTCGGGCTCGGCGGGGGTGCGACGGCGGCGACGGCGGCGACGACGGCCACCGCCGGGTCGGGCTCGGCGGGCGGCGGCGGATCGACCGCCACCCGGCGCGCGCAGAGCGCCGGATCGACCGGCGGAACACCCGGGCGGTCGGCCCGGAGGTCGGCGTCGTGGGCGCTCATCGGGAGCGGCACGCGGCGGCGAGGGGTCGGGGCACCGAGCCGAGCTCGCCGATGGTCTTCGTGAAGGTGACCGTCGCCCCGGGTTCGATGCGCGGACTCAGGACCTGGGCCGATTCGGGCCCGATGCCGGGGATCGCCGGGTCGTAGATCCGGCACGTGGTCGCCCCGGCCCGACTCCCTTCGTTGGTCACCGAGAGGGTCACCGCCAGGCCGCCGGGGGCCGGCTCGACGGCGACCACCGAACCCTCGAAGGGGCCGACGCCGGCGAGAGCGAATCGGCCGAGGAGGGCGAGGCCGACGACGGCGAGGCCGATGGCGAGGAAGACCGTCCCATGGGCCTGGCTGGCGGCCGGCTGGGAGAGCCCGAGGGGGTTGCAGGCCTCGCAGAGGGCGACGCTGACCGGGACCAACCGGCGGCAGCGGAGGCAGCCGTGGGTCGGCAGGTCGGTGGGCACCGCGCCGCCGCTCGCCGACGGCGCGTCGTTCCGCGCGGCGAGCGGCGTCGGCCCAGGTCGGTGCGACAGGGAGGGATGGGCTTCCATCGCCCCCATGGTGCCACAAAGCGGCCGGACCCTTCGGGTGCGGAGTCCGGCGACGCGCTAGCCGGCGGCGCGCCGGAACCGTTCGGCGGCGGTCACGAGGGCGGCGACGTCGGCCTCGGTCTGGGCGCTGACGACCACCGCGTCGACGCCGGCGGCCCGCCAGCGTGCCCACGTCCCGACCGGATCGGCGATCCAGGGGCTCCCGGCCAAGGAGTCGACCCCGCTCCGCCCGCCCTCGAAACCGACGATGACCGTCACCTCCGAGCGAGCCCGGCCGGCGTCGAGGAGGCCGGCCTCGAAGACTGGCCGGAGGCGCTCGAACCGGTCGGCCGGCGTCGTCCAGCCGTCACCGATCCGGGCCGCCAGGCGTGCCCCCCGACTCGACTGGCCGGCGACGACGATGGGCGGCGGCGGATCGGGCACCGGGGCGATGACGGCCTGCCGAAGGCGCACGAACCGGCCCTCGAGGTCGACCGGCCGGCCCGACCACAGGGCGCGCAGGACGGCGATCGTCTCCTCGAGCCGGGCGAGGCGCTCCTCGACGGACGGCAAGGGGATCCCGAGCGGCTCGTGGTCGAGCGGGTTGCCGCCGATCCCGAGCCCGAGGACGAGCCGACCGCCGGAGAGGACCTGGAGGGTGGCCGCCATGCGGGCCAGGACGGTAGGTTGGCGGTTCATGACGTTGAGGACGTGGCTGCCGACGGCGATCCGGCGCGTCGCCATCGCCCCGGCTGTCAGCATCGTCCAGGCCTCGAGGACCGATCTCGCTCGACCCCGTCCGTCGGCGCGGGCAAGGTGATGGTCCCAGGCCCAGACGGCCGAGTAGCCCGCCGCCTCGAGGCGACGGACCGCGTCGAGCCACCACTCGGGTCCGACGCCGATGGTCGAGAGGCTCACTCCCATCGGGACCGGCCCGGCCGCGACGATCCCAGCCCCCGCGGATCCTGGCCCGGATCGGTTCGCGGCGGTCACCCGGATCGGTTCGCAGCGGTCGGCCGGGTCAGAGGCCGGTCTCGAAGAGGCGGATGTCCTCGGGACTCGCCGCCTCGCCGTCGCCGCGCGTCGGACCAAGGGCGGCCCGCGCGCCGAGGGCGTCGAGGTCGGCCGGCAGACGGGCGATGAGGTCGAGAACGACGGACCGGATCCGCTCGGCGTTGCGGCGGAAGACCTCGAGGACTGTGGCCGCATCGACGGCCTCAGTCCCCTCGATGACCCCGGCGTCGTAGTCGGTGATGAGGCTGATGTTCAGGACGGCCATGCCGAGTTCGCGGCAGAGGTACGCCTCGGGATACTGGGTCATGTTGATGACCTCCCAGCCGGCGTCGCTGAACCACTTGGACTCGGCCTTGGTCGAGAAACGCGGGCCCTCGATGACGACGACGGTCCCTCGCTCGTGGAGGGGAATCCCGTGCTCGCGAATGACCTCGGCCGCGAGGCGCCGAAGGGTCGGGTCGTAGACCTCGGCGGCCGAAACGTGGGTGACGATGGGACCGTCGAAGAACGTGTGCGGCCGGTTTCGGGTCCGGTCGACGAACTGGTCGCAGAGGACGAAGTCGCCCGGCTTGACGTGCTTCTGGAGGGAACCGGCGGCGCACGGGCTGATGACGGCCTTGACCCCGAGCGACCGGAAGGCCCAGACGTTCGCCCGGTAGTTGATCCGGTGGGGTGGGATCGTGTGGCGTCGGCCGTGCCGGGGCAGGAAGGCGACCCGGCGCCCGGCCACCTCGGCGAGGAAGATGCTGTCGGAGGGTGGGCCGTACGGGGTGTCGACCTTGATCTCGCGGACGTCGTCGAGGAGGCGGTAGAACCCGGAGCCGCCGAAGACTCCGATCTCCGCCCGATCAGCTGCCATGGCTTCGCTCCTGGGCCTGGGTGGATCGCCGAGGGCAGCCCGCCCCCGGCGGGCCGATTGTAGGCCGGACGACGGGCCCCGGCGGCGAAGGCTGGGTCGCCGCTC
>DAOTYQ010000207.1:0-6754 GCA_034434735.1 Chloroflexota bacterium
GCTCAGATGGGCGGCTCGTGCCACCGGTCGCGCGGCGCCCGAGGACGTGTACGACCTGCTGGCTGACCTCCGCAGCCACCTCGTCTGGGGCGGCGAGCACCAGGGCCGGACGACCCGGCTCCTCTCGATGGAGGCGCCCGAGGGGCCAGCCACGGTGGGCACCGAGTTCCGCTCCGAGGGAACCGACCCGATGGGTCGGTTCGAGGACGCGTCCGTGGTCACGCGGGCCGAACGACCCCGCCTCTTCGAGTTCGTGACGGAAGCCCGCCTCGTCATGGGCGGCGGGCGGACCGTGGAGTGGACGATCGTCCACCGCTACGAGATCACGCCAAGCCCGCAGGCTGGCTGTCGGGTCGATTACCAAGGCAGGATCGTCAGGATCAGCGAACTCCCGGGAATGCTCCGGCTCCTCGGCATCCCGGGGCTCCGGACCCTCGTCCTCAAGGCATCCGGGGGCCTTGCGGCCCGCGGTCTCCGCAACCTCGTCCGCCTCGCTGAGGAACGCGCCGGCGCCGGCGTGTAGGCGCTCAGACGGCCGTTCGGTCGGGGAGCCGCTCCGACCGGAGTTCGACCGGGTTCGATGATGAAAGGAAGGTCTGTCATGCCGAAGGTGAATAGCCGCTCCGCCCTCGATCGCGTAGAGGCGACCGGTTTCGAGGGTTACTATGGACAGGCCGGGCCGTACACGATCGGCTTCGAGGCCTACACCGAGCACGCCGACCTCGCCCCGCTCTTCGTCGGCCTGCCGGAGGATCGCTGCCAGAGCGCCCACTGGGGCTACGTCCTGGAAGGACGCCTCGTCTATCACACCGCCGCCGGGGACGAGGAGTTCGTGGCGGGCGACGCCTACTACGTGGGCCCGGGCCACACGCCGGAGATCTTCGCCGGGACCCGGGTCGTCGAGTTCAGCCCCACCGCGGAGCTCGAACGGACCCTCCAGGTCGTCACGCGCAACATGGAGGCGATGGGCGGCTGAACGACTGGCCGGAGGAGTGACAAGGCGCTCGGGCGCGACTCCGGGCCCCCGGCCATCGCGGCCCACGCCACCGCGGTCGACTGGCGGATCGGCCAGTCAGCGGATCGAACGCCGTCGGGCGGGCGCGGGTCGCAGCCGCTTCTGGGCGCCGCTGGCTCGGGCGCCGAGTTAGCCGATCGATCCGAGCGTGGAGGGCGCGGTTGGTGAGCCCGGAAGGATTCGAACCTTCAACCCGCTGATTAAGAGTCAGCTGCTCTACCGTTGAGCTACGGGCCCACGCTGCCCGGCGCGATAGGGTACCCGATGCGGCCGCGACCTGCCGGCGCGCCGCCGCTCAGGTTCAGTGGCCGGCCGCTCAGGTTCAGTGGCCGGGCGCCCGGTAGCTGACCGACTTCTGGGCCGCCGCGTCGAGCTCCTCGGGCGTCATCAGGACGACGGTCCGCATGTTGATCGCCCCGCTCGAGCCGGCCGTCAGGCTCACCGCCGCGGCCGAGGCGTGATCGGGCAGGTCGGCGATGAGGTAGAAGTCGTCGCTCCCGAAGCCGAAGTAGTACGCCTCCACCGAACCGCCGGCCGAGCGGATCGTCTCCTCGGCCACCTTGCGGCGGGCACTCCCGCCTTCTTTGAGCAGCCCCCGCGCACCTTCCGCCGTGTAGGACCCGATGAACAGGTACTTCGCCATCGGACACCTCCTCGTGCGTCTCCACCGTCTCCCATCCGGACGGGTCTCCATCATCGTCCTTCGGTGCCCGATGTCAACGGTGTTCCAGGCGACGGTCTCACCATTCGGACGCCGACGACCGAACCCTGGTACCCCCGGTCGCGGCCGGAGCGCCCAAGCCCTAGCCGGTCGGAAGGGCTCGCCCGATGAGCGGGATGAGCTGGCCGTTCACGACGCCGGCCTCGGGCGAGCAGAGCCAGCGCAGGGCGACGGCGATCTCGGCCGGCCGCGTGTGGTGGGGCTTCGCGTCGCCGATGGTCCGAACGAGGACGACGTTCGCCGTCGCCGACGTCCCGGCGAGCTCCCGGGCGACCGAGAGGGTGATCGCCTCGACGGCGGCCTTCGTCGCCGAGTAGGCGGCGCCGGTGGCGAGGGGGGCCCGGGCGAAGGGCGTCGAGACGGTCACGATCCGACCGCCCTCGGCGGACCGGATCTGGGGCAGGAAGGCCCGGAGGGCGTTCACCGTCGGCCAGAGGTTGACCCCGAGCATCGCCTGCCACTCGTCGTCCGGCGTCTCGGCGAGACCGGCCTCGCCACGATAGCCGCCGGCGAGGTGGAGCAGGACGGTCGCCGGACCGAGCTCCGCCCGAACCCGCTCGCTCACGGCCCGAGCCGCCTCGGGGTCGGCGAGGTCGACGGCCATCGGCCGATGCCGTGCCGGCCCGCCCGGCAGCTCGGCGGCCAGCGCCTCGAGGGCCTCGACCCGGCGACCGAGGAGGGCGAGGCGATCGCCGGCCGCGGCGAAGGCCCGAGCCACGACGGTACCCAATCGGCCGCTCGCCCCGCTGATCACGACGACCCGCCCGCCCTCTGCCGAAAACGCCCTCTCGGTCACAACGTCACCTCCTCGAGGGTCGCCTCCTCGACGACTTCCCGGCAGCTCGGGCACCAGAGCCGAAGCTCCAGCCGACTCCCGCAGACACCGTGCCGCTGCCCCTCCCCTACCCCGCTCCGCCGAGCCCCCCAATCGGCGAGCGAGCGGACGACGGCCGCCAGCTCCAGCCCGTCGGCGGTGAGGGCGTACTCGTAGCGGACGGGGCGCCGCTCGTACGGCCGAGCCACGACGAGGCCGGCTCGGCCGAGGCGTCGCAGACGATCGGCGAGGACGTTGGGGGCGATCCCCGGGACGGCGGCGGCGAGCTCACCGAACCGGCGCGGGCCGGCGAGGAGGCTCGCCACGAGCAGGAGGCTCCAGCGATCGCCGACGCGGGCGAGGGCGAAATCGAGGGCCTCGGTCGGGTCGTCGGGCATCGTATCGCCCATCGTAGCCGACGGCTTGCGGGGTGGGACCCTGGGTGGTAGCTTGTAACTTGCAAGTGACATCTACCGAGCGTGAGGAGACCCGCCATGACCGCCCTGGCCGAGATCGAGCGCACCATCGCCCGCGTCGCCGAGGCGACGCTGCCATCCGTCGTCGCCATCGGTCGCCGGTTCCGCGGAAGCGGCTTCATCATCGCGGACGACCAGATCGTCACGAACGCCCACAACCTCCGCGGCGAGGAGACGACCGTCACCTTCGCCGATGGCACGCGGGCCGTGGGCCGGATCGCCGGCATCGACGTCGATGGCGACCTGGCCGTCATCGGCGTCGCCACCGACGGCCGGCCGGCCCTTGCCTGGGCGGATCGACCGGCTGGCGTCGGGTCCGCCGTGCTCGCCGCCGCCGCCGGACCGGACGGGCCACGCCTTTCGATCGGGTTCGTCTCCGGCGTCGGGCGGAGCTTCCGCAGCCCGAGCGGCGCCCTCGTCGGGCCAGCCATCGAGCACACCGCCCCGCTCGCACCCGGCGCCTCCGGGGGGGCCCCTCCTCGATGGCGAGGGGCGGCTCGTCGGGATCGACACGCACCGGCTCGGCGACGGCTTCTACCTCGCCATCGCCGCCGACGCCGGGCTCCGCGAGCGCCTCGGCCGGCTGGCCAGTGGTGAGGCGCCGTGGCGCCTCCGCCTCGGGGTGGTCGTGGCGCCGCCCGAGGTCGCACGTCGGCTACGGCGGGCCGTCGGGCTGAACGAAGTCGATGGCCTCCTCGTTCGGGCGGTGGAGGACGGGAGTCTCGCCGAGGCGGCCGGACTCCGGGAGGGCGACGTCATCGTCGCCGCGGCCGGACGACCGATCGGCTCGGTGGAGGCCCTCCACGCCGTGCTGGCGGAGACCGAACCGCCCTTCGAGCTCCGGGTCGTTCGCGGCGCGGAGGAGCGCGTCCTGACGATCGGACGGGCCGACTGAAGGGCCGACTCAAGGGCCGGCGCCGGACCACCGCGCCGATCGACGACGCCGCTGCCGACGCCGGACCGCCGCACCGGCCGACGGGAGCCCGCCCGCTCCGCCGCCGGCCGCCGCTTCAGCTCGGCTGGTTGTCGATCTGGGCCCGCTGGAGCCGGCCCGAAAAGTCGACGTAGATCGCCTTCCACTCCGTGAACGTGTCGAGGGCGGCGTGACCCGCCTCCCGGTGGCCGTTGCCGGTCTCCTTCCAACCACCGAACGGCAGGTGCGTCTCCGCCCCGATGGTGCCCGCGTTCACGTAGACGATCCCCGTCTCGAAGTCGCGCATCGCCCGGAAGGCCGTGTTCACGTCGCGGGTGTAGATCGAGGACGAGAGCCCGTAGCGGGTCTGGTTGAGGGCGGTCACGGCCGCCTGGTAGTCCGCCACGGGGATGACCGAGAGGACGGGGCCGAAGATCTCCTCCTGGGCGATCCGGGCCATCGGGGCGACCCCGGTGAAGATCGTCGGCTCGAAGAAGTGGCCGTGCTCGAGCCCCGGACCCGTCGCTCGCCGCCCACCGCAGACGAGCTCCCCCTCCCGTCGCCCGATCTCGACGTAGCGCTCCACCTTCTCGACGGCCGCGGCGTTGATGAGCGGCCCCACGTCGGTCGTTTCGGCCAGCCCGTCCCCGAGGCGGAGCCGCCGCGCGCCGGCCTCGAGTCGGGCCAGGAGCGGCTCGAGGACCCGTTCCTCGACGATGACCCGGGAGCAGGCCGTGCAGCGCTGGCCCGTCGTCCCGAAGGCCGACCAGAGTATCCCCTCGGTCGCCAGGTCGAGGTCGGCGTCGGCGAGGACGACGATCCCGTTCTTGCCGCCGAGCTCGAGGGCGAGCCGCTTCAGTCGGGCGCCGGCCCGCTGGGCGATGGCCTTGCCGGTCTCGCTGTGGCCGGTGAAGCTGATGACCCGCACGTCCGGCGAGTCGACGATGGCGTCGCCGACCTCGGCCCCGGAGCCCGTGACCAGGTTCACCGTCCCCGGCGGGAAGCCGGCCTCGGCCATGAGCTCGACGAGGAGCGTCGCGCAGTGGGGCGTGTCGGAGGCCGGCTTGAAGACGACGGTGTTGCCGGTGACGAGGGCCGGCATCATCTTCCAGCACGGGATGGCGATGGGAAAGTTCCACGGCGTGATGATGCCGGCGATCCCGATCGGCTGGCGGACGCTCATCGCCCACTTGTCGGGCAGCTCGGAGGGGACGGTGTCGCCGAACATCCGCCGTCCCTCGCCGGCCATGAGGAAGGCGATGTCGATCCCCTCCTGGACGTCGCCGCGGGCCTCGGTCAGGACCTTGCCCATCTCCCGGGTCAGGGCTCGGGCGAGGCGCTCCTTGTGCTCGGCGAGGAGGGCGCCGAAGCGGTAGAGGATCTCGCCCCGCTTCGGGGCGGGCATCCGCTGCCACATCGGCAGGGCCGCCTCGGCGGCCCGGATCGCCATCGCCACGTCGGCGGCCGTGCTCGCCTGGAAGCGGCCGATGACGTCCCGGACGTCGGCCGGGTTGCGACTCTCGAAGGTCCGCCCGGAGACCGATTCGACCCACTCCCCGGCGATGAAGTTGCGGAACGTGGGGGCCTCGGCCGCCTCGGTTGCGGCGGTCGGCCCGGCGCTCGTCACGGTCATCGGTCGGCTCCTTCCAGGCGGCTCAGGAGGCGCTGGACCTCCTCCAGCTCGTCGGCCTCCTCGCGGCCGAGGGTCGAGGCGAGGAGGCGGAGGGCCGTTCGGATCAGCTCGAGCTCGGCGCTGCTGAGCTCGAGGGTCAGGCGGTCGGTCTCGATCTCGCTCATCGTTCCTGGATCCTCTCAACCTCCGGGACAGAAGGACAGGCTCCGCCCGGGGAGGGGTCGATCTCGCTCATCGTTCCTGGGTCCTCTCAACCCGCTTCAACCCGCTCGAAGGCCATCGCCACCGAGCCGCCCCCACCGAGGCAGAGGGTCGCCAGCCCGTAGCGACCGCCCCGGCGCCGGAGCTCGTGGAGGAGGGTCGCCACGATCCGGGCGCCCGAGGCGCCGATGGGATGGCCGAGGGCGATGGCCCCGCCGTTCACGTTCGTCTTCGCCCAGTCGAAGCCGAGCTCGCGCCCGTCGGCGAGGGTCTGAGCGGCAAAGGCCTCGTTGATCTCGACGAGGTCGAAGGCCTCGATCGGGAGCTCGATCCGATCGAGGAGGCGACGAACCCCCTCGACGGGGGCGAGGAATAGCCACTTCGGGGCGACCTCGGCCTGGGCATAGCCGATGATCCGGGCCAGCGGCCGGAGGCCGTCGCGCTCGACGACCCGCTCCGAGACGACGACCGTCGCCGCGGCCCCGTCGGTGATGCCCGGCGAGTTCCCGGCCGTGACCGTCCCCTCGGTGGCGCCGCCCCGGTCCGGCTCGTCGGGGAGCGGAAAGACGGGCCGGAGGCGGGCGAGGGCCTCGAGGCTCGTGTCGCGGCGCGGGTTCTCGTCTACCTCGACGAGGGTCTCGTTCCCCTTCGCGTCGCGGACCGGGACGGGGACGATCTCGTCCCGAAAGCGGCCGGCGTCGATGGCGGCGATGGCCCGCCGGTGGCTCTCGAGGGCGTAGGCGTCCTGGTCGGCCCGGCTGATCTGCCGGGCGATGGCGACCCGCTCGGCGTGGGTCCCCATATGGCAGGCCTCGAAGGCACACATGAGCCCGTCGTGGAGGGTCACGTCGAGGACCTCGCCGTGGCCGAGCCGGTACCCGAAGCGGGCCTTCGGCAGGAGGTACGGGGCGGCGCTCATGTTCTCCATCCCGCCGGCGACGACGACCTCGGCATCGCCGGCGCGGATCTCCGCCGCGGCGA
>DAOTYQ010000208.1:0-15649 GCA_034434735.1 Chloroflexota bacterium
GAGCCGCCCGGCCCTGGGCCGCCACCGCCGCCGCCGCGGCCGCCACCCGCTCCGGGTCGCCGAGGTAGCGGTGCCCGAGCGGCCGGAGTTCGTCGTCGAGTTCGTAGATGAGGGGGATGCCGGTCGGGATGTTGAGGCCGACGATCTCCGCGTCGCCGATCCCGTCCAGGTACTTGACGAGGGCGCGAAGGCTGTTGCCGTGGGCCGCGATGAGGACCCGCTGGCCGGCGCGGATGGCCGGAGCGATGGCCTCGTGCCAGGCCGGCAGGAAGCGGGCGACGGTGTCCTTCAGCGACTCCGAGCGCGGGAGGAGGTCCGCCGGGAGGCCGGCGTACCGGCGGTCGAAGCGCGGATGGCGCGGGTCGTCGAGGTCGAGCGGCGGCGGCGGGACGTCGTAGCTCCGGCGCCAGAGGAGGACCTGCTCCTCGCCGTACCGGGCCGCCATCTCGGCCTTGTTCAGGCCCTGGAGGGCACCGTAGTGGCGCTCGTTCAGCCGCCAGTCGTTGACGACCGGGAGCCACATGCGGTCGAGCTCGTCGAGGACGATCCAGAGGGTCCGGATCGCCCGCTTCAGGACCGACGTGAAGGCGAGATCGAAGTCGAGGCCCTCCTCGCGGAGGAGCCGGGCCGCCTCGCGGGCTTCGGCGACGCCGGTCTCGGTCAGGTCGACGTCGGTCCAACCCGTGAAGCGGTTCTCCTTGTTCCAGATGCTCTCGCCGTGGCGGAGGAGGACGAGGGTCGGCATGGTCGTCTAGATCTCCCGTGATCGAACTGGATCGTCGACGGCTCGAGGGTGGCCCGTCCGCGAGGCGGCTGGTCTACCCGCCGAGGGTACTCGCCGCCGCCCCGGCCCGGAGGGCCGCCCGGGCGACGATCCCCGCCATCTCGTCGGGCTTGAGGGAGGCGCCGCCGACGAGGGCGCCGTCGATGGCCGGCTCGCTGAGGAACTCGCCGATGTTCCCCGAGGTGACGCTCCCGCCGTAGAGGACCGGCAGCCCGGCCGCCCCGTCGGGCCAGCCGAGCTCCGCCGCCACGGCCCGGATGGCGTCGGCCATCTCGGCGGCGTCGGCGCCGTGGGCGTTGCGGCCGGTTCCGATCGCCCAGACCGGCTCGTAGGCGACGACGAGCCCCGCCCGGGCGAGCTCGCCCGGATCGTGCCCGGCGAGGGCGCCCCGGAGCTGCTCGGCGACGACCGCCGTCGCCCGCCCCGCCTCGCGCTCGGCGAGCTGCTCGCCGATGCAGAGGATCGGCCGGAGGCCGTGGTCGACGGCCCGGCGGAGCTTGCGGCCGATGAGGGCGTCGGTCTCGCCGAAGTCGCGCCGCCGCTCGGAGTGGCCGACGATGACCCAGCTGGCGAGGCCGACGAGCATCGGTGCGCTCACCTCGCCGGTGAAGGCCCCGGCCAGCTCGTGGTGGACGTTCTGGGCCCCGACGGCGACGTCCTCGCCGGCAAGGGCGTCGCGGACGGCGGCGAGACAGACGTAGGGCGGGCAGATGACCCGGGTCACGCCGGGGGCCCGGGTCCGGCGGGCGATGGTCGAGGCGAGGGCGCCGGCATCGGCCGGGGTCGTGTGCATCTTCCAGTTGGCGGCAATGACGAGCGGTCGCATGGGCCCATCATGCCAGAGGACCCGGGGCGGCGGCCGGTCCATCGGTCATCGGCGAGCGGCCCGGGCGGCTCTCCCGGTCCGGGCCGACGGGACCCGCCCCGCCGGCCGACCCTGCCTCGGCAAGCCGGACGAGCCGGTCGAGGGCGCGCTGGACCGCCGAGCGATGGAGGCCGAGCTCCTCGGCGAGCTCGCGGAGGCTCGCCTCGGGCGCCGCCCGACGGGCCGCGGCGACCGCCCGGAGGAGCGGCGGGCAGCGGCCGAGTCGCCCCTCCGCCTCGAGGGCCTCGATCGCCTCGAGCTGGCGCCCGGCGGCCTCGACGCTCCGGGCCAGGTTCGCCGCATCGGCGTTGAGGACCCGGTTGAGATCGCCCCGCAGGGCCTGCGAGACGGCCCGGGCCTCGAGCTCGAGGATCGAGGCCGAGGCACCGATCCGCCGGAGGAACGTCGTCACCGTGTCGCGGCGTTTCCAGAGGACGACCCCGCGACCCCGTCGGAGGCGCCAGCGGGCCGGCAGGCCGAGCTCGGCGAGGCGAGCGGCGAGGAGGCGCGCCTCTCCCGGCCCGACGACGAACTCGAGATGGGTCCGGCCGCGGGCGACGGAGAGCGACCCTGCGGCGAGGAACCGGCCGCGGAGCCAGGCCAGGCGACAGTGGTCGGCAGCCGTCGCCCAGTCGAAGGCGTCGGGATCGGCCGTCCCGGGTACGACGCCCTCGCCGACGGCGTCGGCCCGTGCCAGCCGGAGAGCGAGGCGGGCAAGGGCGCCCTCCCTGGCCGAGCGGCGTCGGCCGAGGCCGATCGCCTCGGCGCGTCGATCGCAGGCCCGGGCCGGCTCGATGGCGGCGAGCTCCTCCCGGATGGCGGCGACGAGGGCGCGGTCGGGGCGATCGTCGGCCACGCGGGCGAGCCGCTCCCCGGAACCTCAGGCGCTCCGAACCGCCGGCCGACGCCGGGCCCGGCGTTCGGCGTCGAGGACGGCCAGGATCGCCGCCGCCAGCCGGGTCGGGTCGTGGTGGTGGGGATTGGCCGGGTCGACGACGGCCTCGAGAACGAGCCTCGGCGGCGGCTCCACGGCCGGCGGCCAGCGCAGGCGGACCGGCTCCGACGGGCCGTCGGCGACCGCCGGCAGGGCGCTGTTGGCGACGACGACGTCGACGAGGTCCGGACCGACGGCCCGAGCGAGGGCTTCGACGTGGTCGGCGAGGTCGAAGCCCGAGGTCTCGCCGAGTTGGGTCGCCACGTTGCAGACGTAAATCCGGACCGCCTCCGACTCGGCGACGGCCCGGCGGATCGGCGGCAGGAGGATGGGCGGCAAGACGCTCGTGAAGAGGCTGCCCGGCCCCAGGACGATGGCCTCGGCCTCGCCGATGGCGGCGATGGCCTCGGCCGAGACGGGAACCGCCTCGGGCGTCAGCCAGACCGCCTCGATCCCGAAGGAGCGGGCGATGGCCGACTGGCCGTCCACGGTCCGCCCGTCCCGGAGCCGGGCGTGGAGGGTGAGTGGAACCGGCGAGACCGGCAGGACGCGACCGCGCACGGCGAGGACGCGGTTCATCTGGCGGACGCCCTCCTCGAAGTCGCCGCCCTCGACGGCGGCCATGGCGGCGATGAGGAGGTTGCCGACGGCGTGCCCGGCCAGGCGATCTGGCACGGTTCCGTCGCCGGCGGGGGGATCGCCGCCGTCGGCGGGCGCGGCACCGCCGTCGGGGCCCGGGAAGCGGTACTGGAGGAGGCGTCCCATGAGGGGCTCGGCGTCGGCGAGGGCGACGAGGCAGTTCCGGATGTCACCGACCGGCGGGACGCCGAGGACGCCCCGCAGGACGCCCGACGAGCCGCCGTCGTCGGCGACCGAGACGATGGCCGTCAGGTTGCTCGTCTGCTCCTTCAGGCCCCGCAGGAGGACGGACAGCCCGGTGCCGCCGCCGATGGCGACGATCCGCGGCCCACGGGCGAGAACGCGCTTCTGGTAGATGACCTCGACGAGGGGCTGGTCGTGGTCCGCCGTCCGGAGCGGGTCGGTCAGGGCCCGGATGAGGCGGAGTGATCCGTAGAGGAAGAGGCCCGTCCCGAGCCCGGCCAGGAGTGCCCCCCGGGCGACGTACGGCAGGAACTGGAGGGTGACGAGAAAGAGGATGGCCTGGAGCGGCCCCTCGACCTCGATGTCCCGGTAGACCTGCCGAAGGACGAGGGCCCCGGCCAGGGCGAGACCGAGCTCGCCGAGGAAGACGACGAGGAGCCAGCGCTTCACCCCCATCCCCGGCCGGAGCCAGGTCCGGAGCGACGGCCGGGCGAGCGACCCTGGCCCGCCCGCGATCCCGCCGCCCGCGGCCCGGGCCGTCGATCGGGCGCCGCGTTCCTCGGTCATGCCCGCTCGAGCTCCCGATGGAAGACCGTGACCGGGCCGAGGTCGCGCTCGTTCAGCCAGCTCGCCAGCTCCTCGGCGATGACGATGGAGCGGTGGTAGCCGCCGGTGCAGCCGATGGCGATGGTGAGCCGGCTCTTCCCCTCGGCGATGTAGGCCGGGATGGCGAACTCCAGGAAGGCCTCGACGTGCTCGAGGAAGCGCCGGGCGAGCGGCTGGTCGAGGACGTAGCGGCGAACCGCCTCGGTCAGGCCCGAGAGCTGCCGCAGTTCGGGGACGTAGTAGGGATTCGTCATGAAGCGAACGTCGAAGACGAGGTCGGCTTCCAGGGGGATGCCGAACTTGTAGCCGAAACTGATGAGCTGGATGGCGAGCCGGTCCGGCTCGGGGGCGTTGCCGAGCTCGGTGAAGATCCGCTCGCGGAGCTCGCGGAGGGAGAGATCGGAGGTGTCGAGGACGACGTCCGCCTCCTCCCGGATCGGCTCGAGGAGCCGCCGCTCGGCGGCGACGGAGCTGGCGATCCCCCGCCGATCACCGAGGGGGTGACGATGGCGCGTCTCGGAGTAGCGGCGGATGAGGACCTCGTCGCGGGCTTCGAGGAAGACGACCTGGGGCCGGATCCCCCGACCCTCGAGGGCGCCCCGCATCGCGGCTAGGGCGACCGGCGCGTCGCCGGCCCGGACGTCGAGGACGATGGCCGTCCGAGCGAACCGCTCGCGATCGGTACTGACGAGCTCGGCGAGGGCCGGCAGGAGCTCGCCGGGCAGGTTGTCGACGACGGTGTAGCCGATGTCCTCGAAGAGCTTTGCCGCCGCCGTCTTGCCGGCCCCCGACAGGCCGCTCAGGATCACGACGTGCTGCCGCTCGCGGCGTCGGTCGGCCGGCGCCGATCGGCCCCGCCGAGCCGCCTCGACCTCGAGGCCGGTCCGGTCCGGGAGATCCTGGCTCGCCATCTCGGCCAGTCTACTGCCGCCCGCTCACCGTGAAGCCCGCCGAGCCATCGAGGCGATCGCCGCCCGACGCGTCAGCGTCCGCTCCGGGCGATGAAGAAGGCGGTCGCCTCGTAGAGGACATACATCGTCACGCCGAGGGCCGTGGGGCTGACGAGGTCGCCGCCCGGGGTCACCATGGCCGCGAAGATGGCGATCCCGAGGATGACGTAGCGCCGCGAGCTTCGGAGCCGCCGGCTCGTCACGATCCCGACCCGCGACAGCCCGTAGAGGAGGATCGGGAACTCCATGACCAAGCCGAAGGCGAGGAAGAGGGTCGTCACGAAGTCGAAGTAGGGACCGGCGGCCAGGTCGCTCCGGAGCGGCCCGCCCGTGAAGCTCAGGAGGAACTGGACGGCAAAGGGCAAGACGATGTAGGCGACCCCGACCCCAAGGGCGAAGAAGAAGAGGGCGAGCGGGACCCAGGGCCGAACCATCCGCCGTTCCTGGGGCGTCAGCCCCGGCGCGATGAAGGCCCAGGCCTGGTGGAGGATGACCGGCATGGCGAGGATGATCCCGACGACGACGGCGACCCGGAGGTAGATGACGAAGGCGTCGCCGGGGCCGAGGATCTGGACCTGCCGGTCCGGGAGCGGGGCGACGAGGAGGTCGATGACCCGCTCGGCGACGAGGAAGCCGACGACGCTCCCCGCCGCCACGGCGAGGGCCATCCGGATGAGCCGGGTCCGGAGCTCGGCGAGGTGGTCGACGAGGGACATGACCTTCTCCTCGCCGGCCTCGGCCGGTAGGCTCACCGGCGCCGGCAGCACCTCATCGGCCATCGCCTCGCCACCTCATCACGGGGACGGGGTCGCGGAGCCGCGGCTCGCCCGACGCGCCCGCCGGCGTCACCCGGAGGCCCGGTTTCACGAGCCGGACGACCCGGTCCGCTCCGTCGTGCTCGACGCGCTCTCTTCGGGACGGGACGCGTCCGCGCCGCCGCTCGCCCCGGCGCCGGCGCCCGGTGCCGCCGCCGGACCGGCCGGCTTGCCACTCGCGGCGGAGGTGACGTCCGACGCCGCCTGGCGGAACTCGCGGATCGCCCGGCCGAGGGCGCTCCCGACCTCCGGGAGCTTGCCCGGCCCGAGGACGATGAGGGCGAGGAGGAGGATGAGCAGGAGCTCCCCGGGACCGAGATTGAAGGGCATATCGCTTCCTCGAACACAGGACTCGTCGGGGGTCGACGCCATCGCCGCCGGACGATCGTCGTCCGGGGGCGCTGGCGCACTCGCCCCGCGGGCCTACGATAGCACAGCGAGGCGAGCCGCCCACTCGGCCGCCGCGTCGGCGAGCCGATCGCCCACGTCCCGCCGGTCCGGGACTCGCCCGCCCGGGGCGCCGTGCGCGGCCTCGGCGATCCCCCGCGAGACATTGACGAGGAGGCCGCCACCGGGCCGTCCCCCGGCCGGCTCGATCCGGGCCGGGCCGGCCTCGACGACCGTCGCCAGGTCCCCGCCCTGGGTGCCGACACCCGGCACGAGGAAGGCCGTGCCCGGCACAGCCGCCCGGACGGCCCGGAGCTCGTCGGGCGCCGTCGCCCCGACGACGAGACCGAGCCGGGCGCCGTCGCCCCAGGTGACGGCCCGACGGGCGACCTGGAGGTAGAGCGGCTCGCCCCCGACGGGCAGGTTCTGGATCTCGGCCGCGCTCGGGTTCGAGGTTCGGCAGAGGAGGTAGACGAAGCGGCCCGTCCGCTCGAGGAACGGCTCGACGGCGTCCCGACCGAGGTAGGGGTTGAGGGTGACCGCGTCGGCGCCGAGGACGTCGAGAAGGGCGACGGCCTGCCGGGCGGCCGTCGATCCGATGTCGCCCCGCTTCGCATCGGCGACGAAGGGGCAGCCGGCTGGCACCTCCCCACGGAGCCTTTCCAGGACCGCGAGCCCAGCCGACCCGTACGCCTCGAAGAAGGCGAGGTTCGCCTTGACGGCCGCGGCGACTGGCGCCGCAGCTTCGAGGAGGAGGCGCCCGAAGGCCTCGATCCCCTTCGGGGTCGGCGGCACACCCGGCGGCAAGCGGGCCGGGTCGGGGTCGAGACCGAGACAGAGGACCGAGCCAACGGCGGCCGTCCGAACCGCCAGGCGGTCGAGGTAGGAGGCCTCTGCGGCGCCCACCGGCTCCGTCATCGCCGGTTCGCCCACCCTCGTCGTCGGTCCGCGGCGCGGCCTAGCCGGTCGACGCGCCGGGCGACGGGCTCCCCGCCGGCTGGCCCGAGCCGCCGGACGGGGCGACGCTCGGCGGCGGCGATGGCGGCAGCTCGGCGGCCGGGATGAACCAGTCGGGCCGCGAGGCGCCGTCGAGGCCGCTCACCTTCGTGAGATCGAGCACCGTCCCGAGCTGCCAGTTCGGCGCCACCCCGTCGAGCTCGACCATCCGCAGGTCGACGATCTGGCCCTCGAGATGGAGGAAGGCGATGGCGTCGCCCCGCGGCGACCAGGTCGGCGACCAGGAGCGGCCGTCGTTCGTGAGGCGGAGGAGCTCCGTCCCGGTCCGGGCGTCGAGGACGACGACGTCGGTCCCAAACGGGCCCGTCTTCGTCGCCGCCAGATACCGTCCGTCCGGCGACCAGGCCGGGGCGAGATAGCCGGGCCCGGTGACGGCGGCGCTCTTGGTCGTGTCGGGGTCGTAGCGCCAGATCGAGGGTGCCCCCGCCCGCCCGTCCCGGTCGTTGCGGACGAAGGCGACGAGCGCCCCGTCGGGCCGCCAGGCCGGGTCCTGGTGGCCGAAGGGTGCCGTCACGGGTGCGCCCCGCGCCCGGGTCAGCTTCTTCGTCGTCGGGTCGTAGAACTGGAGAACGACGTCGGACTTGGCGGGATCGGGACCGTCCGCGACGAGGGCGATCGGTCGAGTCCCGGGGCCCGGGTCGGGGTCGCGGATCCAGAAGAACCACGTGTAGCGACCCGAGCGGACCCGACCGCTGAGGAGCGTCTCCTCGCCGGCCCCGTCGGGTCGGATCCGCATGAGCTCGGGGATCGTGAGCGTGTACCAGGTCGGCCGACCCTGGGCCGGGTAGAGGCCACGCTCCTCGTGGGTCCGGACGAAGTAGATCCAGGTCCCGTCGGGCGACCAGGCCGGGTCGGCGTCGGCCCCCGAATCGGTGATCCGCCGGACCATCGTCCCGCTCTGGACCCAGAGGTTGCCCTGCTTCACGTAGACGATGGAGCCCGGCACGTCGGCCCGGGGATCGGGGATGACAACGTTCGAGGGGGCGGGGGTAATGGCCGGCCCACCGCCCCCGTTGCCCGGCCCGCCGCCGACGGCGAAGGGGAGCCGACCGAAGTAGAGGCCGACGGTTGCGACGGCGACGACGAGGAGGACGACGGCCGCTAGGACCGGGGCGATGGTCGACCCACTCGGGCGGATCCCGTAGGGATCGTCGCGACGCGGTCGCCCGAGCCCCGCCCGACCGGTCATCGGGCACCTCCGACGCCGGCCGCGCCAACCGCCGGGCCGACGTCGCTGGGCGGTCGGTCCCCCGCCTCGATGTCGGCGACGATCCCGCTCGTCGCCAGGTCGCGGATCTCGAGCTGGAGCGATTCGACGCCGCCGAAGGCCCGGCTGGCGAGGCGGGCGACGACGTCGACCCGGTCGCCCTCGGCGAGCCGGCCCGGCAGATCGTCCCGCCCGAAGGCGATGGCGTCGAGGACGTCCGGGCGGCGCCGGAGGACGAGCTGGCTGTGCCCGCCGCTCACCGCTCGGACCCGGGCGACCTCGAGACCGACGACGGCGACGAGGGGCTCGGGATTGCCCGGACCGGTCGGGGCGAGGAGGGAGAGCTCCCGGACCAGGCCGTAGTCGATCCCCGCCGGCCGGAGGACGAGGTCGACCGGCAGGACCGGGCGCGGGTTCGGCGGGCTGGCCGCCTCCACGAGCGCGGCAAAGCGCTCGACGAAGGCAGGCCACCGCTCCGTCGCGATCTCGAAGCCGGCCGCCCCCGGGTGGCCGCCGTAGCGGAGGAAGAGATCGCCGCACCCCTCCAGGAGGGCCGCCAGGTCGAATCCGGGGCCGCTCCGACACGAGGCCCGGACGACGGGCCCGAGCTCCGCCCCGACGACGGCCGGCCGGCCGGTCTCCTCGGTCAGGCGCGCCGCCGCCAGGCCGACGATCCCCACCGGCCAGGGGCCGCGGACGACGATGGCCGCCCCATCGCCGGCGGGGACCGCCGAGCGGGCGGCCTCGACGACCTCCCGGGTCAGATCCCGCCGGGTGGCGTTCGCCGTCTCGAGGCGGCGCGCCAGCTCGGCCGCCTCCACCGGGTCGTCGGTCAGGAGGAGGCGGGCCGCCTCGTCGGCTTCGCCGACCCGACCGGCGGCGGTGAGACGCGGGGCGATGGCAAAGGCGACGGTCTCGAGATCGACTGGGCGCCGGCCAAGGCCGGCCACCTCGAGGAGGGCCGCCAGGCCGGGCCGGGGGCCGACGCCGATGGTGGCGAGGCCGAGCCTGGCGATGGCCCGGTTCTCTCCGAGGACGGGCGCCAGGTCGGCGACGGTGCCGATGGTCGCCAGGTCGGTCCAGGCGATGGCCGCGGCCCGCCCTTCGCCCAGGGCGTCGAGCAGGAGCTCGGCGACCTTGTAGGCGACGCCGCTCCCGGCGAGGCGGGGGTCGGGATAGACGGCGTCCGGCCGATGGGGGTTGACGATGGCCATCGCTGGCGGCAGCCGCTCGGGAACCCGGTGGTGATCGGTGACGATGACGTCGATCCCGGCCGCCGCCGCGGCGGCGATCTCCGGCCCGCTCGTCGTCCCGGTGTCGACGGTGACGATGAGGGAGGCGCCAGCCGCCCGGGCCGCCTCGACGGCGCGGGCCGAGAGGCCGTGCCCCTCCTCGAGTCGGGACGGAACGTAGGGCAGCGCCTCGATCCCGAGGCTCCGGCAGGCGCGCACGAGGATCGCCAGGCCGGTCAGTCCGTCCACGTCGAAGTCCCCGAAGACGAGGATCCGCTCGCCACGCTCCCGGGCCCGCCGGAACCGCTCGACGACGACGGCGGCGTCCGGGAGGAGGCCCGGATCGTGGAGGGCGCTCGTCGGCTCGCCGAAGAAGGTCGCCGCGGCGGCCGGGTCGGCAACGCCCCGAGCGGCGAGGATGGCCGCCACCCGCTCGCTCGCCCCCCACCGGCGGACGGCCGCCACGAGGGCGGGGTCGACGGCGGCGAGTCGGGGGAGCCAGCGGTAGCGGGGTTCGACCACGGGCCTAGCCTGCCAGACCGGCCTCATCGGCGGCTCGTCGCCGGTCGCCCGTCGCCTCCGTTTCGGGGACCGTCACCGAGCCGGTCGCCGAGCGAGCCGCCCACCGGCCGCCGGCCGACCGGCCCGCTCGTCCTCCCAGAGCTGCCAGGTGACGAGGACCTGGCTGGCGTTGAAGATCGACGAGTAGGTCCCGGAGACGATGCCGATGACCATGGCGAGGACGAAGGTCCGGATCGTCTCGCCGCCGAAGAGGAGGAGGGCGAGGAGGACGAGGACGGTCGTGAAGCTCGTGTTGATCGACCGGCCGAAGGTCTGGAGGATCGAGTGGTTGACGATCCGGTCGAAGGGCTCTCCGGCGTGGCGAGCCCGGTTCTCCCGGATCCGATCGAAGACGACGATGGTGTCGTGGACGGAAAAGCCGATCACGGTCAGCATCGCCGTCACGAAGAGGCCGTCGATCTCGATCCGGAAGACGGTCCCCAGGATGGCGAAGATGCCGACGACGACGACGACGTCGTGGAGGAGGGCGATGAGGGCGGCGACGCCCATCTTCACGTCGTGGAACCGGAAGGTGATCCAGAGGAGGATGCCGAGGGAGCCGATGAGGATGAGGACGATGGCCTGCTGGATGAGATCGGCGCTCACGACCGGGCCGATGGTCGTCAGCGAGGCCTGCTCGGCGATGGGCCCGAACCGGTCCTGGAGGGCCGTGGCGACGGCGCCGAGCCGACCTTGGGTCGGGATGGCGCCCACACCCGGGGCGGTCGGCGACGGGCTCGGCGAGGGTAATGGCGAGGCAGCCGGCGACGGCGATGGCGAGGCAGACGGGGTGGCCGACGGGGAGGGGCTCGGCGCCGGCGAGGCCGACGGGCTCGGCGACGGGGATGGACTGCCCGAGGGAGCGGGGCTCACCGAGGGGGAGGCTGCCGGCGACGAGCTCGGGCCCGCGCTCGGAGTCGGGCTCGCGCTCGGCGACGGCGACGGGCTCGGGCTCGGCGAAGGTGGCGGTGGCGTCGCCAGATCGACCGGTTCGGTCCGGATCTCGAAGAAGCCCGACGGCTGCTTCGTCACCGTCGTGCTCGCGAAGCCCTCCTCGGCGAAGACCGCCTGGACCTGGTCCGCGGTCACGTTCGGATCCGCGAACCGGATGACCCAACGCGTCCCGCCCGTGTAATCGATGGTGAAGCGGAGCCCGACCTGCCCGCCGGTCAGCGGCGTGAGGAGGATGAAGAGGAGGCCGGGGATCGTGACCAGGAGCGAGAAGGCGTAGAACCAGCGTCGCTTGCCGACGACGTCAAACACGGCCTCGCGCCTCCCCGCGGGCCGGCCGCGCGAGCGGCCGAGCGAGGAACTCGGCCTCCGAGAGGCCGTAGAGGCCCGCCCGGCGCGCCCAGTCCTGGGCGACGACGAAACGGAGGATCGTCCGGGTCACCGTGATGGCGGTGAACATCGAGACGAGGACGCCGATCATGAGGACGAGGGCGAAGCCCCGGATGACCGAGGAGCCGAACCAGAAGAGGATGAAGGCGGTGATGAGGCTCGACACGTTCGAGTCGAGGATGGAGTTCCAGGCTCGGCTGAAGCCGGCCTCGATGGCCTGGCCGAGCGACTTGCCGGCCCGCATCTCCTCCTTCGACCGCTCGAAGATGAGGATGTTCGCATCGACCGCCATGCCGACCGAGAGGACGAAGCCGGCGATCCCGGCCAGGGTCAGGGTGACCGGGACGAGCCGGAAGATGGCGAGGACGAGGGCGGCGTAGTAGAGAAGGGCGAACCCGGCGACGAGCCCCGGCAGGCGGTAGTGGACGACCATGAAGACGAAGACGAGGCTGATCCCGATGAGGGCGGCCAGGAGGCTCTGGCGAAGGAACTGGTCGCCGAGGGTCGGCGCGATCTGCTCGATCGAGACCTCCTGGATCGGGAACGGCAGCGAGCCGTAACGAAGGACCGTGACGAGGTTCGTCGCCTCGGCGAGCGAGAAGCCCGTGGCACCGCCGGTGATCTGGCCCTGCCCGCCGGTGATCGGGCTCCGGATGAAGGGGGCCGAGATGACGACGTTGTCGAGGACGATGGCGAACTGCTTGCCAACGTTCTTCGAGGTGTAGTCGGCGAAGAGCCGGGCGCCGTCGCCCTTGAGGGTGAAGTCGACGGCACGGCGACCGACCTCGTCGGTGCCGAGGTTCGCGCTGGCGATCTGTTCGCCGCCGAAGAGCGGCGGGCAGACGGTGAGATCGAGGGTCATCCCCTGCTGGATCGTCGTCGGGCAGTTGCCCTCGATGGGGACGAACTCGAGCTTGCCGGTCTGACCGACGAGCTTGCGGACCGCATCTGGGTCCGAGACGCCGGGGATCTCGACGACGATCCGGTCGGTGCCCTGGGTGACGACGACCGGCTCGGAGACGCCGATGGCGTTGACCCGCCGCTCGACGATGTCCCGGATGACGTTGAGGTCGGCCGGGCCGGGCTGGCGGCCCTCGGCCGGCAGGGCCTGGTACTCGACCCGGAGCCCGCCCTCGAGATCGAGGCCGAGCTTCGTCTCGACGAGCCGCCAGTCGCCGGTCGGATCGCCCCAGGGGACGCGGACACCGGGGACGAAGTCGACGACGAGCGCGGCGAGACCGAGGACGGCGATGAGGATGGGGACGGCGCGTCGCATCGGGCGGCACTATAGCAGCCGGCCCTTCGGGCCGCGGCCCACTCCTGGCAGCCCGCCCACTCCTGGCAGCCAGGCGGTCAGGCCTCGAGGGCCGCCTTGATCTCGGCGGCGAGCTTGGGGCCGATCCCGGGCACGGCCGCGATCTGCTCGAGCGGAGCCTCGCGAACCCGCTTGAGGGAGCCGAAGGTCCGCAGGAGGGCCGCCCGCCGCTTCGGCCCGATCCCCCGGAGCTCGTCGAAGGCCGAGCGGACGGCCCGCTTCGCCCGGAGTTTGCGGTGGTAGCCGACGGCGAAGCGATGGGCCTCGTCGCGGATCCGCTGGACGAGGTAGAGACCCTGTGAGGTCGGCGGCAGGACGATCGGCTCCGAGCGGCCGGGGAGGAAGAGCTCCTCCCGCTCCTTGGCGATCCCGACGACCGGGAGATCGGCGAGCCCGAGCTCGGTGAGGACCTCGACGGCCGCCGAGACCTGGCCCTTGCCGCCGTCGATGATGACGAGGTCGGGCATCGCCCAGCGGCGCTCCTCCTCGCTCCCCTCCTCGCCCGCCCGGGCCCGCCGGAAGCGGCGCCGGAGAACCTCCTGGTGGCTGGCGTAGTCGTCGGGGCCGGTCACGGTCTTGACGGCGAAGCGCCGGTACTCGCCGGTGCGCGGCTTGCCGTCGACGAAGACGACCATGCTCGCCGTCGTCTCCTTGCCCTGGAACGTGCTCACGTCGTAGCACTCGATCCGCTCCGGCGGCGCGGCCAGGCCGAGGGCCGCGGCCAGCTCCTCGAGGGCCTGTCGGGTCCGGCCCCGATCGGCGAGCCAGCGGGCGTGCTCCCGGGCGAGGGTGTCGGCGGCGTTCCGGTTGGCGAGGTCGAGGAGCTCGCGTCGCTCGCCCCGCTTCGGCACCCGGAAGTGGACGGGTCCGCCGCGACGGGCCGCCAGCCACGCCTCGAGATCGGCTGCATCGGCCGGCAGGACTGGCAGGAGGACCTCCCGCGGCAGGCTCGTGGCCTGGGCGTAGTACTGCTGGAGGAAGGCCCCGACGACCTCGGCGTCGGCGGCGTCGTGGTCGGCGTCGAGGAGGAAGACGTCGCGGGCGATGAGCTTGCCGGCCCGGATCCCGAAAAGCTGGACGGCCGCCTCGTTGTCCTGCCGGGCGAGGCCGAAGCAATCGAGCTCGGTCCGCTCGAAGGCGGCCATCTTCTGGCTCTCGGTCGTCCGCTCGATGGCCCGGATCTTGTCGCGGAGGGCGGCCGCCCGTTCGAAGTTCAGGGCCTCGGCGGCGGCCTCCATGTCGCGGCGAAGGGCTCGCACGATCGCCTCCTGGCGACCTTCCAAGAAGAGCTCGACCTGGGCGATGTCGGCCCGGTAGTCGGCCTTGCTGATGGCGCCGATGCAGGGGCCCTGGCAGCGCTTGATGTGGTAGAGGAGGCAGGGGCGCTGGAGGGCCCGCTCGCCCTCCCGGATCGGGATCGTGCAGGTCCGGAACGGGAAGAGGCGGCGGATGAGGTTCATCGCCGCATCGACCGAGGAGGCCGAGGCGTAGGGGCCGAAGTAGCGGCTCCCGTCGGCGACGAGCTTTCGGGTCCGCTCGATCCGAGGGAAGTCGTCGGCCAGGGTGATCTTGATGAAGGGGTAGCTCTTGTCGTCCTTGAGGCGGACGTTGAAGCGGGGCCGGTAGCGCTTGATGAGGTTCGCCTCGAGGAGGAGCGCTTCGGAGACGGAGTCGGTGAGGGTGACGTCGACGTCGGCGACGCGATCGACGACGGCCCGGATCCGCTGGACCTCGCCGCCGGCGGCGGGCTGCTTCTGCCAGTAGCTCCGGACGCGGCTGCGGAGGTTCTGGGCCTTGCCGACGTAGAGGACCTCGCCCCGGGCGTCGCGCATGACGTAGACGCCGGGCTGGGTGGGCAGGCTCCGGAGGGTGGCTTCGAGCTCGGGTGTCACGCCCTGAATCTAGGGCACGGCCGGCCGACGGGCGGCGGGCGGTGGGCGGGGTCGGCGGCACGGTCCCCGGGTCCGACACGGGGCGAGGGCGCGGTTTGGCAGGTGCAAAGTGGCGCGCCCCATCCTGGCGGGCATGGCAGCCGGCTCTCGCTTCGACCCCAGCCTCGATGCCGTCCTCGATCGCCTCGATCCAGAGCAGCGGGCCGCGGCGACGGCGCCGCCCGGACCGACTCTCTGCATCGCCCCGGCCGGGAGCGGCAAGACGACGACCCTCGTCGCCCGCCTCGCCTGGCTCCTCGCCGGCGCGCCGGGCGAAGCCCGCGCCCGTCCCGGCGAGGTCTGCGCCGTCACCTTCAACCGCCGGGCAGCGGAAGAGCTCGCCGACCGGACGACCCGCGTCCTGGCGCCCCTCGGCCTCGACCCGGCCGCGGTCCGGGTCCGGACCTTCCACGCCCTCGCCCGCGAGATCCTCCTCGACGCCGGGCGACCCGTGGCGCCCCTCGTCGACCGAACGGCCCTCCTCCGGCGGCTCTTTCCGAGCCTCCCGGCGGACGAACGCCAGCGGCTCGACGACGCCATCAGTCGGCTGAAGATCGAGCACGAGGTCACGGCCGCCGACGTCGCCGCCGATCCCGACCCCTCGCCCCTCGGGCGAGCCTTCCTCCGCTACGAGGCGGTCCTCGCCGAACTCGGCGGGCTCGACTTCGACGACCTCGTCGTCGGGGCTCGGCGGGCCCTCGAGACCGACCCGAGCCTCCTCGAGCGCTGGCGGTGGCGCTGCCGCGACCTCCTCGTCGACGAGGTCCAGGACGTCGATCGGGCCCAGCTCCGGCTCGCCCTCCTTCTCGCCAGCTCGACGGGGCGGGTCTTCTTCGTCGGCGACGACGACCAGACCATCTATGCCTGGCGGCTCGCCGACGT
>DAOTYQ010000209.1:0-4380 GCA_034434735.1 Chloroflexota bacterium
CAACCGCGAGTCGGCCCGTGAGAAGAGCATCCGCCACGGCCACCCCTCAACCCTCCACCTTTGGTGGGCCCGTCGCCCCCTCGCCGCCTGCCGGGCCGTTCTCTTCGCCTCGCTCGTCGACGACCCGTCGTCCCACCCGGATCGCTTCCCCACCCCGAAGGCCCAGGAAGACGAGCGACGCCGCCTCTTCGGGATCATCGAGCGCCTCGTCCTCTGGGAGAACACGACGAACGAGGCGGTCCTCGAGGAGGCTCGGGCGGAGATCCGCCGCTCGACCGGCGGGAACCCCCCACCCCTCCTCGACCCCTTCTGCGGCGGCGGCTCGATCCCGCTGGAAGCGCAGCGTCTCGGCCTCGAAGCGCACGCGTCCGACCTCAACCCGGTCGCGGTCCTGATCACGAAGGCGCTCATCGAGATCCCGCCGCGGTTCCGCGACCGCCCGCCGGTCCACCCCGACGCCCGGCGCGGGGTGGGATCGAGCGGCTCCTGGCGGGGCGCCGCCGGTCTGGCCGAGGACGTTCGCCGCTACGGCGCCTGGATGCGCGACGAGGCGGAGCGCCGGATCGGCCACCTCTACCCGAAGGTCCGCCTGCCGCGGGAGCACGGTGGCGGCGAGGCGACGGTGATCGCCTGGCTCTGGGCCCGCACGGTCAGCTGCCCGAACCCGGCCTGCGGGGCCCGGATGCCGCTCGTCCGCTCGTTCGCGCTCTCGACGAAGAAGGGCAAGGAGGCCTGGGTCGAGCCGATCGTCGACCGGGCGGCGAAGACGGTCCACTTCGAGGTGCGAACGGGACGAGGGACGCCGCCGGATCCGCCGAAGACCGGCCGGGGGGCGAACTTCCGCTGTCTCGTCTGCGAGCAGGTCTCACCCGACGAGCACATCAAGGCGGAGGGCCGGGCCAGCCGGATGGGCGCCCAGCTGATGGCGATCGTCGCCGAGGGCCAGCGCGGACGGATCTACCTGGCGCCGGATGAGGAGCATCAAGCGATCGCACGGTCGGCCGAGCCGGCGTGGGTGCCGGACGGCGAACTTGCCGACGATCCGCGCAACATCTGGTGCGTCCAGTACGGCCTGACGCGGTTCTGCGACCTGTTTACGCCGCGGCAGCTCGTGGCGCTCACGACCTTTTCCGACCTCGTCGGCGAGGCGCGCGAGCGGGTCCTGCGCGACGCGGTCGCCGCCGGCCTCCCCGACGACGGCCTCTGTCTCGCCGCCGGCGGCACCGGCGCCCCCGCCTACGCCGACGCCGTGGCGACGTACCTGGCGTTCGGCTTGAGCAAGGCACTGGACCGCAACACGTCGCTGTGCACCTGGGAGCCTCCCATGGACCGCATCGGGCACACATTCACCCGGCAGGCGCTGCCGATGGTCTGGGACTACGTCGAGACGAACCCGATCGCTGGAGCGGGAGGCGACATTCGCGGGACGGTTTGGTCCCTCGCTGAGGTGCTCGACAAACTCAGACCCGACACGGTCGGATCGGCCAAGCAGCTCGACGCCACCATCGCCGCCAGAGGCGCGCCTGCGCCCCTCGTCTCGACAGACCCGCCGTACTACGACAACATCGGCTACGCCGACCTCTCGGATTTCTTTTACGTGTGGCTCCGCCGCTCCCTCGGGGGCGTCTACCCAGACCTCTTCAAGACCGTCCTCACCCCGAAGGCCCAAGAGCTCGTCGCGACCCCGTACCGGTTCGGCGGTGATGCCCGTCGGGCCGAGGAGCACTTCGAGACCGGACTTCGGGAGGCGTTCCGTCGGATCCGCGAAGCCGCCAACCCAGACTACCCGGTCACCATCTTCTACGCCTTCAAGCAGGCCGAGGACGAGGTCGACGGGGACGGCACCGTCGCCAGGATCTCCACCGGCTGGGAGAAGATGCTCGAGGGCCTCCTCGACGCCGGCTTCTCCATCCAGGGCACGTGGCCGATGCGCAGCGAGCTCGGCAACCGGATGCTCTCGATGGGAACCAACGCCCTCGCCTCCTCCATCGTCCTCGCCTGCCGGCCCCGCCCCGCCGACGCCGGCGTCACGACCCGGGCCGCCTTCCTCGCCGCCCTCAAGCGGGAGCTCCCGGAGGCCCTCCGGACCCTCCAGCACGGCAGCATCGCCCCCGTCGACCTGGCCCAGGCCGCCATCGGCCCCGGGATGGCCGTCTTCAGTCGGTACGCGAAGGTCCTCGAGCCAGACGGTTCGGCGATGCGGGTCCGGACCGCCCTCGGCCTCATCAACGCCGTCCTCGACGAGGTCCTGGCCGAGCAGGAGGGCGAGTTCGACGCCGACACCCGCTTCGCCGTGACCTGGTACGGCCAGCACGGCTTCGGCGAGGGCCGCTTCGGTGAGGCCGACGTTCTCGCCCGGGCCCGCGACACCGCCGTCGACGGACTCGTCCGGGCCGGGATCGTCCGGTCGGGCGGCGGGAAGGTCGCCCTCCTCTCGCGGGAGGAGCTCGACCCCACATGGGACCCGGCCCAGGATCGGCGGTCGACGGTCTGGGAGGCGACGCAGCACCTCGTCCGCCGCCTCCACGACGAGGGCGAGAACGCCGCCGCCGATCTCTTGGCCCGGCTCGGCGGCCTCGGCGACGTGGCGCGGGACCTCGCCTATCGGCTCTACTTGGTCGCCGAGCGAAAGGGCTGGACGGAGGAGGCGCGGGCGTACAACGCCCTCGTCCGCGCCTGGCCGGATCTGAGTCGGCTCGCCGAGGCGCGACGGGCGGCGGGCCCGACCCAGCAGGCGCTGGGCCTTGGCGGGTAGCGACGGGATGGGAGGACGGCGATGACGGCGAGCAACCTCGAACGGGTGGGACGCCTCCGTCCGCTCACCGGGATTCCGGAGGCCGCGGTGGTACGTGCCGTCTCTGTCTTCGCCCGGCCCGGGAAGCTTGACGAATGTCAGGACTTCCCGTACAGTCGGTCCATCGCAACCGGGAGGGCTGCCTGCATCGCAGTCCGTCGGGGCCCTCGTCCCGCCCGGTTGCCTTCTTGTTCGCGGCGGAATGTACCTCCTGTACGCTGATGAGTCGGGCGATACCCGATCCCGGCACTTCGTCGTGGGCGGCTTGCTCGTGCACGAGCAGAGCGCGGACCCTCTTGCCCGCCTGGATGCCGTTGTTGCCAACGCCGCCGGATCCAACAACCCGGGGACGGAGTTCCATGCCCAGGCCGTCCGCACCGGCAAGGGTTCGTGGCGGCGGGTACCCAAGGCGCAGCGTGACGCAGCGACGGCGGCCGCACTCAGCGCCCTGCGTGCATTCCGATCGAGACAGCGACTCGTCCTATTCGCCGTCGCGGCGGTTCGAGCCGACTTCCCGAGCGTCGACATCATCGAGCGCGCCTACGAGGAGCTCTTCCTCCGGGTCGACTCCTTTCTGGGCTGGCGCCACAGCCAGGGCGACTCCCACCGTTGCGTCGTGGTCTCGGACGAGACCCGCTTCGAGCCCCGGTTGCAAGCGCTCATGGGTCTCTGGCGCCGAAGGCCGGGTCGAGTGCGGCAACTGAAGGCGTTCGCCGAGGTGCCGCTCTTCGCCGACTCCTCGACGAGCCGGCTCCTCCAGCTGGCCGATTTCGTGGCGCACTGGACGTACCGCGCCTACGAGGCCGGTGACGCGGCCGTCTTCCACCAGCTCGTGCCACTCTTCGACGCTCGAGACGGCGTCCGCCATGGCCTGGTTCACTTGACCCGGACGTGGCGGCGGTGTGCGTGCGCCGGGTGCGCCAGCCGGCGGAGCCGCGGGGATACGGAGGCGAAGCGATCATGACGGCGAGCAACCTCGAACGGGTGGGACGGGCGCTCCAGCTCCTGGCGGCCGGGCTCCGGCCCGTCGTCGAGCGGACCTTTGCCAAGGCCTACGGCCCCGAGTGGCTCGACCGGGTGGTGGCGGAGAAGGAACAGGCCACAGGCAAGGCCGTCTCGGCCAACCTCGACGATCCCGCCTTCCTCCTCGACGCCGTCTGGCACCACTGGCCGGCGACGCTCGGGCTCATGCTCGGGCCGTCGGAGCGGACGTACGTCAACGAGCTCCGGGGGGTCCGGAACCGCTGGGCCCACCACGAGGCCTTCACCCTCGACGATGCGTATCGGGCCTTCGACACTGCCCAGCGCGTCCTGGCCAGCGTGTCGGCCCCCGAGGCAGCCGAGCTCGACCGGCTGAAGCAGGAGATCCTCCGCGAGCGGTTCGACACCGAAGCCCGACGGACGGCCCGCCGGGCCGTCGGGCAGACCGTCGTCGGGCCGAGCGTCGGTGGGCTCCCGGCGTGGCGGGAGGTCATCGAACCGCACCCCGACGTCGCCGCCGGGCGCTACCAGCAGGCTGAGTTTGCAGCCGACCTCGACCAGGTCCGCCGGGGGGCGGCGAGCATCGAGTACCAGGACCCCGTCGA
>DAOTYQ010000210.1:0-26869 GCA_034434735.1 Chloroflexota bacterium
CTGAGAGCCTGTGAAGAAACTCGCCACTGAGGGATTCCCAACGGGGGCTCGTGCAGCTACGCTTCCCCTCATGGACGAGCTCTTCGATCTCCCGCCGACCCCCGTCGTCGATCCGCAGCCGGCCGGCCGTGGCCGACCCCGCCTCCAGCGCCCGAACCGAGGTCAGGTCGTGCTCCGACCGATCGATCTCGAGAGCCTCCTTTCGCCCGACCATCGAGCCCGCCTCGTCTGGGCCTTCGTCGAGGGGCTCGATCTGTCGCCCTTCCATGCCCGGATCCGGGCCGTCGAGGGCCACAGCGGCCGACCGGCGATCGATCCGGCGATCCTCGTCGCCCTCTGGCTCTACGCGACCCTCGAGGGGGTCGGGAGCGCCCGGGCCCTCGACCGGCTCTGCCGCGAGCACGACGCGTATCGCTGGCTCTGCGGCGGGGTCAGCGTGAACTACCACACCCTTGCCGACTTCCGGGCCGGGAGCGCCGATCTCCTCGACGACCTCCTCGTCCAATCGGTCGCCGCCCTCCTTGCGAGCGGCGAGGTGACCCTTACCCGGGTCGCCCACGACGGGATCCGGGTCCGGGCCTCGGCCGGCGCCGCCTCCTTCCATCGCCGCTCGACGATCGAGCGGCACCTCGCCGCGGCCGAGGCCCAGGTTGCCGCCCTCAAGGCCGAGCTCGACGCGGATCCGGCGGCGACGAACCGCCGGATCGCCGCCGCGAGCGAGCGGGCCGCCCGGGAGCGGGCCGAGCGGGCCCGAGCTGCCCTCGCCGCCCTCCCGGCGATCGAGGCCGCGAAGCGCCGCCGCCGGACGGCCGAGCCGTCCGAGCCCGCCCGGGCCTCGACGACCGATCCCGAGGCGCGGATCATGCGCCTTGGCGACGGCGCCTATCGCCCCGCCTACAACGCCCAGCTCACGACCGACGTCGGCTCGGGGCTCGTCTGCGCCGTCGGCGTCACGACGAGCGGGAGCGACCAGGGCGAGCTCCGGCCGGCCGTCGAGCGGCTCGAACGAGCGTTCGGGATTCGGCCGGCCGAGCTCCTCGCCGATGGCGGCTACGTCAGTCTCACCGAGGTCGAGGCCCTCGCCGCCTGCGGGACGACCCTCTATGCCCCGCCGATGCGGCCCCGGCGGGGTCGGGACCCAGATCGCCCGCTTCCGACCGACACTCCTGCCGTCGCCGCCTGGCGGACCCGGATGGGGAGCCCGTCAGGCCAGGCGATCTACCGGCTCCGGGCCGCCTCCGCCGAGTGGGTGAACGCCCTCGCCCGGAACCGCGGGCTCCAGCGCCTCGTCGTCCGAGGGATCGAGCGGGTCCGGGCCGTCCTCCTCTGGTTCGCCCTCGCCCACAACCTTGCCCGGACCCTCGCCCTCCGGGCCGGCGCCTGATCGAGACGATGGGCGCTCCCGGCCGAGCTGGCCCGGTGCGGTGCGGCAGGAGGACCGCCATCCCCGCCGTTGGCGGACGGCTGGACCGGTCATCGAGGGAAGCAGCCGTCCAGCCGGCGAGCGGTTGCCAGCGGACGACCCTGGCGCGGTTCGTTCACAGCCTCTGAGGGGCGAGGGTGGACGGGGAGCTCGTCCTCGTCGTGCCGCGGGCGGCGGTCCTCGCCCCGCCCGGTTGGCACGGCGTCCGAGCGGACGGCGTCGAGGCGGTCCTGGCGGCGGCCCGCAGCGCGGGCCGCTACCTGCCCAGGGCCGAGGTCGAACGCGATCCGGGCTACAAGCAGCTCATCCCCTACCTCGTCCTCCGCGACGGGGCGCGCTACTTCCTCATGCGCCGGACCTCGGCCGGCGGGGACGCCCGGCTCTTCGAGCGCTACTCCATCGGGATCGGGGGCCACGTCGAGCCCGGGGACGGCGACCTCCTCGGCGGCCTCGCCCGCGAGTGGCGCGAGGAGATCGCCGCCGACTTCGAGCCCCGCTTTGTTCCGATCGGGCTCGTCAACGACGACACGACCGATGTCGGGAGCGTCCACCTCGGGGTCGTTTTCGTCGCCGACGTCGCCGGTCGGTCGGTGGCGATCCGGGAGGCGACGAAACTCTCCGGCGGCTTCGCCGACCCGGTCGCCGTCCGCTCCGTCCGGTCTGCCATGGAGACCTGGAGTCAGCTCGTCTTCGACGCCTTCGAGGCTGGGCTGCTCGGCTGAGCCTGCCGCCGGCCGGCGCATGGGATAATGGCGGCGGTGGCTGGTCATGTTCGGTAAGCGCCTCCGCCGCACCGTCCTCGTCGGGGCCCTCGGCCTCGGCCTCGCCGGCCTCTCCCTGGCCGTCGCTCCGACGCGGGCTCTCAGCCCGGGGGCGGTGCCGGTCCTGCGGGCGACGGGGATCGTCGACAACGTCCTCGCCGGCTACATCGAGGAGGGGCTCGCCGTCGCCGCCGCGAACGGGGCCCCGGCCGTTGTCATCGTCTTGAACACGCCGGGTGGGAGCCTCGACGCGACGAACAAGATCACGTCCGTCCTCCTCGAGGCTCGGCTCCCGACCATCGTCTGGGTCGCCCCGGCGGGAGGGCAGGCCGCGAGCGCCGGGACGTTCATCACCCTCGCCGCCCACCTCGCCTACATGGCCCCTGGGACGCGGATCGGCGCGGCCTCGCCGGTCGGGGCCGGCGGCGAGGAGATCGAGGGGACCCTCGGCGACAAGGTCCGTCAGGATGCCATCGCCGCCATCCGCTCCATAGCCGAGACCCGCGGCCGGAACGTCGAGTGGGCCGTCTCGACGGTCAGCGAAGCGCGGGCCTCACCGGCCTCGGAAGCCGTGGCAGTCGGTGCCGTCGATGGCCTGGCCGCGTCCCTGGAGGAGGTTCGCCGCTTGGCCGACGGGCGGACGGTACGGACACCCGACGGCGAGCGGACGATCCGCCTCGGCGCCGCTCCCTTCGAGGAGCTGCCGATGAACCCCTTCCAGTCCCTCCTCCACCTCCTCTCGGACCCGAACATCGCCTTCGTCCTCTTCACCGTCGGCTTCTACGGGCTCCTCTTCGAGCTCCAGAACCCGAATTTCGTGACCGGGATCCTCGGCGCCCTGGCGATCATCCTCGCCTTCGTGGGCTTCGGCTCGCTGCCGCTCAACGTCGCCGGGTTGCTCCTCATCGGTCTGGCCATCGTCCTCTTCGTTCTGGAGATCCAGGTCGCCAGCCACGGACTGCTGACCGTGGGCGGGCTCGTCAGCTTCATCCTGGGGGCCTCGGCCCTCTACACGGCCCCTGGCACGCCGACGGCGCCCGACGTCTCCGTCGCCCTCCCGCTCGTCGCCGTCATGAGCGCGACGACGGCGATCTTCATGGGCTTCATCGCCTACGCCGCCGTTCGGACCCGGCGGATGACGACCCAGCCCGGCCTCGTCGGGGCGGCCCTGCCGACGGGCGTCCTGGGCCAGGTCCGACGGCCGCTCACGCCCGTCGGCTCGGTCTATGCCGCCGGCGAGGAGTGGACCGCTCGGGCTGTCGACGACCGACCCCTCGAGCGTGGGACGCCCGTCCGCATCATCCGCTTCGAGGGTCTGACGGCCATCGTCGAGCCAGCACCCGACGGCTCGAGTCCCTGATACCGTCCCGATCACGAAAGGAGGAGTCGCCATGGAACCCACCGTTCTCGCCGCTCTGGCGGCCTTCGTCGTCGCCGTCGTCCTCGTCTTCCTCTACCTCTCGGTCCGGATCGTGAACCAGTACGAGAAGATGGTCGTCTTCCGTCTCGGCCGGACCGACGAGCGGCTCGTCCGCGAGCCCGGGCTTCGCTTCCTGATCCCGATCGTCGACCGACCGGTGAAGGTCGACCTGCGGGAGCAGTTCATCGAGGTCCCGAGCCAGACGAACATCACCCGGGACAACGCGCCCATCAACATCGATTTCCTCATCTACTGGAAGATCGTCGATCCGCTCAAGAGCCAGGTCAACGTCGGCAACTTCACGGGTGCCTTGACCGGCATCGCGACGACGACGCTCCGAGCCGTCGTCGGCGACATCCTGCTCGACGAGGTCCTCTCGCGGCGGGAGCAGATCAACGAGATCCTGCGGGCCAAGCTCGACGAGGTGACCGAGCGCTGGGGCGGCAAGGTGACGACGGTCGAGATCCGGGAGATCGTGCCGCCGCGGGAGGTCCAGGAAGCAATGAACCGCCAGCTCTCGGCCGAGCGGACGCGGCGGGCCGTCATCACCGAATCCGAGGGTCAGCGCCAGGCGGCGATCAACGTGGCCGAGGGCCAGAAGCAGGCCGAGATCCTCAAGGCCGAGGGCGACCGACAGGCGGCGATCCTCCGGGCAGAGGGCTTCAGCGAGGCCCTCGAGCGGATCTTCCGGGCGGCCCGCGGGGTGGACCAGAAGACGATGGCGCTCCAGTACCTGGAGGCGCTCAAGGCCCTCGGGGCGAGCCCGGCCACGAAGTTCGTCATCCCGACCGAGTTCACCCGCCTCGTCGAGCCCTTCACGAGCTATCT
Organism: Chloroflexota bacterium; assembly: GCA_034434735.1. Lineage (GTDB taxonomy): Bacteria > Chloroflexota > Limnocylindria > Limnocylindrales > CSP1-4 > BPIH01. The sequence continues at coordinate 4,433 of DAOTYQ010000210.1, forward strand.
CGCCCAGGGGATGGCGGCGGGAGCGGCTGCCCAGAGTGCCACCGGCGGTGCTTCGGCTGGAGGCGGCGAGGGGGCTGGCGCGGCTCGGTAGGGCCCGCACGGGCGGCAGCGGGCCCGGAGGGTCGTCGCCGTCGCGGGCCGGCTCGAGCGAGGGCGGACGCCGCGGATCGTGCGGCCGACGCTGTGCTGTCCGCGCTCGGCGGTCTCGCCGAGGCCGCGGGCCGGGCAGCGATCGGAGCCTGCGGCGCCTGCGCCGCCTGGGGGACCTTGTGGCGCCTGCCCCTCGGCCGGCCTGGCGCCCGGCGCTGCTCGCCTCACCCCCGTCCCCAACGGTACAGGCAACGGGGTTTCTCGTTTACTCCCCCTGGGAGTGGCTTAGAGGTCGAGGCCGCGTGTTGTACCGGGCCGCGGATCGGTTGCGAGCGTGGCCGGGCCGACGACGAGCGGCTCGACGGCCGAGTTCTTCGACGGTTACTCGCCCCGGTGGTACACGAGCAGAGCCGACTGCTCGTTCACTACCCCGGGGAGTATTCGAGAAGGTTCGGCTCGTCGGGTGCCCGGCGTACTCTCTCCAGGAGTAAACGCCACCCTGGCGGTGTCCTCGCACGAGTCCGGGCCGAGTGTCGCTCGGGTCGGTACCTCAGAGACGCCCCCATGGGCAACCTGGTGGCCCGAGCGGGGCCGGGTGGGCCCTCCGCCTACCCCGTGCCTCCCTTCGGTGCGGCGCGGCACCGCCTCGGGTGCCAGCCGCGGCCACCTATAATCGCCCCGCCGGCGGGTGCGACCGGCTCGGTCCGGAGGCTGTGCGACATCCCATGACGAAGATCCTCGTCGTCGACGACGACCCGAACGTCCAGCGCCTGCTCCAGTACACGCTCAAGCAGGAGGGGTACGACGTCGTCGTCGCCGGCGACGGAGCCGACGGCTTCCGGCTCTGGGGCGCCGAGGGGCCGGCCCTCATCCTCCTCGACGTCACCCTGCCGAAGCTCGACGGCTATCAGGTGGCCGCCAAGATCCGGAGCGAGGAGGGGGAGGGCCGCCACGTTCCGATCATCATGCTGACGAGCGACGGCGGCGTCGAGCAGCGGGTCCGCGGTCTGCGTGCCGGCGCCGACGACTACCTGATCAAGCCCTTCCATCCCGCCGAGCTCGTCGCCCGGATCCGAAGCCTCCTCGCCCGCTTCGCGCCCGACAAGGAGGTCGTCGGTCGTCCACCGCTCGGCCGACTCCACGTCTTCTACGGAGCCAAGGGTGGTGTCGGCACGACGACCCTGGCGATCAACGCCGCCATCGGCCTCCACCGTGAGCTGGGCCGAAGCGTCGCCCTCGTCGATGGCAACCTCCAGTTCGGCGACCACCGCGTCTTCTTGGACCTCGGACTCGACCGAAAGAGCATCCTCGACGCCGTCTCCGCCCCGGCCATCGATGCCGACCTCCTTCGACGGGTCCTGGTTCGGCACGACTCCGGGATCGACCTCCTCCTCGCGCCGCCGCAGCCAGAGATGGCCGAGCTCGTCACCGACGAGCACATCGGCCAGATCCTGACCATCCTCCGGAGCCTCTACGACTACGTCGTCGTCGACATCGACAAGCGGCTCGATGACTTCAACCTCCACATCCTGGACCGGGCCGACGCCATCTTCGTCGTCATGACGGCCGACCTGTCCTGTCTCAAGAACGTTCGGCTCGTCCTCGAGACGGTCGGCCACCTCGGCTGGGAAGGGGAGCGGGTGAAGCTCGTCCTCAACCGCTCGAACGCCTTTACCGGCATCACCGTCCGCAACGCCGAAAGCGCCCTGAAGCGGCCGATCGAGTACCAGATCGTCAACGAGTACCGGGGCGCCATGAGTGCCCTCAACAGCGGGGCGCCCTTCGTCTTCACGAAGCCGGACAGCCCCCTCGGGCGGTCCGTCCTCGACTTCGTCCGGCGGGTCGACAAGACGGCCGCGGCAGCTGGAGCGCTCGCCCCGACGACCCACTGAGCGCCGGCGGCGAGCGGCCCGGACGCCTGCCAGGGCCGCTCCGGGCGCGGGCCTGGTCGCGGCCGAGGTAAGTCGCCGATACGCCGGCCCGGCTAGCCTCCGGACCGTGCTTGCCACGGTCCTTTCGGCCACCCTCCAGGGACTCGAGGGTCGGGTCGTCCGGGTCGAGGTCGACGTCGCCTCGGGGTTGCCGAGCTTCACCATCGTCGGTCTCCCGGACGCGGCCCTCGCCGAGGCCCGCGAGCGGGTCCGGGGCGCGATCCGGAACTCGGGCTTCGAGTTCCCGCCCCGTCGCCTCACCGCGAACCTCGCGCCGGCCGACGTCCCGAAGGCCGGTGCGGCCCTCGACCTCCCGATCGCCATCGGCATCCTCCTCGCGTCGGGGCAGATCCGGGCGGCCGAGCGGTGGGCCTTCGTCGGCGAGCTGTCCCTGGGCGGGGAGATCCACCGCGTGCGCGGGACGCTGCCGATGGTCGCCGCCCTCGCCCGCCACGGGGCGCGACGGATCGTCGTCGCGGCGGAGGCCGCCGACGAGGGTCGGCTTGTGCCCGGGGTGACCATCGTCCCGGCCGCCACGCTCGGCGAGGCCGCGGCCCTCGTCGACGGGCGCCGACGGCGGAGGGCGCCCGCCGACCGGGTCGACCTCGTTCCCGCGCCGCCGGCTCCCGTGTCGGTCGGAACGGGCGAGGCCGAGGTTCCCGACCTGGCCGACGTCCGAGGCCAGCTCGAGGCGCGCCGGGCCCTCGAGATCGCGCTCGCCGGTGGGCACGCCCTCCTCCTCGTCGGGCCGCCGGGGGCCGGCAAGACGCTCCTCGCCCGGACGGTCCCGGGCCTTCTACCGCCCTTGGGACCGGAGGAGGCCCTCGCGGCGACCATCGTCGAGTCGGTCGCCAGCGACGGGCCGGTCCGCCGGCTCCTCACCCGACGCCCGTTTCGGGCGCCCCACCACACGAGCTCGTACGCGGCCATCGTCGGTGGCGGCAAGGGGCTCTCGCCGGGCGAGGTCACCCGCGCCTCCGAGGGGGTCCTCTTCCTCGACGAGCTCGCCGAGTTCGGTCGGGCCGTGCTCGAGGCGCTCCGCGAGCCGCTTGAGGAGGGCCGGATCACGATCGGTCGAGCCGGCCGCTCGGCGACCTTCCCGGCCCGCTTCCAGCTCATCGCCGCAACGAACCCCTGCCCCTGCGGTTGGGCGGGCACCGAGACCCCCGGCTGCTCGTGCCGGCCCGGCCTCCCGGAGCGCTACCTGGCCCGGATCTCGGGCCCGCTGCGCGACCGGATCGACCTCTGGGTCGAGATGCCGGCGGTGCGGCCGGCCGAGCTCCTTCTCGGCGGACCGCCCGAGGACTCGGCGACGGTCGCCGGCCGGATCGCCGCCGCCCGGAGCCGCCAGCTCGGCGCGCGGGGGGTCCTGAACGCACGACTCGCCGGCCGGGCCCTCCGGGCGGCCTGTCGGCTCGACCAGGCGGCCCGGGAACGGATCGTCGAGTTGGCCGTCCTCGAGGGGGCGTCGGCGCGGGGTGTCGACCGACTCCTCCGGGTGGCCCGGACCATCGCCGACCTGGCCGACTCGGAGCGGGTGACGGCCCACCATCTCGAAGAGGCGGCCCGCTTCCGCGGTCGGACGCGGCGGCCGAGCCTGGCCGCGGTGGTCTGAGGCGATGATCGGCGTCGGCCGACTCGGACCGCGGCCCCTGCGGAGGGAAACGCCGGACGGGCACCGTCGGCCCTGGCCGGTTCGAGAGGCGACGGCGCCGTGGGACGACCCCGCCGCCGGCGACGACACCGCGGTTCCCGACCGGGTCGCTGAGGCGGGGCTCGCTGCCGAGCGGCGCGCCTGGGTGGTCCTCGCCTCGGTGGCGAGCCTCGGGCCGGCCACGGCGGCGACCCTCGTCCGGGTCGTCGGTTCGGCCCGGGCCGTCATCGAGCTCGCCGCTCGACCGGATGGGGTCGGGGCGCTCCTGGCGATCCCCGCGCCGGTTGACGGGCCGCGCGCCGGCGCGCCGATCCTCGAGTCGAGTGTCGCGGCGGCCATCGCCGAGGCGACCCAGCAGGCCGATCGGCTCCAGTCGGCCGTCGAGGCGGCCGGGCTGGCGGTCCTCGTCATCGACGACCCGGCCTATCCGAAACGGCTTCGAGCGATCGAGATCCCGCCGCCGATCCTCTTCGTTCGGGGCAGCCCAGCCGCCCTCGACGCCGAGCGAGCCGTCGCCGTCGTCGGGACGCGTCGGCCGACGGAAGCGGGGCGCCGAACGGCGGCGGCCGTGGCCGGGGCGCTCGCTCGGGCGGGTGCCGTCGTCGTCTCCGGGCTCGCCGTCGGGATCGACGGCGCCGCCCACGCCGCCTCCATGGCCGAGGGCGGCCGGACCGTGGCCGTCCTCGGGGGCGGGCACGAGCGGCTCTACCCGCGCTCCCACGTCGCGCTCGCCGCCGCCATCGTCGCCGCCGACGGCGCCGTCGTCAGCGAGCTGCCGCCGGGCGCCGAGCCGACCCGCTGGCAATTCCCGCGCCGGAACCGGATCATCAGCGGGCTCGCCGAGGCGACCGTCGTCGTCGAGGCGGCGCCCGGGAGCGGCGCCCTCGTCACCGCGAGCTGGGCTCTCGAGCAGGGGCGGGAGTGTTTCCTCGTGCCCGGCCCCCTCGGGGCTCGGGCCAGCGCCGGCTGCCTCGCCTTCCTTCGAGAACACCACGGGCTGGCTCGGATCGTGGCCGGGATCCCGGAGCTCCTCGACGATCTCGCCCTCGCCGGGCCGGCGCTGCGGCGCGGGCCCCGACCGGGACCGCCGTCGCGGGCGGCGATCCTCGCCGAGCTCGGCGAGACGGAGCGGGCGGTCGCGGCCATCGTCGCCGAGGGACCGACGACCGTCGACGGCATCGTCGCTGCGACGGGGCTCTCGGTGGCGGCCGTCCTCGGCACCATCTCGCTCCTCGAGGCGCGCGGCCTCGTCGGCTCGGGCTACGGCCGCTACGTTCCCATCGGCCGCCTCGCCAGCGCTCCGGCGCGGTAGGGCCGGCCGCGCTGCGGGTGGCGCGGCCGGCCCGGATCGTGATACGCTCTCGCCCGTCCCGGCGGCGCCCCGGCCGGGTCGCAGACAGCCGCACGATCGGCCATCGACCCCAGCGACGAGCCAGGAGACTGTCATTGCGAAAACTCGCCGCGGCCGCGCTCGCCGTCCCCATTCTCGCCGTCGTCTATGCGACGACCCTCCTCCGCCGTTCCATCGCCGCCCGGGTCGGTCTGGCCCTCGGCGGCGGCGCCCTCCTCGGGCTCGGCATCCTGGCGGCCATCTCGAGCCCACCGGCCGCGGTGACGGCTCACCCCGAGACGAGCCCGGCCCCGCTCCCGGAGGCGGTTTTCACGACCCGCGTCCGGCTCGGTATGGCGACCGATGCGGCCCTCACCGTCTCCTTCAGCCGGCCGATGGATCCTGCCTCGGTCGCCGCCGCCCTGGAGGTCCGACCGGCGGCTCGACTCTCCCTCGCCTGGAACGCGTCGCTCACCGAGCTGACCGTTCGTCCGGCGGGGGCCTGGGAGCCGAGCACGTACTACACGATCACGGTCGGGACGACCGCCCGCGATCGAGATGGCCGCCCGCTCGCCGAGCCCGTCCGCCAGGCCTTCGTCGTGCGGGCGGCGACGGCGGGTCGGATCGTCGCCTCGGGCGTCGTGGGCGAACGGATCCGCCTCGACGCTGAGGTCGTCTTCGCCTTCGATCGACCCGTCGACCTCGGCAGCCTCGCGGCGACGCTCCGGATCGAGCCGGCCGTGGCGGGGCAGGTCGTCCTCCCCGACGGGACGACCGTCGACGCTTCCGAGCTGGCCGAGGTGGCCCGCGGTCGGGTCGGCGATCGCGTCGTCTTCCGACCGAGCGGGCTGCTCGCCCCGGACACGAACTACCGGTTCGCCGTCGACGGAACAGTCCGCGACGTCGAGGGAGCGCCGATCGGGGAGATGGCGCCGCTCGAGGTCCGCACGGTCGCCGCGCCGGCTGTCGTCCGCTTCCGACCCCGCGACGGGACGACCGACGTCGATCGCAGGGCGAACGTCTCGGTCCGCTTCAGCCAGGCGATGGACCGGGCCTCGACCTCGGCCGCCTTCACCGTCACCGTCGACGGCCGTCGGGTCGACGGGACCCGCCGCTGGGCGGAGGGTGACACGGTCCTCGTCGTCGACCTCGCCTCGGACCTGCCGTACGGGGCGAGGGTCGTCCTCGCCGTCGACGGCAGCGCTCGGTCGGCCGTCGGTGCGCCCCTCGCGGCCCCGGCCAAGGCGACCTTCAAGGTGGAGCCGAAGCCGGCGCCGCCGCCGGTCCGGACGACGGCCCGCTCGAGTGCCGCCGGCGGGAGCTCGTCGAGCGCGGGTGGGAGCGGGACGGCGACCTGGTATGCCGTCGAGACGTACTACTTCCGGCTCCTCAACTGCACCCGCACCGGTGGTCTGGTGAGCTCCTCGGGCAGCTGCTCGGGCGCCGGGTCGGGCTCCCTCCCGGCCTTCGTCCTCGATGCCGGGATCAGCTCAAAGGTCGCTCGACCGTACGCCAAGCTCCTCGCCACCGGTGGGATCTGCAGCCACTTCGCCGACGGCGATCCCGGAGATCGGCTCCGCCGGGCCGGGTACCCGAACTACGTCTGGGGTGAGAACATCGGCTGCCGCTCCGGCGACCCCTACGCCGCCGTGCTCGGAAGTCATCTCTATTTCCAGGCCGAGCGGTCGTCGAACGGTGGCCACTGGCAGAACATCATGAACCCGGCCTTCGATCGGGTCGGGATCGGGGTCTGGGTCGCCAGCGGCCGGGTCCGCCTCGTCGTCGACTTCTACCACCCCTGACCGGGCGCCCCGACTTCGGCGGGCCCGCCGTTCCGTCTCGGGTGCGGTGGGGTGATCCGGTCCGGCAGACGGGACGATCGGTCGATTGGCGTTCCGCGCACGACCTGCCAGACTCGACGCATGATCCGCAACGCCGTCCTCCACCTGACGAACGAGCAGCCGCTCCTCGTCGACCTCTTCGAGGCGCCGCGGGCCGCCGACGTCTCGCTCGTCTGCACGAACCTCCGCCAGCTGAACGGCCAGCGGCCGATCTTCGTCGAGCGGAGCGACTCGATGTTCGTCTTCCCGTATGCCCAGATCCGCTTCGTCGAGGTTCCGGCCGGCGCTCCGAGACCGGGGCGCGAGGCCGGGCGGGAGGCCGACGTCGGCGAAGCGGACGCTCCCGGCGGGCGGGACGTGGCCGGCGGGGAGGACGTCGCCAGCGAGGCCGACCTCGAGCTCGACCCGGCCCTCCTCGAGCGGATCCGCCGACTCTGACGGGGCGGGCCCAGGGCGCTGCCGCCCGTCGCCCGGGTCCGCCCGCGAGCGGGCGGCAAAGGGCCCGGTGCTAGACTCCCCGGCGATGTCGCGCAACCTCGTCATCGTCGAGTCGCCGGCCAAGGCGAAGACCATCGAGCGCTACCTCGGTCCCGACTTTCGGGTCCTCGCCTCGTACGGGCACGTCCGCGACCTGCCCGAGAACCCCGGCCGGGACGGCCTCGGGGTCGACGTCGAGCACGACTTCGCGCCCCAGTACGTGGTCGTCCCGGAGCGGCGCAAGCAGCTCCAGGCCATCGGTCGGGCGGCCAAGGAGGCCGAGGCCGTCTACCTTGCGACCGACCTCGACCGCGAGGGAGAGGCCATCGCCTGGCACGTGGCCGAGGCCGTCGGGATCCCGCCCGAGAAGACCCGTCGGGTCACCTTCAGCGAGATCACCGAGCCGGCCATCCGCGAGGCCTTCGCCAACCCGCGGGCCATCAACCGGGATCTCGTCGATGCCCAGCAGGCGCGCCGGGTCGTCGACCGGATCGTCGGCTACCTGTTGAGCCCGCTCCTCTGGCGAAAGGTCCGCCGCGGGCTGTCGGCTGGTCGCGTCCAGTCCGTCGCCGTCCGGCTCGTCGTGGAGCGGGAACGAGAGATCCGCGCCTTCGTCCCCCGCGAGTACTGGACGATCGAGGCGCGGCTCGTGACCGCCGCCGGTGAGACCTTCTCGGCCGAGCTCGTGCGGATCGACGAGGCGAAGCCGGAGATCCCCGACCGAGTGACCGCCGACGCCCATGCCGCCGCCCTCCAGGGGCTGGAGCCGATCGTCGTCGAGGTGGCCACGAAGCGCCAGCGCCGGACACCGCCGCCGCCCTTCACGACCTCGACCCTCCAGCAGGAGGCGAGCCGCAAGCTCGGCTTCTCCCCGCAACGGACGATGCGGGTCGCCCAGCGCCTCTACGAAGGCGTCGAGACGCCCGAGGGGATCGTCGGTCTCATCACCTACATGCGGACCGACTCGGTGACCCTCTCGAGCCAGGCCCTCGCCGAGGCAGAGACCGTCGTCCGCGCTCGCTTCGGGGACGCCTATGTCGTGGCCGGCGGCCGACGCTACCGGACCCGGTCGCGCTCGGCCCAGGAGGCCCACGAGGCGATCCGGCCGACGTCCTTCGCCCGCGATCCCGACGCCCTGGCGGCCCACCTCGACCGGGACGAGGCGCGCCTCTACCGGCTGATCTGGCAGCGCGCCGTCGCCTCCCAGATGGCGCCTCGGGAGCTCGAGACGACGAGCGTCGACCTCGCCGCGGGGCGCTATGGGCTCCGGGCCTCGGCGACCCGGACCGTCTTCGACGGCTACAGTCGCGTGTACACGGAGGGCCGGGACGACGAGCCCATCGACGAGGCCGAGGGGCGTCTGCCGCGCCTCACCGAGGGGGACCGGGTCCGTGTCGCGGAGGTCGTGCCGAGCCAGCACTTCACCGAACCGCCGCCCCGCTACACCGAGGCGAGCCTCGTCAAGGCCCTCGAGGAACACGGCATCGGCCGACCGTCGACCTACGCGGCGACCATCGCCACGATCATCGAGCGCGGCTACGTCGAGGTGAAAGACCGCCGCCTCGTGCCGACCCTCATCGGCGAGATCGTCACCGACCTCCTCGTCGATCACTTCGGGGAGTTCGTCGACGTTCGCTTCACTGCCCGGATGGAAGAGGACCTCGATCGGATCGCCCAGGGCCGTCGCCGATGGGTGCCGGTGGTTCGCGCCTTCTACGAGCCCTTCCGGGCCCTCATCGAGGAGAAGGCCAAGGAGCTCCGACGAGCCGACGTCGCCACCCGGCCCACCGACGAGCGCTGTGCCCTCGGTCATCCGATGGTCGTCCGCATCGGCCGCTACGGACCCTTCCTCGCCTGCTCCGAGTACCCGGCGCACCAGGAAACCCGTCCGCTCCCCGATGCGGCGGTGCCAGGTCCGCCGAAGGATGGCTCGTCGGTCGACGCGCCAGCGGCGGACGAAGGAGCAGCTCCAGAGGCGGGCCTCGAGGGGGTCGGCGAGCCCTGTCCGGAGTGCGGAGCCACATCGGGCGGGCGGCTCGTCGCGAAGCGGAGCAGGTTCGGTCCCTTCGTCGGCTGCGATCGCTATCCCGCCTGCCGGTACGTCCACCGGAGCCAGCCCAAACCGGAGCCCCTCACCGTCGACGTCGTCTGCCCGCGCTGCGAGACGGGTCGCCTCGTGGCCCGGCGGGCCCGCCGGACGGGGGGCGTCTTCTGGGGCTGCTCGCGCTACCCGCGCTGTCGCTTCACGACGGCCCGGGAGCCGACCGGCGCCCTCCACGACGTCGACGCGGGCCCCATCGGCCGGGAGGCAGCAGGCGGCCGCTGCCTCCGCTGCGGGGCGCCCGTCGAGCTGCCCGACGGGCAGCTGGCGGGCCTCCGCCTGCCCGGCGGTCCGCCCGATCCCGGAGCCCTCGCCGGCCGCGGTGGGCGACGACGCGGCGGTTCGCGGCGGGGTCGGCCGACCTCGGCGGTCGCCGAGACCGATGGACCGGCGACCGAGGACGGTGCGCCGATCGCCGAGGGTGCGGGCGTCGCGGCGCTCGGCGAGCGGTGATGGCGGGCCGACCCGTCTCGCCCGGCAGGCCGCCCGAGCCGACCGGCCCCGAGTCGGCCGGAGTGTCGGCCCTTGGGGCCTTCCTCGAGCATCTCGTCGCCCGCGGGGCGTCGGCGCACACCCAGCGGGCCTACCGGGTAGCCCTCGGTCGATACCTGCGCTGGCTCGCCGATGCGGGGGTCGACTGGCGGTCGCCGGCGCGAGGCGTCCTGCGCCGCTATCTCGCCGAGCTGGCGGCGTCCCACGCCCGATCGTCCGTGGTCCACCGGCTGGCGGCGATCCGATCCTTCTACCGCTGGGCGACCCGGGCCGGGCTCGTCGCGGGCCAGCCGTGGGCGGCCATCGCCGGCCCGCGCCCGAGTCGGCGGCTGCCGCGGGTCCTCTCCGTGCAGCAGATCGAGGCGCTCCTGGCAGCCGTCGGCGCCGATCCGCTGGAGGGGGCGCGCGGCGATCCCGTCCTCGCCGCCGCTCGCGCCCTCCGCGACCGGGCCCTCGTCGAGCTCGCCTACGCCGCCGGGCTCCGGGTGAGCGAGCTCGCCGCCGCGGAGCTCGACGCCCTCGATCTCCGACGGGCCGAGATCCGCGTCGTCGGGAAGGGTGGCAAGGAGCGGATCGGGCTCCTCGGCCGGCCGGCGGTCGCGGCCCTGGTGGCCTACCTCGAGCACGGGCGTCCGGCCCTCGCAGCGCGCCGGCGGGACGGCCATGCCCCGGCGGCCCTCTTCCTCAACGCCGCCGGCGGAGCGCTCGGCGTCCGCGGGATCCGGTATCGGCTCGACCGCCTCCGGCGTCGGGCCGGGCTGCCCGACGGGATCGGTCCCCACACGCTCCGCCACTCCTTCGCGACCCATCTCCTGGACGGTGGGGCCGACCTGCGCGTCGTCCAGGAGCTGCTCGGGCACGCGAACCTCGCCACGACGCAGGTCTACACCCACGTTTCGCCTAGCCGCCTCCGGGCGGCCTACCTCGACGCCCACCCCCGGGCGCGGTCGCCGAAGGGCGACGGCGGACCGGAGGCCGGGCGGCCCGAAACCCGGTGATCGACGAGGCCGCCGCGGAGGGAGGCGAGCTCCGCGGGAGCCAGCGGCGGGACCTCGTCCGGTCCGGCCTCGTCGTGTCGGGCGCGTACCTCGCCTCCCGCGTCCTCGGTTGGATCCGGCTGGCCGTCATCGCCGCCGCCGTCGGCTCCGTCCGCGACCTCGACGCCTTCTTCGCCGCCTTCCGGATCCCGGATCTCCTCTTCCAGCTCGTCGCCGCCGGGGCGCTCTCGTCGGCCCTCGTCCCCATCGTCGCCGCCCTCGACGCGACGGGCGAGCGACGCCGGGCCTGGCGGGTGGCCCTCACCCTGGCTGCCCTCCTCGGCACCGCCCTCGTCGCCCTCGGGATCGTCGTCGTCGTGACAGCACCCTTCATCGTGCCGGCCATCACCCCGGGCTTCGAGCCGCGGGATCAGGCCACCACTGCCGAGCTGACGCGGATCATGGTCGCCGCCCCGCTCTTCCTCGCCCTGGGAGCGGTCGCGACGAGCGTCCTCAACGCCCACGGGCGGTTCGCCGCGACCGCCCTTGCGCCGATCTTCTACAACCTCGCCATCATCGGTGCCGCCGTCGCCGTCGCCGTCGCACCGTCCCTCGGGGTGGCCGGCCTCGCGGTCGGCGTCGTGGTGGGCGCGGCGAGCCACCTCCTCGTGCAGCTGCCGGCCCTCCTGCGCATCGGCTTCGATCTCCGAATCGGGATCGACCCCGCGGACCCGCAAGCACGGCGGGCCCTCGTCCTCATGGCGCCGCGCGCCGTCGGCCTCGGGGCTGGCCAGATCACGTTCGTCGTCCTCGTCGCCCTCGCCTCGACGGTGAGCGCCGGCGGGGTGACGGCCTACACCTTCGCCTTCACCCTCCTGCAGATCCCCGTCGGGGTCATCGGGGTCCCCCTCGCCGTCGTCCTCCTGCCGACCCTGGCCCGAGACGTCGCCGTCGGGAGCCTCGACCGCTACCGACGGGTCGTCGACGGCTCGCTGGCCGTCCTCGCCTTCGTCATGATCGGCATCGCCGCCGTCGGCGCCGTCCTGGCGTATCCGGTGGCGGCCCTCCTCTTCGGTTGGGGCCGTGCCGGCGAGGCGACCGTCGTGGCGACCAGCGCGACCTTCGCCGCCTTCCTGCTCGGGCTGCCGGCCCACGGGCTCATCGCCGTCCTCGCCCGAGCCTTCTACGCCCGCGGTGACACGGCTACCCCGGCTGCGGCCGCCGTCGGTGCCGTCGTCGTGAACGTCCTCCTGGCGAGCCTCCTCGCCGGTCCCGTGGGCCTCGTGGGCCTCGCCCTGGCCGTGGCCGCCGGCGCCTGGCTCGAGGCGGTCGGCCTCGTCGCCGTTCTCCGGCGGCGGGCCGGGGCGCCGACGCTCGGCGCCCTCGTCGGCGTCGGGGTCCGCTCGCTCGTGGCGGCCGTGGCGGCGATCCTCGTCGGGCTGGCCCTGGTGGACCTCCTCGGCGGCTGGAGTGGAGTCCCCGGCGACCGGCTCGGCCTCGCCGTCGAGGCGCTCGTCGTCGGGGCGATCGGCGTCGGCGCCTATCTCGGTGTCGCGGCCGCCCTGCGCGTGGCGGCCCTCGGGCCGCTCATCGGCGGCCTCCGGAGCGGTCTCGGATGGCGGTAGACGGGGCCCCGGATCGGGAGGCGGGCCCGTTCGACGGGGCAGGGCCTTCGTTCGGCGCCGACCCGCGGGCCTGGGATGCCCGGATCGAAGCCTCGCCCCACGGCTCGTACCTCCAACTCGCCGGGTGGGCCGCAGCGAAGGCGTCGACCGGCTGGCGGGCCCTTCGAGTGGCCGATCCACATTCCACGATCCTCGCCCAGATCCTGCTGCGTCGAGGCGGCCCGCTTCCGTGGTGGTTTGCCTACGTGCCCCGCGGGCCGGTCGCCGACTGCTGGTCGCCCGACCTCGTGGAACCGGCGACCGAGCTCCTCCGCCGGAGCCTCGCCTTCCCGGGCCGGCGGGTCTCCCATCTCCGGATCGAGCCGGACGTCGAGGAGGACTCGGGGGAGGACCGGGCCGGAGCCCTCCGAGCGGCGCTGACCCGGGCCGGCTGGCGGCCGGCACCGGCCGTCCAGCCGACGCGGACGCGCCTCATCGATCTCCGAGCGGACGAGGCGACGCTCTGGTCGGACCTCCGCCAGAAGTGGCGGCAGTACGTCAACCGGGCGCGGGCCCGCGGCGTCCGGGTCGTCGAGGCCGGCCCGGAGCGGCTCGGGGAGTTCCACCGCCTCGTCGTCGAGACAGCCCGCCGAGCGGGCTTCGTCGCCCGGAGCGAGGGCGCCTATCGGGCCATCTGGGAAGCCTTCGCCCCTGCGGGCCGCTGTCGGCTCCTCCTGGCCGAAGCGCCCGACGGCGAGGCCGTCGCCGGACTCTTCCTCGTCCGCTGCGGCGGCCGGGTCACCGAGCTCTATGGCGGGATGACCGCGACGGGCGCCGCGAGCCGGGCCAACTACCTCGTCAAATGGGAGGCGATCCGCTCGTCGCGCGCCCTCGGGGCGGCGACGTACGACCTCTGGGGTCTCGTGACGCCGGGGATCGCCCACTTCAAGGCCGGCTTCGGCGGTCGCGAAGTCCGCTACATCGGCGCCTGGGACCTCGTCTTCGACCCGGTCGGCCGACGGGTCTGGAGCCTCGCCGTCGCGACCCGCACGTGGCTTCTCCGCCGGCGGACTCGAACCGTACCGGGCGCGCGGCCGCCGGCCTCGGCCGAGCGAGGCGAGGGCAGGGAGGCGCTCGAGTGACCGGCCGCGCGGGTCCGCGACCCCGCCCGGCGACCGATGCCGAGCTCGCCGACTGGGACCGGATCGCCGTCCACGGTCCCGAGGGTCACGTCCTCCAGTCGCGCGCCTGGGCAGAGCACCGCCGCCGGACCGGCTGGACCCCCGAGTTCTGGGTCTACGACGATGGGTCGCGGGCCCTCGTGCTGCGCCGAGCGTGGCCCCTCCTCCCCGGCGGGAGCGCCTACGTTCCGCGAGGTCCGGTCGCGGCGGAGGCCGGAACCGATCGGGCCGGTCTCCTCGTCGGTCTCGCCGCCGCGCTCGCCGATCTGGGGCTCGACGTCCTCGCTGCCGACCCCGAGGTCCCAGCGGCGACCCCCGGCTACCTCGACCGGATCCGGGCGGCGGGCTTCCGGCCGATCGAGGAGATCCAGCCCGCCCGGCACCGACTCGCCCTGGCCCTCGATCCGTCGGCCGGAGAGGGGGCGGCCTTCGCCCGCATCGCCCGGCCGACTCGCCAGCGGATCCGAGCGGCGGAGCGGGCCGGGCTCGTCATCGCTCGCTACGACCGGGCGTGGAGCGGCGACTCAGGTCCGGGGTTGACGGGTCCCGTCGAGCCGGTCGAGCGCGCCTTCGCCCGCTTCGCCGAGCTCCTCGCCCGAACCGGAGCGCGCCGGGGTTTCGGCTTCGACCGAGCCGATCTCTTCGCCTGGTGGCTCGCCGGCCATGCGGCCGGGCACGTCGTCCTCCTCCTCGGTTACGAGTCAGTGCCGGCCGACGGGCTCTCGGGCCCGCTCACGGACCTGCCGATCGCCGGCCTCCTCCTCTATCGGCACGGCCGGCGCCTCTCGACCGTCCACTCGGGCGACCTCGTTGCGGCTCGGCGGCGGTGGCCCGGGGCCCTCGCCCTTCTCCGCTGGCGGGCGATCCAGCTCGCCCTGGGGGAGGGCCGGACGGAGCTCGACCTGGGCGGCGTCGATCGGCCCGGAGCGCGGCGGATCCCGAGGCCCGGCGAGCCGCTCTACGGTCTCTACGAGCACAAGCGATCCTTCGGAGCGGAGTGGCTCGAGCTGGCGGGGGCGCACGAGTTCGTCGCCCGGCCGATCCGCTACGCTGCCGGGCGGGTCCTCGCTCGACTCGTCCGGACGTTCCGGCGGCGATGACGGCGCGGCGGAGCGGCCGGGAGCGGGGCGGACCCGACGAAGCTCGGAACCGGTGAGGTGATGGACGACGAGGGCGGATCGGTCGCGATCGGCCGGCCCGGATCGCTCGAGGCCGGCGGTGCTGCGTCCACCGGGCCGACTGCTCCCGGCTTGGAACTCGAGGTCCTCGCCGGGCAGGGGGCGATCTCGGCCCTGGAAGGCGCCTGGCGGGAGCTGGTCGAGGCGGCGGCAGCGACGCCCTTCGAACACCCCGCCTGGCTCCTCGCCTGGCTCGAGGCGTACGGCGAGCCCGGCGAGCCCCGCGTCCTGGCATGGCGGCAGGGCCCGGAACTCGTCGGCGTCGTGCCCCTCCTCGTCGTCCCCGGCGCGACGCCGCTTCGGGGGCTCGATCTCGTCCTCTGGGGCGGCCGCGGCCCGCTCCTGCGGGGCTTCGTCGACCTGGTCGCCCGTCCCGAGGTGCGTCCGGCCGTCGAGGCGTCCTTTGCCGCCTGGCTCGGCGGCGGTGAGCCCGACTGGCGGCTCCTCCACGTCCTCCGTCTCCCACCGGGGTCGTCGACGGCGTCGCTCCTGCGCCGGACGGCCGCGGCGAGGGGCTGGCGGGCCGTGGAGCTGACCGGGGTCGTCCACTCGACGACGTACGTCATCGACCTCCCCTCCGACGCCGACGGCTGGCAGCGCTTCCTGGGGCCGAAGGCGCGCCACAACATGCGCCGCGAGGTCCGGCTCTTTGGTAAGCGGCGCGGCGGTCGCTACGAGCGGTGGGTCGACCCGGCCGCCACGGACGAGGTCGTCGACGCCCTTCGGCGCTTCATGGGCGAACGGTGGGGGGTCGCCGAGGGCTATTTCCGGGCCGATCCCCGCTTCGACGGCTTCTTGCGGACCGCCCTTCGGGGGATGCTCGGAGCCGGCGCCGCCTACGTCGACGTCGCCGTCGAGCCGGCAGGTCTGGCCGGCGTCCTGGTCACCTTCGTCGTCGGACGGGCCGCGGCGGCGGTCCTCATCGGTCTGCGTTCGGATCCGGAACTGGCGCCGCTTTCGATCGGCAAGAATCTCTTCGATGCGTCCATCGCCGAGGCCGTCGCCCGCGGTGCGGCGACGTACGACTTCCTCTGGGTCGGCGGCTACAAGGAAGCCTTTTGGCACGCGACGCCGCGGCGGACGACGAGCCTCGTGGTCGGCCGCGGCCGACTCGGCCGGCTCCTCGGCAGGGCCGTCGAGCTCCGGCGGGTCAGCCTCCCTCGGCTCCTCGGGCGAGGGTCGGGCGGGTCGGTCCCGGCCGAGGCGCCGGGCGACCGAGATCGCTGATGGCGACGCCGGACCTCCGGGCCCTCCGCCCGCCGACCCCAGCCCGGGACCTCATCGGTCGCCTCGAGCGGATCGGCCAGCTCAGGGGCGCCCGAGTCGGGGATCGGATGGTGGCGCCGGAGCGACTCGCCACCGTCCGCATCGCGTCGCTCGTCGCCGACTCGCGACGTGTCGCTCCTGGTGCCTGCTTCGTCGCCCTGCCTGGCCTCCACGTGGACGGCCACGCCTTCGTGGCTGCGGCAGCCGAGCGTGGTGCGGTCCTCGTCGTCGTGGAGCGACCGGTGCCTGGGACGGCGGTTCCCCAGCTCCTCGTCGCGAGCGCCCGCCGCGCCCTCGCCGAGGCGGCGGCCTGGTGGGCGGGCGACCCGTCGCTCCGGCTCGGGATCGTCGGGATCACCGGGACCGACGGCAAGACGACGACCGGCGTCCTCGCCGCGGCGGCCCTCCGGGCGGCGGGGATCCCGACCGGCCTCCTCGGGACGGCCGTCCTCACCATCGGCGGGCGGACCGTCGTCAACCCCGAGCACGTCACGACGCCGGAGGCGCCCGAGCTCCAGGCCGTCCTGGCGGCGATGGAGCGGGCGGGTGACGCCGCCGCCGTCGTCGAGACGACCTCCCACGGCCTCGCCCTCGACCGGGTCGCCGGCATCGCCTACGACGCCGCGATCTTCACGAACCTCAGCCACGAGCACCTCGATTTCCACGGGACCTTCGAGGCGTACCGGGCGGCGAAGCGGTCGCTCTTCGAGCGCCTCAACGGGGGCCGGCCGGAGACGCTCCCGGCGCCGGCTCTCGAGACGGCACCGCCGAAGCCGCTCGGCTGGCCGCCCGTCGCCGTCGTGAACGGCGACGATCCGAGCGCCGCCGAGTTCGTCGCCGCGGCGAAGCGGGTCGGGGCCGCCGTTCTCACATACGGCCTCGGCCGCGGCTCCGACCTCCGGGCCGTGGCGGTAGAGGCGTCGGCGAGCGGGCTCCGCTTCGATGTCGTCGGTCCCTCGCCCGGGCCGGTCGAGCTGCAGCTCGTCGGCGGCTTCAACGTCGCCAACGCCCTCGCGGTCCTCGCCCTCGGGGCCGGCCTCGGCCTCGATCCGGCGCGGGTCCGAGCCGGGCTCGCCGCCGTCGATGGGATCCCCGGCCGGATGGAGCGGATCGATCTCGGCCAGCCCTTCGCCGTCGTCGTCGACTACGCCCACAGCCCGGCCGCCCTCGCCGTCGCCCTGGACGCGCTCGCCCCGCTCGCTCGGGCCGGGGGCGGCGGTCTCGTCGCCGTCTTCGGATCGGCCGGCGAGCGGGACCGGGCGAAGCGGCCGCTCATGGGCCGGATCGCCGCCGAGCGCTGTCGGCTCGTCGTCCTCACCGACGAGGATCCCCGGGGCGAGGATCGGGTCACGATCCTCGAGGAGATCGCGGCGGGGGCCGAGGCCGTCGGGCGCCGCCGGGGCGAGGAGATCTTGATCATCCCCGACCGGCGGGCCGCGATCCGGGCCGCCCTCGAGCGGGCTCGAGCGGGCGACGTCGTCCTCCTCGCCGGCAAGGGCCACGAGCGCTCGATCATCGGCCCCTCCGGCCCCGAACCGTGGGACGAGCGGGCCGAGGCGGAGCGGGCGCTCCAGGAGCTCGGCTACGGGCGGGAGCTGGCCGAACCTGGGGCGGGCGGGTAGGGGAGGGGATGGGTCGGCGGAGCGGCTGCTTCGGCGGCCTCGTCATCCTCGCCCTGGCCGGGCTCGTCCTCTCGCTCCTCTTGCCGTCCGCGGCAGCCGGGCTCGTCGAACTCGGGCTCACGGCTGCCGGGCTCCGGGCCGAACACCTCGTCGTTCGGGTCGAGGCCGATCCCCCGTTCCGCCTCCTCCTCGGCCGGGCCGATCGGGTCGTCGTCGAGGGGAGCGGCATCACCGCGAACGGGACGACGGCCGCCTCGCTCGCCTTCGTCGCCGTCGAGGTCGACCTCCTCGGCCGGCATGCCGCTGCGGTCGGTGGGCGGCTGAGCGACGTCCGCCTCGCCGCCGGGCCGGCGGGCGCCCTGACCCTTACCGAGCTGGAGATCGAGGGTCCGGGGTCGGGGCCCGACGCTCGCCTCCGGATCGCTGCCGCCGAGGCCCGCCGAGTGGTGGAGGTACTGGCGGCCGCCCTCGGGGTCGGGGTAGAGCGGGTCGCCCTCGAGCCCCCCGACCGGGTCGTCGTCGGCATCGCTGGCCAGCGGCTCGCGGCGCGGACCGCGGTCGTCGAGGGCGCCGTCGTCGTGAGGGGGGCGGGGCTCCCGACCCTCGTCGTCTTCGGCGGCGAGGCCGTCCGGGGCTTGGTCCTGCGGTCGGTCGCGGTCGAGGTCGACGGTGGGCTCCTGATCGAGGGGCGCCTCGACCCCGGCCTCATGGGGCTCGCGCCGTGAGCCCTGCTCGAACCCGCGATGGGGGCGGTGGGCTGGAGCCTCGGGGAGGGCTGCTATCCTTCGAGCCATGAGCAAGGTGCGCTCGACCGAGGGATCTCGCCGCCGCGCGGCGGCCGTCACCGTCGAGCCGAGCGGCCGCGGGGGAACGGCCGCCGGCGCGGCGCCGGTCGCCCACGCCGCCGAGCGCCCCGCCGGTGCGCCGTCCTCGGTGGGGCCGTCCTCGGCGGCCCCGGCCGTATTGCCGGCGGCTGCCCTCGCGTCGGCCCGTCCGGCCGAGGCCGGGCAGCCGGCCGTCGTCGGCCTGCCGTCGCCGACGGCGACCATCGACCTCGGCGCCCTCGAGGCCGAGCTCCTCGATGCGCTCCGCCGCCACGATCCGGACGTCGACGTCGAGCTGGTCCGGCGGGCCTTCGCCTACGCCGTCGAGTGCCACGCCGGGCAGCGTCGGATGTCCGGAGAACCGTACGTCACCCACCCGATCGCCTCGGCGCTCATCCTCGCCGAGCTCGGGATCGATCCGACGGCGATCGCCGCCGCCCTCCTCCACGACGTGCCGGAGGACACCGAGGCGAGCCTGGCGGACATCGAGGAGCGCTTCGGACCGGAGGTCGCCCGCCTCGTCGATGGGGTCACCAAGCTCGGCAAGTTCAGCACCCTCTCCCGGGAGCAGCAGCAGGCGGAGAACATCCGAAAGATGTTCCTCGCCATGGCCGAGGACATCCGGGTCGTCCTCATCAAGCTCGCCGACCGGCTCCACAACATGCGGACCCTGGCCGCCCTGCCGCCCGAGAAGCAGCAGCGGATCGCCCGCCAGACCATGGAGATCTACGCCCCCCTCGCCGAGCGACTCGGGATCTGGCAGATCAAGTGGGAGCTCGAGGACCTCGCCTTCAAGACCCTCGAGCCCGAGCGCTACCGCGAGCTGGCCCGGCTCCTCGACACCCGGCGCAAGGGCCGCGAGCGCTACATCGAGCGAGCCATCGCCGTCCTCCGGCCGAAGCTCGAGGAGGCCGGCATCAAGGCCGAGCTCCAGGGTCGCCCGAAGCACCTCTACAGCATCTGGAAGAAGATGCTCCGCAAGGGCGCCGAGTTCGGCGAGATCTACGACGTCTACGCCATCCGCGTCCTCGTCGACGAGGTTCGGGACTGTTACGCCGCCTTGGGGGTCGTCCACGCCCTCTGGCGGCCGATCCCGGGCCAGTTCGACGACTACATCGCGGTCCCCAAGAACAACCTCTACCAGAGCCTCCACACCGCGGTCATCGCCCTCGACGGCAAGCCCCTCGAGATCCAGATCCGGACCCACCAGATGCACCAGGTCGCCGAGGTCGGGATCGCCGCCCACTGGCGCTACAAGGAGGCGACGAAGTCGGACCGGGAGTACGACGCCAAGCTCGCCTGGCTGCGCCAGCTCATGGACTGGCAGCGGGAGGTCTCCGACGCCCGCGAGTTCGTCGAGGGGATCAAGCTCGACATCTTCCAGGACCAGGTCTTCGTCTTCACCCCGAAGGGCGACATTAAGGACCTGCCGGCCGGGGCGACGCCCCTCGACTTCGCCTACCGGATCCACACCGACGTCGGTCACCGGACCATCGGGGCGAAGGTGAACAATCGCCTCGTCCCCCTCGACTACCGCCTGAAGAACGGCGACATCGTCGAGATCGTGACGACGAAGGGCGAGCACGGCCCGTCGCGGGACTGGCTGACCATCGTCCGGACCTCCCACGCTCGGGAGAAGATCCGCCAGTGGTTCAAGCGCAAGGACCGGGACGAGAACATCGCCCACGGTCGGGAAGCCCTGGAGCGAGAGCTTCGCCGGCTGGCTCGGACTTCGTTGGCGGCCATCGGCCAGGAGCGGATCGCCGAGGTGGCGAAGGGCTACAACTTCGACGCCCTCGACGACTTCTACGCCGCCGTCGGCTACGGCGCGATCAGTGCCCAGCAGGTCGTCACCCGCCTCGGCGTCCTCGATGACGCCCAGCTCTCGGTTCCCGCCGTCGCCCCGCCGGCGCCGCCGAGTCGGACCGGCGGGGTCCGGGTCAAGGGGGTCGGCGACCTCCTCGTCCGGTTCGCTCGCTGCTGCCACCCGATCCCGGGCGACCCGATCATCGGCTTCATCACCCGCGGCAAGGGGGTGACGGTGCATCTCCGGACCTGCCCGACCATCGTCAACGAGCGAGAGGTGAGCCGGCTCATCGAGGTCGAGTGGGAGTCGGCGCCGGCCCAGACGTACCCGATCGCGATCCGGGTCGAGGCCTACGACCGGCCGGGTCTGCTCCACGACATCACGCAGGTCGTCGCCGAGGCGAAGGTGAACATCATCGCCGCGGCGGTGAACGTGACCCCGGAGCACACGGCGGTCGTTACGGCCACGCTCCAGGTCGCCTCGGTCGCCCAGCTCGCCCGGGTCATGAGCCGGATCGAGCACATCCGGGACGTCCTCTCGGTCCAGCGGGCCCTCGACTAGGTTCGGGCCCGCTTGGCCGCCCGGTTGGCTCGCCGTCGGCGATCGGGCGGTGGGTCGCCGGGCTGTCGGCGGCCCTACACTTCGCGTCATGCCTGCCTTTCGTGCTCCCCGTGGGACCCGGGACCTCCTGCCGCCCGAGCGTCGGCGCTTCGCCGCCCTCGAGCGCCTCGCCGCCGAGCTCGCTGCCCGCTACGGGTACGCGCCCATCGAGACCCCCCTCTTCGAGCAGACGGCGGTCTTCGAGCGGGGGGTCGGGGCGACGAGCGACGTCGTCGAAAAGGAGCTCTTCCGCCTCGCTCCGCGCTCCGAAGAGACCGAGTCCTGGGCCCTCCGGCCCGAGGCGACGGCCGGCATCGTCCGGGCCTACGTCCAGCACGGCCTCCAGACCCAGCCCCAGCCGGTGAAGCTCACCCTCACCGGGCCGATGTTCCGCTACGATCGGCCCCAGGCCGGCCGATACCGACAGTTCTGGCAATGGGACGTGGAGGCCATCGGCGATCCCGGGCCGGCCATCGATGCCGAGATCATCGAGCTCGGGCTTCGCTTCTTCCGCGAGGCCGGCCTACCCGAGGTCGAGGTCCTCCTCAACTCCATCGGCGACCCGACCTGTCGGCCGGCCTACGTCGAGCGCCTGCGAGCGCACTTCGCCCCCCACGCCGCCGAGCTCCCCGAGCTCGAGCGCCGCCGCCTCGAGACGAACCCGCTCCGGCTCCTCGACTCGAAGGAGCCGGCCATGGCCGCCCTCGTTGCCAGTGCGCCGAAGGCCGCCGAGTCGCTCTGCGAGCCGTGCGCGGCCCACTTCGCGGCCGTTCGAGCCCACCTCGATGCCCTCGGGGTCCCGTATCGGATCGCGCCGACCCTCGTCCGCGGCCTCGACTACTACACCCGGACCGCCTTCGAGTTCTACCTCCCCGGGCGCGAGGGCCAGCAGCAGGCCCTCGGCGGCGGCGGCCGCTACGACGGGCTCGTCGAGCTCCTCGGCGGTCGGCCGACGCCGGGGATCGGGTTCGCCATCGGCCTCGATCGGACCGTCCTCGCCCTCGCCGAGCTCGGCCGGGGCGAGCCCCCCGCCCCCGGGCCCCTCGCCGTCGTCGTCGGCGCCGAGCCGGACGACACGGTGGCCCGCCTCGTCCTGGCCACCGATCTCCGGGCGGCGGGCCTCTCCGCTGCGGCCGATCTGGGCCGCCGACGGCTCGCCCGCCAGCTCGACGCGGCGGCCCGCGCTGGCGCCCACTTCGCGGTCATCGTCGGCGTCGAGGACGGTGGGACGGAGGCGGTCGCGCTCCGCGATCTGGAGGCCGGGACCCAGCGGATCGTTGCCCGGGAGGATCTCGTCGCCGAGCTTCGGCGGGCGGCGCGCACCCACCGCCACGGGGGCGGCGCCGGATCGGGGTCGTCGTCGTGAGCCGCGAGATCGCCGACCTGCCGGAGCCCCTCGTCGCCTACGTCCGCCGTATCGGTGTCCGGGCAGACCCGCTCCTCGAGCGGCTGCGGGCCGAGA
>DAOTYQ010000211.1:0-1677 GCA_034434735.1 Chloroflexota bacterium
TGACCTGCTACCCCCCGGCGCCGGTTTCGAGCGTGAAGGTAGCGGGGTAGCAAGTTATCGGCCTGGTAGCGGGTTAGAGACAGAAACCGTCGAGGACGACCTCCCGGCGTCGGCCTGGGCGGTCGATGATCCGCCGCCACCGGATGAACCCCCGCCCGACCTGGCGGACCCCGACGAGCCGGACGGTTTGCCATGGTGACCGCGGAGATGGCCGTGGGGGCGGAGCTGGGCGAGCCCCAAGAGGGGAGGCCGCGGTCGAAAACTTCCCCCGCGGGGGAAGTTTTGGACAAGCACCTGCGCCACGAGTTCCGCCTCCTCTACCGCGGCCGCGCCGCGATCGAGCCGTACGAGGGCCTGCCGCCTACCTGCGTCGCCTGCGGCCGCCAGCCGAAGCGGCCGTACCTCGTCGAGGACCTCGTGACGGGCGAGGTCTTCGCGATCCATCGCCCCGCCACCGGCGCGACGCACGTCACGCCGTGTTTTCGCCTCGCCGTCGGGCCGCGAACCCGCCACAAGCTTATCGGGACGATCCCCGAGAAAGGAGACATCGCATGAACGACGACGACCTCTTCCTGTCCACCCGCCAGCGGCAAGTCGAGCTGGCGCGGCTCGCCGCGGACGCCCTCGGCCGAGCGGCCCGCCTCGGCGCCGGGAAGCCCGAGGACGACCGGCCGCGGTTCTTCCGCTCACAGCTCCGGGACCCGAAGTTCTTCGAGGACCATCGGGACGAGATTTTCGAGGCCCTGCGGGACGGCCGCGTCATCGACGACCTCGGCGGCGGGCTCGCCCGGAGCGCCGCGTTCGAGGCCGCCCGCCGGCTCGCCCGCGAGAAAGGAGATCGCTGATGGATTCGACCACCGCCCTCGTCGTCGCCGCCCTCGAGGCCGGCCACATCCGCGACGTGGCGCTCACCCCCCTCCTCGAACGGCGGGCCGCCCTCGCCGCCGTCCCGGCCTGGCCGCGAGCGGCCTGGGAGGAGGCGCCCGCCCTCGCCGTCGCCGTCGACCGGGTCCTCGGCGGCGCGGACCTCGACGCCGTCGTCGACGAGCTGCGCGCGGCCCGCGAGGCGCACGCCCGGGGCCACGATGTCAACGCCGTCCGGGACGCGGCGCTCTATCGGCTCGACGGGCGGATCGGCGCCCGCCTCCGGTCCGAGGCCTTCGTCGTCGAGGTCCTCCGACCGGCGTTCGCCGAGGTCCTCGACGCCGCTCGGCGGCTCGCCGACCCCCTCGCCCCGCTCGCCGGCCACCTCGGCGATGCCCGCGCCGTCGCCGGCGCCAGCGCCGCCACGCGCCGCGCCTTCGAGACCCTCGTCGGCGAGGTCGCGCCGCGCTTCGCGACGCTCGTCGCCCTGCGCGAGGCGAATCACGGCGTCCACGTCGACACGCACCGCTACTTCCGGGACCTCGTCGAGCCGCCCGTGGTCCCGCCCGGCGTCCGGGTCGTGACCCCGTCCGCGGTCCCGCCTCGCGGTCCCGCCGGGGACGGACCCGAACGGCTCCTCTGGCTGGCGAGCCAGTCCGACGCGGTCATGCCGACCGCCCGCGAACGGGCCGAGCGTTGGGAGCGCCTCCTCACCTTCGTCGCCCGTCAGCCGAGCCCGCCGGCGCCGGTCGTGCGGGCGGCGAGCTTCTAGGCGACGCTACCATCGAGGCGGGCGGTCGTGGTGGCGAGCGG
>DAOTYQ010000212.1:0-7829 GCA_034434735.1 Chloroflexota bacterium
TCAGTACGGCGGCCAGGGGATCGCCGGCCGATCCGGATCAGGCTCCGGGAAGCACGGCTCCCGAAGCAGCCGCTCCACCCGCCGGCGGAGCGCGACGACCTCGGCCGGAGCCAGGTGGGCACCCAGATCCCGGGCAAGCCCGCCGTCGAGCAGCTCCCGGAGGCGGGTCAGGCGCGCCTGCTCCTCGGGCGTGAGCGGCTGACCGCGCCAGGCCCAGAGAACCGTCCGGAGCTTCGGCTCGACGTGGAAGCAGATCCCGTGATCGACCCCGACGATCGCGCCGCCCCGGGTGGGCAGCAGGTGGCCGACCTTCCGATCGGCGTTGTTGGCCACGACGTCGAAGAGGGCGATCGGCCGGAGGCGTGGATCGGCACCGACGACGAGGGCCACCCGGTCGACGCTCGGGTCCGCCTCGACCCAGAGCTGGACCATCCCCGGCCCAAAGGGCCCGTCGCGGAAGACGGTGGGCGGGACGATCCGCCACCCGGTTGCCTCCGAAAGGAGGAAGGCGGCGACCTCGCGATGGGCGAGCGTTCCGTCCGGGAAGTCCCAGAGCGGTCGCTCGCCGGCGACCGGCTTGTAGACGACCGGGGCTTCGACACACCCCGGCGGGTCGGAACTGCCCGAGACGGCCTGCCGGGGTCGGGGATCGACCCCACGGACCACCCCGAGGAGAGCGTTGTTCGACGAGCCTGCCAGGCGACCGAGGAGCTCGAGGTCGCCACCGGCGAGGAGCTCGAGGATCGCATGCTCGGGGAGCGGGGGCGGTGTCGGGAGGACGATCCGCGCTCGCTCGGCGGCGGCCCGGGCTGGATGACGGGACCGCTCGCCGGAAGGAGGGCGTCGGCGGGGGGACCCCGAACCTTTGGGGCCAGAACCTTCGGGGCCAGAACCTTTGGGGGAGGGCGCGGAACCCTCGACCCGGGGGCCCGAACCCTCCGCCGGCCAGTCCGAACCCCCGACCGGGAGGCCCGAATCCTCGACCGATCGGTCCGCCACCTGCCCCTCAGTTCAGCCGCTGGCCGTTCCGCCGCGGGCAGAGGTGCCCGGTCGGATCGAGGGGTGCGCCGCAGAGCGGGCACGGCGGCCGTCCCGCCGCCACCACAGCGGCCGCACCCGCCACGAAGGCCCGTGCCGCCGGCGGACTGATCCGGACCCGCAACACGTCGGGACCCGTCGGATCATCGTCCCGCCACTCGACGGTCTCCTCGGCCTCGCCCTCGTCCTCGGGCCGGAGTTCGCGGGCTTCGATGAGGATCCGTTCGTCTTCGGGATCCCAGCCGAGGGTGAGCGTCCCGGCCCGGAACGCCTCGTTCAGCGGCTCGTCGAGGGGCGGCGGCCCGGACACGGCCTCAACCGACTCCGTCGTCGCCTCGACGAGGCCGCGCCGCTCCAGCTCGTCGAGGAGGCGGTCGAGTCGTTCGGCGAGAACGGCCACCTGGGCCTTCTCGAGGGAGACGCTGATGATCCGGTCGCGGGCCCGCGCCTGCAGGTAGAAGGTCCGCCGGCCCGGCGTGCCCACTGCCCCGGCGACGAAGCGGTCGGGCGGGTCGAAGATGAAGATCCGTCGGGTCATGCTCGCTCCCTGGCGGTCGATCCCGGCCCCTCGGCCGGGCGTCGCCCAGGGCGAGGGTACAACGGATCGTGGCCGGGGCGGGCCGCCCAGCCCCACCGCCACCGCCCCTCACGGGGCTCAAACGCTGCGCCCACCTCTTGACACGCTCCGTATCAATGTGCTATATATGCGGCGTGTCGAGGAGGTGGCACCCGGCCGACGGTCGAGGTGGCCCACCTCGAACGGTAGCAAGCTGAACGGAAGGAGGTGACGGCGTATGGCACTGCAGCGCTGGAGCCCATTCTTCCGGGACTTCGTGTCGCTGCGCGACGCGGTGGACCGGCTCTTCGAGGAGAGCTTCGTGAACGCGGATCGGCTCTTCTCCTGGACCGGGATCGCCGCTCGGACGATGCCGCTCGAGATGTACGAGACGCCCGACGAGATCGTGGTCCGCGCCCTCGTCCCGGGGGTGGCGCCCGAGAAGCTCGAGGTCTCGTACCAGCAGGGCGTGCTGACGCTCCGGGCCCAGACCGAGACGCCGCCGGCCCACGACGATTGGGTCTGGCACTTCCGGGAGTTCGGCTACGGCGAGATGATCCGCTCGATCAGCCTGCCGAAGGCGGTCGACCCGGATCGGGCCCAGGCGACGTTCGAGAACGGGATCCTGACCTTGCGGCTGCCGAAGGCCGAGCACGAGAAGCCGAAGCAGATCAAGGTCACGCCGGTCGCCCAGATCGCCGGCAGCACGAAGTAACCGGGTCGAAAGGGGAGGTTCGGGCTGTGGACGATCGGGAGCCGCTCTACTCGATCGCCGTCGCGGCCCGCCTCACCCAGATGCACCCCCAAACCCTCCGCAAATATGAGCGGGCCGGGCTCCTCCGGCCCGCTCGGACGGGAGGGAGCCAGCGACTCTATTCGAACGCGGACCTCCGGCGGCTCCGTCGGATCCGATACCTCGTCGAAGAACGAGGCTTGAACGTCGCCGGGCTCGAGATGGCCCTGGCGATGGTCGATCGACTCGATGCCGTCGAGCCGACGGCGAGCGCCGCCGAGATGTACGCGGTCATCGAAGAGGTGATCGCCCTCTGCCGCGAGCCCGCCGAATAGGCGCCGGCAGAGGGCGTTCTTCGTCTGCGTCCTCGCCATCCAGGATGCGGCCTGCTGGGTTCGCCGAGGAGCCACCAGAGGCCCATCCTTCGTCTCGAGCTCCGTCACGACACGACGCCCAGTCGAAAGCGAGCCCGGCGACCGCACCGGCCTCGCTCCGTCCCCGTACGATGGAAGGGCGATGCGCGCCCTTGTCCTCGAGCAGCCGGCCCCGGCCGCCGCGGCCCCGCTCCGGCTCGTCGACCGCCCGGACCCCGTCCCCGGCCCCGGCGAGATCCTCCTGGAGGTGGCTGCCTGCGCCGTCTGCCGGACCGATCTCCAGATCGCCGAAGGCGATCTGGACCCTCGGCGGTTGCCGATCATCCTCGGCCACCAGCCGGTCGGCCGGGTGGCGGCCATCGGCCCCGGCGTCGAGGGCTGGCAGATCGGGGAGCGGGCAGGGGCGATCTGGCTGGCCGAGGCCGATGGGACGTGCCGCTTCTGCCGGCGTGGGCTCGAGAACCTCTGCCAGGCGGCGCGCTTCACTGGCTGGGATCGAGACGGCGGGTTCGCCGAGCGGATGCTCGTCCGGGCCGACTTCGCCGTCCGGGTGCCGGCGGCCCTCGCCCCTGAGGCGGCGGCACCGCTCCTCTGCGGCGGGGTCATCGGCTACCGAGCGCTCCGCCTGAGCGGCCTCGAATCCGGCGGGCGGCTCGGTCTCTTCGGTTTCGGAGCGTCGGCTCGTCTCGTGATCCAGGCGGCCCGCCACTGGGGCTGCGAGGTCTACGTCTGGACCCGCGCCGAGCGCGACCGTCGACGGGCCCTCGACCTCGGGGCGAGCTGGGCCGGCGATCTCGGCGCGGTGGCGCCGGCCGGTCTCGATGCCGCCATCACCTTCGCGCCCGTCGGGGAAGTCGTCGTCGAGGCGCTCCGGGCGGTGGATCGGGGCGGGACCGTCGTCGTCAATGCCATCCACCTCGACCGGATCCCGGCCTTCGACTACGAGCTCCTCTGGTGGGAACGCTCGCTCCGGAGCGTCGCCAACGTCACCCGCCGCGACGCCGACGAGTTCCTCGCCCTCGCCGCTGAGATCCCCGTCGTCACCGACATCGAGCCGTTCGACCTCGCCGAGGGCGGCCGGGCCCTGGCGCGGCTGGCGGCCGGAGAGATCGCCGGGGCTGCCGTCCTCCTGATGTCCCGCTGAGGACCACCGGGCCGGTCGTCGCGCCGGCCTCGTCTCTCCGATCGTCACGGGCCGCGTCCCTCCGACCCTCACCGGACCGCTCCGCTGCTCTTGTGCGCCCGGTGCACACGTCCGGCATCGGCGTGCGTCGGGTGCACATTCCGACGGCTCGGGGACCCACCCGGGTCCAAAGCGTGCATCCCGCGCACGGTTTCGACGGCCCTCGAGGTGGCTGCCCGCCGACCTGTCGAGGATGTGCACGTGACTCACGGAATCGACGAGCCAACCGCCCGGACCGCGAGCCCCGACGCCAAGATGTGCAGGGGACGCACGCGCGTCCGGCGTCATCCGGCCGAAGGGCGGCCGTCGACCGGGAGAGACGCGTCGGAAGCAGGCGCGGGAGCCACGCGCCGGGCCCACGGGCCGGACCCACGCGTCGGAAGCACGCGCGAAAGGCACGCGCGGGAGGCACGTCGGGCCCACGCGTCGGAGCCACGCGCCGGAAGCACGCGTCGGAGCCACGCGCCGTAGGCACGGATCGGAGACTCGTCGGGCCCACGCCAACGCCCCGAGGATGCCATCATGTCGGCCATGCCAGTCGATCCACTCCCCGTCGATCGTCTCTTCCGGCCCTGCGATCCAGCATCGCTCGGCTTTGCCACGACGGCCGAGCTCGAGCCCATCGAGGGGATCGTCGGTCAGGACCGAGCCGTCGAGGCCGTCGAGTTCGCCATCCGGCTCACCCACCAGGGCTACAACCTCTTCGCCCTCGGCCCGGAAGGGGTCGGCCGGTCGGCCCTCGTTCGGGGCGCCCTCGAGCGCCATGCGGCCAGCCAGCCCGTCCCCGACGACTGGGCCTACGTCCACAACTTCGCCGAGCCGCAGCGCCCGCGGGCCCTCCGCCTGCCGGCCGGGCGCGGCGTCCGGCTCCGAACCGCCATGGAGCGGCTCGTCGCGGAGCTCCGGAGCGCCCTGCCGGCCGCCTTCGAGAGCGACGCCTACCGGGCCCGTCGCGAGGCCCTCGAGGAGGAGTTGCGACGGCGCCGGGACCGGGCCCTCGCCGAGTTCGAGAAGCGGGCCCGCGAGCTCGACGTCGCCCTCCTCCGAACGCCGATGGGTCTCGGCCTGGCCATGGTGCGTGGCGACGAGGTCATCACCCCCGAGCAGTTCCGCCAACTCCCGCCCGAGGAGCAGGAGCGGCGCCGCCAGAACCTGAGCCGGCTCGAGGCCGAGCTCCAGATGCTCCTCCGGCACATCCCGTCCTGGGAGCGGGAGGGTCGCCAGCAGCTGCAGGCCCTCAATCGCGAGGTCATCCGCTCGACGGCGTCGCCGCTCATCGAAGCCGTCCGGGCTGCCTTCGCCGACCTGCCGGCCGTCCTTGACTACTTGAGCCAGGTCGAGGCCGACGTCATCGCCCACGCCGAGGACTTCCTCGCCGCGGCGACAGCGACCGACACGACCGCCCCGCCGGCGATCCGCGCCCTCGCCGCCGAGGAGGTCGCCTCGCTCCGCCGCTACACCGTCAACCTCATCGTCGACCACGATGGCCGAACCGGTGCGCCCGTCGTCTACGAGGACAACCCCACCTTCGCCAACCTCGTCGGTCGGATCGAGCACATCAGCCAGCTCGGCGCCCTCGTCACGAACTTCACCCTCATCAAGCCGGGCGCCCTCCATCGGGCCAACGGCGGCTACCTCATCCTCGACGCGCGGAAGGTCCTCCTCGAGCCCTACGCCTGGGAGGGGCTGAAGCGGGCGCTCCGAGCCCAGGAGCTCCGGATCGAGTCGCTCGGCCAGGCCCTCGCCCTCGTCTCGACGGTCTCCTTGGAGCCGGAGCCGATCCCCCTTTCGGTGAAGGTCGCCCTCATCGGCGATCGCCTCCTCTACTACCTTCTCGCTGCCCGCGACCCCGACTTCCTCGAGCTCTTCAAGGTCCCGGCCGACTTCAGCGAGGACGTCGATCGGAGCTCGGAGACGGATCGCATCTACGCCCGCCTGATCGCCGGCTTGGCCCGCCGGGCGGGGCTTCGAGCCTTCGACTCCGGTGGCGTCGCCCGGGTCATCGAGGCCGCTGCCCGAGATGCCGGCGATGCCGAGAAGGTCTCGACCCACATGCGGAGCCTCAACGACCTTCTCGTCGAGGCCGACTACTTCGCCGGCCAGGCGGGCCGCCCGGTCGTCACCGCGGCCGACGTCCAGGCTGCCATCGACGCCAAGGTCCGGCGGGTCGGTCGGCTTCGGGAGCGGCTCGGCGAGCAGTTCCGGCGGGGGATCCTCCTCGTCGACACCGTCGGGGCCGCCGTCGGCCAAGTGAACGGCCTCTCCGTCTACGAGCTCGGCGAGGACGCCTTCGGCTGGCCGACCCGGATCACGGCCCGGGTCCGACTCGGGTCTGGCGAGGTCGTCGACATCGAACGGGAGGTGGACCTCGGCGGGCCGATCCACAGCAAGGGGGTGATGATCCTCGCCGGGTTCCTCGGTGGGCGGTACGCCGCGGACAAGCCCCTCTCGCTCCGGGCGTCGCTCGTCTTCGAGCAGAGCTACGGTGGGGTCGAGGGCGACAGCGCCTCGCTCGCCGAGCTGTGCGCCCTCATCTCGGCCATCGCCGACGTCCCGCTTCGACAGGGGATCGCGCTCACCGGCTCGGTGAACCAGCACGGTGCCGTCCAGGCCATCGGCGGCGTCAACGAGAAGATCGAGGGCTTCTTCGACGTCTGCGCGGCCCGCGGCCTGACCGGCGACCAGGGCGTCGTCATTCCGGCGGCGAACGTCTCCCACCT
Organism: Chloroflexota bacterium; assembly: GCA_034434735.1. GTDB lineage: Bacteria > Chloroflexota > Limnocylindria > Limnocylindrales > CSP1-4 > BPIH01. The sequence continues at coordinate 6,605 of DAOTYQ010000212.1, forward strand.
CATGCTCCGGGCCGACGTCGTCGCCGCGGCCGCCGAGGGCCGCTTCCACATCTGGTCGGTGACGACGGTCGACGAGGCCCTCGAGCTCCTGACCGGCCTCCCGGCCGGCGAGCGGGGCCCGGACGGTCGCTGGCCGGAGGGGACCGTCAACGCCCTCGTCGACGCCCGCCTCGAGACCTTCGCCCGAACGGCCCGGGAGTACGGTCGGGGCGAGGAGGAAGCAGGACCAGCCGAAGCGGAGGAGGCGGGGGAGGAAGCCGAGGAGGAGGCCCCCGAGGAGGGCGGGCCGCCACCGGAACCCGGGGGGCCGCCGCCGGAGCCGGGTGGACCGCCCGAACCGCCGGCGCCGGGCGGGCCGCCGCCCGAGCTGCCCGAGCCGTCCGAGGAGCGCGGCGAGCCCGAAGGGTCGGGGCCGGTTGCGCCCTCCGAGCCGGACCGCCCCAGCGACGCGCCTCGGTAGGCGCTCTCGTCGAGCCGGACGGCGCCCCCGAGGGATCCCCTGGACGTCGGCGGCCGTCCGCGCCTCCCCACGGCGGCGATGCCTCCCGGGACGGGGCGGCCAGCCAGCGCGGGCGGCCCGGTCGCTCAGCGCGGGGCAGTGAAGGCAGCCGGATGATCGATGTCGCCTGGCGGCGGCGGTCGGCGCTCGTCGTCGACGTTCCACTCGACGGCGACCTCGACGTCGACGACCCCCTCGACCCGACGGATGAGCTCCTCGAGGATCCGGGCGTCGGATCGCCGATCCACCCGGCCACTCACCCGGACGACGCCGCCTTCGACCTGGACTTCGAGGAGGTGGGGATCGAGCCACATCGCCCGGAGGATGACGCCCTCGACGACCTCCCGCCCGATGTCGGCGTCGCTCCGGACGAAGGTCCGGACGAGGTCGGCCCGCGTGACGATGCCGACGAGGCGACCGTCCTCGACGACGGGGAGGCGGTTCACCTGGCGCTCCACCATGAGGGCCGCGGCCGCCCGGATCGGGGCACCGGGCTCGATGGTCACCGCCGGGCTCGTCATCGCGTCGCCGGCCGTCCGGGCCTCGACCTTCGAGAGGGCGGCGCGGCTCCGGTCGCCGAGGAGGGCCCCGAGGAGCCGTGGTCGTCCGGATTCGGGGCCGCGCTCCTTGACGATGAGATCACCCTCGGAGACGACCCCGAGGACTCGCCCCTCGGCGTCGACGACGGGGAGGCCGCTGATGCCGTGTTCGACGAGGAGGCGGGCA